>JAISJB010000003.1 GCA_031261715.1 Endomicrobium sp.
GACAAATAATTAAAATATTGTTAGCATAAAATAGTTTATAAATTAGCGGGGTAGAGCAGTTTGGTAGCTCGTCAGGCTCATAACCTGAAGGTCGCAGGTTCAAATCCTGCCCCCGCAAATTATTTCTATAGTGGTTTTTCTTTATCTTTATAATGAAAATAATAGGTTTAACAGGTTTGTGTTGTTCTGGGAAAGATACAATAGCAAATTATATAGCTAATATTTATGGCTATGTACACTATTCTTTGTCAGATGTGATTAGATCATTACTTTATGAAGAAATGTATGAACCTACACGTATTAATTTGTATCATTTTGGTATTACTTTAAGAAAAAAATATGGCAACAGTGTACTTGTTAGATATATTTTCAATAAGATGAAATCTAATACTAAGTATTGTATAAGTTCTATAAGACATACTGCTGAAGTAAAAGAATTGAAACGTATAAATGGATTTGTATTAATTAACGTAGTTGCACCTGTTAATATAAGATTTTTACGGATGAGATCTAGATGTAGGTTAGGGGATCCAACAAATATTTTAGACTTTATGAACATGGAAAGACAAGAAAATAATAAAGAGTCTAAGAATGCTATTCAGCAAGCAAGTGAAACAGCTAAAATGGCTACAATAACTATTGTTAATGATGCTACTGATTTAGTACAACTAAAATTACAAGTTAAAAGCATCTTAAATAAATATATATTATTGTGATGGTGCGGTACCCAAGTGGCAAGGGAAGAGTCTGCAAAACTTTTATTCGCCGGTTCGACTCCGGCCCGCACCTAATATTTTACCCGGTTAGCTCAGTTGGTTAGAGTACTTCCTTGACGTGGAAGTGGTCAGAAGTTCGAATCTTCTACCGGGTAATTTAATTAGATAAAATAAAATAAAATGATTAAACACCTATCATCTAAATCTGTAATGTATAATAGACAAACTAAAACTCCATTATTTGACGTTCTATTGTCTCATGCTAAAAGGAATGTTATTTCTTTTCATTGTCCAGGGCATAAAAATGGTAGAAGTATTAATAGTAAATTGAAAAATTATACTGGAGAATCAGTATATAAATTTGATGTTACTGTGTTTAATGAAGTTGATTCTTTGCATGATCCTACAAGTGTCATCAAAAAAGCAGAAGAACTTATGGCACAAGCATACGGAGTACAGCATTCGTTTTTTTTAGTCAATGGAACTTCAGTTGGCAATATGGCAATGTTACTTGCTGCATGTCAATCAGGCGATTCTGTTATTGTGTCAAGAAGTTCACATAAATCTCTTATGAGTGGAATTATTATATCTGGAATATGGCCTATTTGGATTCAACCATATATAGATCAAGATTTAGATTTAATTTTTAATACTACTTACGAGCAGATTAAGGACGCCTTAAATAAATATCCTGAAGTAAAAGCAGTATTTATCACTAGTCCAACATATAATGGAATAGTAACAGAATTAAAAAAAATTGTTAATTTATGTCATAAAAAAGGTAAGATAGTTTTAGTAGATGAAGCACATGGGCCACATTTGTTATTTAATAAACAATTACCAGAATCAGCAGTTTCTGCTGGTGCTGATCTATGTGTGCAATCAACACATAAAGTTTTATCAGCATTATCTCAAGGATCTGTTTTACATTTTAATTCAAAACTCATTGATTTAGATAGAGTGAAAAAGATAGTATCTATGTTGCAAACTACAAGTCCAAATTATTTAATACTTGCTAGTCTTGATTTAGCTAGAAGACAAGTTTTTTTACATGGGGAAGATACGTTTAATAAAATTATCCAATATGCTGAATATGGTCGTTCATATATAAATAACAATATTAATTTTATGAAATGTATAACACGTAATGAGATAAATAACTTGGGTTTTGATTTAGATGTAACTAAGTTAACAATTAATGTTACAAAAAGTGGACTTTCAGGTTATGATATTGAAAACCTTCTAGCAAAAAAATATAATGTGCAACTTGATTATGCTGATGTATTTAATCTAGTTGCAATTCTTGGCGAAGGATCTAATAAAAATGATATAAATAATTTTATTAATGCTCTTAAAGATATAAATGACAAATATCATGGTAAGCAAAAAAATTGGATACTTAAGATTCCATCACTATCAACTGAAATGGTGATGCAACCAAGAGATGTTTTTCTGTCAAAAAAAACAAAAAAATTAAGCTTGAAAAAAGCAGTAGGCCATATTGCTGCTCAAAGCTTGACGCCATATCCACCTGGCATTCCTATTCTAATTCCAGGAGAGAGAATAACAAAGGAAATATGTGATTATCTAATAGATATGTCTGTTAAAAACATTAGATTAAGTGGACAAGAATCAGCTAGTTTAAAAACTGTTAAAGTTGTGACAATTTAATCCAATTACATTAGGGAGCACTAATAATGGGAACGGACAAATCAAAATTTCAAAATTTAAAAAACATTTTAATAAGAAAAAAAATTGAACTATTAAATAAAGTTAATAATATTAATAAAGGACTTATGGATACTAACATAGGAGACGAAATAGATACAGCAACTAATAATGCTGAAAGAGAACGATATTTTAAGATGATTGAAAATGATAAATTAATGCTTGAAACAATAAATACTGCATTTGATAAATTGAACAAAAATATATATGGAAGATGTGAGTCTTGTCATAATACTATTCCTATGGAAAGATTACAGGCTATACCATGGACTAGATATTGCATAGCATGTCAAATACAATCTGAAAAATCTCATCAATGATAAATGTGATATATAATTGGTTTTTTATTAATAAAACAGTATTGTTATGGGGAAAGAGTATAACTATACTAAGCTTATTTTTGTTTATCGGCTTTTTATTAAAAAAATATGTAACATCAATTTTATTTAATATATTTCCAAAAGCAAGTAATTTCATTAAAAGTAATTTAGTTAAGAGTTATATTTCTTTTTTATTTTTTTTAGTAACTTTATATAGTTCATTATTAAATGCTCCTATAAATATTAATTTTCATATTGTACATAAAATTTTCTATTTTACAGTTTCTTTGTCATTAATAATTCTAATAGCATATGTAATTTCAAAATTTTTTTCTAAATTATTTTCTAACAGAATTAGACCAAATATAATAAGATTTATTATAATTTTTATAGGCTTGATGTTCTTATTAGACCAAGTAGGTGTTAAAGTTAAACCAATTTTGTTTGGAATGTGTTTAACTTCAGCCCCAATGGTGCTTGCATTTCAAGATATTTTTGTTGGTTTTTATTCAGGCGTACTGATTTTTATTAGTAAGCAAATTGTAAAGGGAGATTATGTTAAACTTGATTCTGGGGAAGAGGGAACAGTTATTGAAATTAATTGGCGAACAACTTTGATTAAGACCATGTCTAATATAACCATTATCATCCCAAATACCAAGTTGTCGTCAGTTATAGTAACAAATTTTCATTTCAATAATAATTCAGAAATTACAAGTTTTATTAGTTGTAATGTTGCTTATGGATATAACTTAGCATATGTAGAAAGAACAGCTATTATTGCAGCACAAGAGGTAATAAATAGATATACTGAAACAGTTAAAACCTATACTCCAATAATATTATTCACACATTTTGGTGAATATGCAATTCACTTTAATTTGTTTTTTCGTATTAAAAATATGTATTCAAAAGCTTTCATCCAAAGTGAAATGCTAAAAAATATATATAAACGATTTCATGAAGCTAAAATAGTAATTCCATATTTTCACCATTGTTATAGATATTCTAAAAAGATAGATTATATAAAATAAAGAATATATACTTGCTGTTAAAATTTAATTTTATATAAAATGTATATACATCAATAAAATGTAGAAAGGTAGGATGGAATGATGGACAAAGTATATAATCATATAGATAATGATAAGAAATGGTATAGATATTGGTTAGATAATAAAATATTTTCTACTAAGGTCAATAAAAATAAAAAGCCTTTTGTTGCTATTCTCCCTCCTCCCAATATCACTGGGACATTACATATGGGACATGCATTAAATGCTATCTTACAAGACAGTATTTTAAGATTTAAAAAATTACAAGGATACAATACATTATGGGTTCCAGGCCTAGATCATGGTGGTATTGCTACACAAAATGTTATTGAAAAAAATCTAAAAAAAGAAAATAAAACTATATATGATTTAGGGCGTAAAAAATTTTTAGTAAAAATAAAAGAATGGGAAATAAATGTTAAAAATCAAATATTAGAGCAACTAAAATTACTAGGTTGTTGTCTAGATTGGGATAGAACAGCTTTTACAATGGATACAAGTTGTTCCAAAGCTGTAAAAAAAGCATTTATATTATTGTATAACAAAGGAGTTATTTATAGAGGAAATAAAATTGTTAATTGGTGTGTAAAATGCAGAACAGCATTATCAGATATAGAAGTTGAATATGAAACTGAACATAGTAAGATATGGTATATAAAATATCCAATATATAATTCTAATTCATTTATTGTTGTAGCTACTAGTAGACCAGAAACACTCTTTGGAGATACTGCAGTCGCAGTTCATCCATCTGATGATAGATATATAAAATTACTTGATCAAATTATAGTTGTTCCTTTGGTAAATAGAAAAATAAGAATTATTGCTGATTATGCTGTAGATAAAATATTTGGGACAGGAGTCGTTAAAGTGACACCTGCTCATGATCCTATTGATAATGAAATAGCTTTAAGGCATAATTTAGATGTTATTAATGTTATAAATACTAGTGGTAGGATGAGCAATGTTCCATCATGTTATAGTAATTTAAATATTGAAGAAGCTAGAGATAAAATTAGTACTGAATTGAAAAAGAATGGATTTTTAGTTAAAGTAGATGATTATTCTCACTCTGTTAAAAAATGTTACAGATGTTCTACAAAAATAGAATCATTAATGTCTGAACAATGGTTTTTAAATGTTAAAAATATGTCTCAAAAAGCCATAGATGTTGTAAAAAAAACTCATCAAATACATTTTTACCCAAAATCATGGGAAACATCATACATATCATGGTTAGAAAATTTAAGAGATTGGTGTATAAGTCGTCAAATATGGTGGGGGCATAGAATTCCAGTTTATTATTGTACTTCTAAACATCTGACTTGTAAACCTATTGCATCATTTAATATTCCTAAAGAATGTCCTTATTGTAAAGGTTCAAATTTTGTTCAAGATGAAGATGTTTTAGATACATGGTTTTCTTCAGCTTTATGGCCGTTAAGTGTATTTAATTGGGGTGAAAATGAATTTAATAAAGATTTGCAATACTTTTATCCTACTTCAATTTTAGTTACTGGTCATGAAATTATATATTTATGGGTTGCTAGAATGATACAGTTTAGTCTAGAGTTTACTGATAAGATACCTTATAAAGATGTTATCATTCATGGAATAGTTAGAAATTCTAATGGTAAAAAAATGTCAAAATCACTTGGCAATACTATTGATCCAAGACAAATTATCAACCAATATGGGACTGATGCATTAAGGTTTGGTTTAATGAAAGTTGCTATTCAAGGCAGAGATATACAAATTTCAAACGATGTATTTTTATATTCAAGGAATTTTATTAATAAAATATGGAACGCTTCTAGATTTGTACTTACTAATATTAAAAATTTGAATATTAAGAATAGCAAAACACAAATACAACTTGGTGAACTTGTAGATAAATGGATTCTTGTAGAATACTATAATATGATTAAAAAAGTTAACAAAGCTTACCAAGATTATAATATAAATATTGTTACAAGAGAATTATACGATTTTTTTTGGTATAAATATTGTGACTGGTATATTGAATTTGCTAAAATAAGACTTTGTTCAAAAGATGTAGAAAAGAGTAATTTAGTATTACTTATAATGGCCACTATATTACAAAAAACATTACAATTGTTATCTCCTATAATACCTTTTGTAACCTCAGAATTATTAAAACTTCTTAATAAAGTTGGATATAGTCAGCAACAAATCAATATAAATATTGATGAACTTGAATCTAAGTTGATTATTAAACAGATGACAACAATTGTTCAAGATATTATTACAAAGATAAGAGTTACACTCAATGAAATGCATATACCTGTTGGCACCAATATTAAATCATTGTTTTACAGTAATAATAGTACAATAAATCAAAACATTATTAGACAAAATGAACATTACATAAAAAGTCTCACACAAATAGCATCTATTTCATTTATAGAGAAAATAGATGAAGTTAAAAATGCTGTTGTTCTTATTGCTGGGGGCTGTGAAATATACTTATTAATAGATAAGTATATAGAGTATAATAAAGAGCGTACTAGAATTGAAAAAGAATTAAATACTGCTAAAATAAATTTAAAATCTTTGGCGTCAAAATTGCATAATGTAAATTTTATAAATAAAGCGCCTAAAAGTGAAGTTACTAAAGTTTCAATAAAAGTAGATAATTTAATGTTAAAGATAAAAAAATTACAAATGTATTTAGATGTTTTAAAAAAATGATAAATAAATTAATTATTGCGACTAGTAATCAAGATAAAGTAAATGAAATTACATCAATATTAAACGTTAATATTAAAATAATACCAATGAAATGTTGTGGTAGATTTCCAACAATTATTGAAGATGGTGAAACTCTTGAAGAAAATGCTTCAAAGAAAGCTAGGATAGCAGCTAAGTTTTTTAAATCCTGGGCAATAGCAGATGATTCAGGATTAGAAGTTGATTGTTTAAATGGACTACCAGGAGTGTATTCTGCTAGATTTGCTGGAAATCAATGTTCTTATAATGATAATAATAAGAAATTGCTTAGATTATTAAGATATAAAACAAATAGACGAGCTACATTTAAGACAGTAATAGCAATTGCAAATCCATCTGGACAAGTCACATTAGTATTTGGCAAAATATTTGGTACTATATATAATAATATGAAGGGGTATAATGGATTTGGGTACGATTCAGTGTTTTATTTACCACAATATAAAAAAACTTTAGCTGAACTTAATTTTAAAACTAAAAATTTAATTAGCCATAGAGCAAAGGCATTAAAAAAATTAAAAAATTTATTGAGGAAAAGTTATTAAATGAAAACGGGAAGTAGCGTAATTTGGCTATCGCGCCTGCTTTGGGAGCAGGAGATTGTGGGTTCAAATCCCGCCTTCCCGACTTTTTATGATTACAACAAGATATTCCTTAAGTGGTAAAATAATTATAATATCTGCCCCATCTGGGGCTGGTAAATCTAGTATCATTAAAAGAGTGGTTAGTGGAAAACATAAATATAATATTAGATTTTTAGTATCTTATACTACTAGACTTCCTAGATCAGGTGAAGTAGATGGTTTAGATTACTTTTTTGTTACAAAAAATATATTTAAAAAAATGATTAAAGATAAAGTGTTTATAGAATGGGCTATGGTTCATAATAACTATTATGGCACATCAAAAATCTTATTAGATAATATTTTACGTGCACAAAAAAAGGTAATTTTGGAAATTGATGTACAAGGAGCAATGCAAATAAAAAAATTTTATCCTGATGCATGTATGATATTTGTTATGCCACCTAATTTAAATAATCTTTATGAAAGGTTAATGTTTCGACAACAAGATAGTTGTGAAATAATTAATGAACGAATGCAAACTGCAAAACAAGAATTAAAATGTATAAATAACTATGATTATTTGGTTATAAATAAGAATAATAAATTAAATGATGCAGTACATGCTGTAGAAACTATCATAGAATCTTTAAATTATAAAATTATAAATAGAAAATTTTGTTTTGATAGATTCTATGTATATAATACGAGGAATAATTTATGATATTAGATGAATCTACATTAGATTTTCAGATATCACAATCGAATATTGGCAGATATGAAACGATCAAATTAACTTTAGATTATATTGATGTTTTTAAACAAAGTGATAGTTATAAACGCTTAACACAAATTGAAATAATTAACAAAGTATTAGGTGATGTTTTATGTGGCTTTATCACAAAAAAGACTTTAGTTGAATTTAATGCTAAAATGAAGAAAAAAGATAATAAAAATAAATGAATACAAATTACAATTGTATACAAATACTTAAACTAATAAAAACAAACCTAGAGGATAATATAGAATGGGGAGAAGAAAACGTATATGGTGATATGAATATAGTTCAAAATCAAGATAGTATGCTTACAGAGTTAAAACAGAAAATAAGTAAATGTCGTAAATGTAACTTAGGAAATGAAAGAATTAACATTGTTTTTGGGGTAGGTAATTCCAATGCATCCTTAATGTTAATAGGAGAAGCTCCAGGATATGAAGAAGATCATCAAGGCGAACCATTTGTGGGCAAAGCTGGGCAATTATTAACTAAAATCATCAATGCTATTGGTTATAACAGACAAGATATATATATTACTAATATAGTTAAGTGTCATCCAATGAAAAATATTATAAATTGTAATAAACGTGACAATAATAGACCTCCTACTATATATGAAATTAATCATTGTATGCAATATTTAGAAAAACAAATAGATATAATAAAACCTAAAATTATTGTCACTTTAGGTAGTTCAGCTACAAAAGGATTATTAAACATAGATGTGAACATTAGTATAGTAAGAGGGACTATAATGAAATATAAAAATATTATAGTCATACCTACTTATCATCCAGCAGCATTATTACGAAATAACAATTTAAAAAAATATGTTTGGGCAGATATGAAACAAATAAGAAAATATTTGTTATTATAATTATATAAAAGGGCCTGTAGCTCAGTTGGTCAGAGCACTCGACTCATAATCGAATGGTCGTAGGTTCAAGTCCTACCAGGCCCAATATGATAGGGGTAGTTAGCTCAAGTATGGTAGAGTACTCGTATCACATATGAGTGGTTACAGGTTCGAGTCCTGTACTACCCACTGTACACACTGATAAAAGTTATGATTAATTTAAAACAAGAATTAGAATTATTATATCAAGTACAAGTTTGTGATATAAAAATAGATAGTTATAGCAAACAAATAACTGATAAATTAAATAACATCA
Source organism: Endomicrobium sp. (assembly GCA_031261715.1). GTDB lineage: Bacteria > Elusimicrobiota > Endomicrobiia > Endomicrobiales > Endomicrobiaceae > Endomicrobiellum. The sequence continues at coordinate 9,084 of JAISJB010000003.1, forward strand.
AAGAAAAACAAACAATACTTAATAATGAAAGAATGAATCTTAACATTAAAAAAAATACTTTTTTACAATTAGTACTAAATAAGAAAAGTAAAGAGTTAGAACTTCTTAAAATTGAACAAACACTTAATAAGTATTTGACAGAATTAAATAATGTGAAGTCAAATATGATGTATAAAACATTACTTTCAGAAATAGATAAATCTAAACTAAAAAAAAGTATTCTTGAAGATGAAATAATAGAACTTATGTACAAAGTTGATAATAATAATATAACGTTTATAAATTGTGAACATGAATATGTAAAACGTGTACAAGATATAGATAATGAAATTAATGAAATCACAACTGTTATAGATAAATTAAAACAAGAACTAAAAGTAACAAAACAAATTAAAAAAGAATTAAGAACAAAGATCAAACAAGCAATAATTGTACAATATGATAAAATCAATAGTAATCATCATGGAAATTGTGTATGTCTTATTAAAGAAAATAGTTGTAGTGGTTGTGGAATGATATTGAGACCACAATTAATAAATCAAGTAGAAAAATATAAAGAACTTATATTTTGTGATAATTGTTCAGGTATATTAATAAAACTGTAAATAACGCAAATGAAGATGAACAGACAATCGCTTTACCAAATAAATAAGTAAAGAGGAAAGTCCGAACTTTAACTGGATAACATAAAGATTTTTATTCAGAAAACGGTAATAGGTAATTCCTATCGCTCGTAAGAGTAGAGGTGCGAACAGAGACGTCTTTTTTAGAAATGAAAAGGATATCCTTTGGTAAAAAAGGGATAAGTTCTTACAGAAATGTAAAGTGTGAAACGGCTAAAGCCTTACTGGAAAGCAAAGCTTGATAATTTTATATTATATGTAGCTGCTTAATTGTTAAAAGTGATTTTAACAATAGAGAAATGATTGTCACTTTTAAAAAAATTAAAAGACAGAATTCGGTGTATAGTTCATCTTCATTTGTAATCAAAAGAGTGTTTTTGTATGTTTTATGAACATATCCATATCCCAGTAATGTTATCAGAAATATCAAAATATTTAATTCAAAATATTTATGGAGTATATGTTGATTGTACTTTTGGGAATGGAGGTCATACATTTTACTTACTTAATAAATTTAAAAATATAAAAATAATAGCTATTGATTGGGATGAACAATCTTTGTATAGATTTAACGAAAATAAATTTAATGACAGAGTTATTTTTATACGAGACAATTTTAAAAACATAAAACAAATTTTATCTAATTTACATATTGACAAAGTAGATGGTATATTAGCTGATATAGGTATATCTTCTCAACAATTGAATGATTTAAGTCGTGGGTTTTCTTTTAAGTCACCTAGATTAGATATGAGAATGGACAATAGATTAAAAATTACAGCACAAACAATTATTAATTCTACTTCAGCTAATAATTTAGCTAATATTTTCTATCGTTACGGCGAAGAATACCAATCAAGAAAAATTGCAAATTCTATTTGTATTCATAGAAAACAAAAATGCATCAATAGTGCTAAAGAATTACAAAATATTGTATGTGCTGCAAAGACACGTAAACGTCTAAATAGAAGAAGAAGAAGAACTAAAATACACACAGCTACAAAAGTGTTTCAAGCATTAAGAATAGTTGTCAATAGTGAACTTGATAATTTACAACAACTACTATCTATTGCTCCTGAACTATTAAATTGTACAGGTCGGGTTGTTATAGTAAGTTTCCATTCTTTAGAAGATAGAATGGTGAAGTTAAATTTTAAACATAATACGTGTAATGGTATTTACAAAACAATCACAAAAAAGGTTATTAAAGTTTCTAAAGATGAATTAAATAATAATTTTAGAGTACGTAGTGCTAGGATGCGAGTTGCAGAAAAACAATAAGTATAAATTATATGTTTTGTTAAGTATTTTTATTTATGTATGGCAACAAAATATATCAATAAGGTTAGCTTATAAAATAAGTTATCTTAATAATATATATGAACAAGCATTAATAGAAAATGATATCTTAAAATTAAAAATAAATAACATATTATCACTTGACAAAATGTATAAAATAGCAAAGAAAAAAAATTTTACTTTTCCAAAAAAAAATTCTATATTTTATATTTAATTAATATATATATGCATATTAACAAAAGACAAATTATTTTACTTATTATTATATTATTGTTATTTATATTTTTATTGTTAAGGTTAATTTATATTCAAATTTTTTTACATAATAAATTAAATCAAAGAGTTAAAAAAATGTCTACTTATAAAATAACAGAAAAATTTAAACGAGGAGACATTCTTGATGTTAAAGGTAAAATTTTAGCTTTAAGCATTAAACAATATATAGTATTTATTGATCCAAGTAAAATAGATAACTTTAATAAAATGAGGCAAATACTTTATAAAAATGGTATTCAAATTAAACATAAATATTTAAAAAAATTTAAAAGTACTTCTTATATTCCAATAGCATATAATGTTGATTCTGAAACAATTCGAAACATTAAAAAAGAAAAAATAAATGGAATAGGATTTCATAGTGCATATATTAGAAAATATCCATTGGGACATTTGTGTGCAAATATTATTGGTATTACTAATGTTAATGGACATGGATTATATGGAATCGAAAAAATATGTGATAAATGCTTATATGGAAATTTTATTAAAGTCCATAAATTAAGAGATGGAAGGGGTAATATAATACAAAAAGATAAACACATTGATAAAATTACAATGAAAGGTCATAATATTACTTTACATATAGATGCTACAATACAATTAATAGTAACCAATGAACTCCAAAAAGCTATGTCTAAATCTAAAGCTAAGAAGGCTATATGTATAATTCAAAATCCTAAAACTGGAGCTATATTATCAATGGTGTGTCTTCCAGGTTTTGATCCTAATAAAAAAATTAATAATATTCATAGGCTAAGAAACTCTGTTATAAGTGATATATATGAACCAGGTTCTACTTTTAAAATAGTAACTGTATCTACGGCTTTAGATATAGGAATAGTACATTTATCAGATAATTTTTATTTAGATAATAACCGTTATAAACTTGAAGGACATACAATAAAAGATAATCATAAAAAAGTTAATAGATTTATATCACTAAGTGAAGCTATAGAATATTCTTCAAATATTATTATGTCAATGCTTGCACAAAA
>JAISJB010000001.1 GCA_031261715.1 Endomicrobium sp.
TAAACATTTTTGATGAAGAAGATTCAGTTTTTCTATCAAATTTTCCTACAGAAAATAATGATTATAATATTAATAAATATGTATATAATACGTGGAAAAAAATATTTTATATAAGAAAAAAATTTATTAATCTTTATGAGTCTGTTAGGCAATTAAATCAACTAGGCTCAACTCTAGAAACTAAAATAACAATAGTATATGGAAAAAATTATAATGATGTTTTCAATGACGTTGAATTATTAAATATGGTCCTTGGAAGTTGGGATATTAAATATAAGTTATCTTTAGAGAAAGAAGATGTATTCAATCTGGAAATAAGTAAGTCAAAATATAAAAAGTGTAATAGGTGTTGGCGATATATAAATAATATAAAAAATGGATTGTGTATTAGATGTACGCAAGTGATTCATCAATTTTAGTAAATAAGTTATATGGCTAGATTAAAATCTGTTCTTTTTACAATATTAATATTTATAGATCAAATTTTAAAATATCTTGTTGTTTGTTATATTCCATATTGTAGTTATGTTAATTGTATCTCTTTTAACAATTTATTCAATATTGTTCATGTTCATAATACTGGTATAGCTTTTGGATTATTCTATAAATATGAGTCTAACTTATTAATAATAATATTTATATTGTTATTATTAATGATAATATACCTTTATAATTATTGGTATAAATTACATAGAATGATTAGGATTGCTTTTTGTTTAATTATATCTGGTGGTATAAGTAATTTAATAGATCGACTATTTCATAATTACGTTATTGACTTTGTAGATATTGGAGTTAACTTAATTCGGTATCCTACATTTAATACAGCTGATATTTATATCTGTATAGGATTTATAATATTGTTTATTAATATAAATAAAATTGGAAATGATTTAATTTAGTTTATGTATCCAATTTTATTTCAGTATGGCAAATTTAAAATTTATTCTTATGGTGTGTTCATAGCCTGTGCGTTTACTATATCGTTTATATATCTTTTATACTCTTTAAACAAATCTATAAACAAAATATTTAGTGAAAATGCTTTGTATACATTATATATATATATAATGATTATTTCTATACTAGGAAGTAGGTTACTGTATGTTATTATGAATTTAAGATATTTTATATTAAATCCTATTAGTATTTATCAGTTATGGAATGGTGGTTTAATATATTATGGTGGATTGATTAGTTCAATTATGTTATGTGTAATATATTCATATAAACATAATATATCTATATTACAATTAGGAGATTTTTTAGTTCCAGGTTTATCTTTAGGACATTCTATAGGTCGTGTTGGCTGTTTATTCAGTGGATGTTGTTACGGCAAACCTAGCAATGTGCCATGGTCTATTATATTTAATAATACAAATTCGTTTGCTATGACCGGTAAACATTTACATCCAACACAAATTTATGAAGCTGTAATGAATTTATGTATCTTTGTAATTTTACATTTTTATTCAAAACAACATTGCAAAAGTGGAACAGTGTTTAGTATATATCTAGTATTATATGGAATAGGAAGATTTATAATTGAATTTTTTCGTTGTGATTTTAGAATTAGTTTTGTTAATTTATCAATAGCTCAAATAATATCTATTTTTATACTTATATTTGGAATTTTGATCATATGCAAAAGACAATAATATATAATGAGTATACAAAAATAAGACTTGATATATATTTAACATTACTTTATAACAAATATTCTCGTTCTTATTTTCAAAAACTTATAAAAAAACAAAAAATATTGCTAAATGGGCATTATATAACTTCTAGTTATAAATTACATTATGGTGACATACTCACTATTACATTTGACGATCAAATAATTAACACATTATTACCTTGTGCAGTACAACTAGATATTATTTATGAAGATCGCGATTTAATTATTATCAATAAAAAACCTGGTATTGTTGTACACCCTTCTTATGGACACAATACAAATACAATGCTTAATGCTTTAGCATTTTATGCTAAAAATACTTTTTCTCCTTATTTAGTCCATAGACTTGATAAAGATACTTCAGGAGTCATAATTTTCGCTAAAAATATTAGAACTCAAGAAAATATTATTAATCAATTTAAAAAGAGATTAATTAGTAAACTATATTATGCTGCTGTAAATGGCATTATTAATGAAAATCAAGGAATCATCAAAGCTCCACTTGGAAGAGATCCACATAATAGAAAAATTATATCTGTAGGCCCATTTGCGAAAAAAATGTCTATTACAATATTTCAAGTAATAAAACGATATAATACTTTTACATTAATTAAAGTCAAGACGTGTACTGGACGTACTCATCAAATACGAAGTCATATGAAATATATTCATCATTCTATTATAGGAGACAAACAATATGGAGGACCTCAAGTAATAGGTAACACAAAATATTTAAGACAGATGTTGCATGCTTACAAGATAACATTTATACATCCAAGTAAACAGCAGGTAGTACAATTTACTTCTAGCTTACCTAATGATATGAAAGAGCTCTTTGCAAGTCAGATCTAAGTATAAAATGATATTTTGTATAATATTTATTAAATGAGTGTTATAGATAGTTTTAAAGAACGTTATAAGACTGCTGGTGGCTATGCAGAATTTTTAAAAATATCAATTCCACTTATTGCTTCAACTGGGATAGAAGCAGTTCAACTATTCATTAATAAAATTTTTTTATCTAGATATTCTCAGGAATCATTTATTGCTTCTACTCCTGCAGGAATTATTAATTGGTCTATTGTTTGTTTTTTCTTTGGCACTCTTACTTATATAGATATTTTTATAGCTCAATATTATGGACAAAAACGATATAAAGAAATAGGGCCTGCCATTTGGCAAGGCATTTACTTAGCATTTATTGCAACATGTATAATATTCTTAAGTTCTATATTCGCCAAATCATTTTTTATGAGTATAGGGCATCCATATGATGTAGCATGTGAAGAAGTAAAATATTTTACAACATTATGCTATGGATCATTTCCATGTATTGCTGAAACTGTTTTTGCAGGATTCTATGCAGGTATAGGCAAAACTAAAATAGTTTTAATAGTAAGTTTATGTGGTGTCATTACCAATATTATACTTGATTTTTGTTTAATTTATGGGCATTATGGCTTACCTAACATGGGAATTACTGGTGCTGCTTTAGCAAACAACATATCACTATTCATAGTTTGTATAATCTACACTGTTCTAATAGTGTCAAAAAAAAATAGTAATATATATAATACAAGAAATATTAAACCTAATTTTACTTTTATTAAAAGATTATTATGTTATGGATTGCCAAATGGTGGAGAATTTTTTTTTGATACAATTGGATTTGGAATCTTTATAATCATTATTGGACATATTGGAATATACGAATTAGCAGCTAGCAATATAGTTGCAACTATTCATCACATTCTTTCTGTTTTTATTGTTGGATGTGGAATGTCAACATCTCTCATTGTTGGTAAGTATGTAGGCAAAAATAACATATGTGTAGCTAAATCAAGTGTTCAATCTGCGATACATATAGTTTCTCTATATATACTAATTGTCTTTTTTTGTTTAATATTATTTCCTAATAAATTTATAATGCTATTTGCGAGTAGTGAACAAAGTGTATTACTAGATAAAATAAGACCAATGTTATTCAATTTATTAAGAATGCTAGCTTTTTATCTTATATTTAATGCAAGTAATATAATTTTTTCATCTGCTATAAAAGGAGCTGGAGATACTATTTTTATTGTTAAGAAATTTATTTTATTTTCCATCTTGTTTATTATAATACCTACATATATCAGTGTAATATTTTTAAAGCTTAGTATTTACATAGCATGGAGTTTTGTATTACTTTATAATATGGCATTATCACTAAGCTTTTATTATAGATATAAATCACAAAGATGGACAATTACGCATCTTATCGGCAAAAATAATCAATGAACTTTATATTAAAAATAAAAAACACTATACGAAGTAAAAAGATTGAACAAGTACAACATTTATGGATAAATTACATTGTTTCGCAATGGAAATTACTACTATTATCATCTATTTTTATGTTAATGTTTGGCATTTTAAATGCTTGTGCTATAAGTTTATTAAAACCAGTTTTTGACGAAGTATTTATAGATAAAAATAAATCAGTCCTAATCATCATGGCTATAAAATTAGTAATAGTTTTTGCTACAAAATCCTTAGCACAATATATACAAGCTGTTACCATGATCAAATTAGGAATTAATTGTATTAAGAAATTACAATTAGATTTATATAGAAAAATTATTATACAAGATTTAGATTTTTTTCATAAACATAGTTCTGGTAATTTATTAGTACATTTTGAACGAGATCTAACTACTATTAAGGAAGCTATTATTATAACTTGTACTACACTTGTTAGAGATACTTGTTCTATTGTATTTTTAATTATATTAATGTTTTTGAAAAGTTTTGATATGGCTATAATTATGTTTATATTCTTTCCTTTAGGTTTTTATCCAATATTATATTTTGGTAAAAAAATAAAAAAAATATTTCACAAACAACAGGGATTGATTGGTAATTTGTATACAACTTTAACTCAATCATTTTGTAATATTAAAATTGTTAAAGCTTATAATATGGAAAATATAGAATTTAGTAAACTGAAATTACATACTGACAAAATATCTAAGACTGCATTAAAAATAGCTAAAAATAGTAATATTTTAAGTCCATTGATGGAATTTTTTGGTGGAGTTGTTGCCTCAGCTACATTAACTTATGGAGGCTATAGAATTATTCATGGTCTTTTAACTCCAGGAGAATTTATGATTTTTTTAGTTTCTATAATTGCAATATATCAACCTATGAAATCTTTGGCTAATTTGAGTACAAATATACAAATTGGTATAGTAGCGCTAGGGCGTATTTTTAATTTAATGGATATTAAACCACAAATAGTAAACAAACTATATGCTAAAAAAATTATATTTATTAATGGAGTTATAAAATTTAATAAAGTAAAATTTAGTTATGTTCCAAATAGAACAGTGTTACATAATATAAATTTAGTAGTTAAAGAGGGTGAAAAAGTTGCTATAGTGGGGCGTGCAGGGTCTGGTAAATCTACTTGTATGAATTTACTTTTAAGATTCTATGATGTACAAGATGGTAGTATTGAAATTGATGGAGAAGATATACGTAATATTCAAATTCAATCCTTAAGAGATAATATATCTTTTGTTTCTCAAGATATAATGCTATTTGATAATACTATACGTGATAACATTTTAATTGGAAGACCTAATGCAAGTAATAAAGAAATGATAGCGGCTGCTAAAAATGCTGCAGCACATGATTTTATTACTAGTCAAGAAACAGGATATAGCACAATTATTGGTCAACATGGTGTAGTTTTATCTGGAGGACAAAAGCAAATGATAGCTCTTGCAAGAGCTATATTAAAAAATGCACCAATACTATTACTTGATGAAGCAACAAGTTCATTAGATTTTCAATCAGAAAAAAAAATACAACAATGTTTTGATAATTTAATTAAAGATAAAACTGCAATCGTTATAGCACATCGTTTATCTACAATAATGAATGCAGATAGAATATATGTATTTAAAAATGGCTATATTGTTGAAGTTGGAACTCATGAAAAATTAATGAATTTAAATGGACACTATGCAAACTTATATAAATATAGTAATTTTTTTATTACTTGACAAGAATTATTTTGATTTTGTATAATTTTAGCAATTAAAGCATGACACTGCTAATATAAGCAATAATGATAAAATTCATAAAAGGAGGTAGTATTATTATGATTAAACCATTGGGTGAGAAGATTTTAGTTAAACCTATTGATGTGAAGGAGGTAAAAAAAGGAGGCATTTTTATTCCTGACACTGCGAAAGAGAAACCACAAGAAGGGGAAGTTATTTCATTAGGTACAGGAAAGAAATTAGAAGATGGCAAAGTACTGCCTTTTGAAGTACAAAAAGGGGATAAAGTTCTATTTGGTAAATATTCTGGGACTGAAGTAAAAATTGATGATGTTGATTATCTAATCATGTCACAAGATGATATTTTAGGAATAATTGAGTAAATTTTTTAATAAGTTTTATTTTCAATTTATGAAAGGAGATTAAAACGTTATGGCGAAACAATTAATTTATAATGATGAAGCACGTAAAGCTATAAAATCAGGAGTTGATAAATTAGCAAATGCAGTTAAAGTAACTCTTGGCCCAAAAGGAAGATATGTTGTTCTAGATAAAAAATTTGGGTCTCCTACTATAACAAATGACGGAGTAACTATTGCAAAAGAAATAGATCTTGAAGACCCTTTTGAAAATATGGGAGCACAACTTGTCAAAGAAGTTGCTTCTAAAACTAATGATGTAGCTGGTGATGGAACAACAACTGCTACAATTTTAGCTCAGTCTATAATTAATGAAGGCCTTAAGAATATTACTGCTGGTGCTAATGCAAATCATATAAAAAAGGGCATAGAAAAAGCTGTAACTGCAGTAGTTAATGAGTTAAAAACAGTAGCTAAACAAGTAAAAAATAAAGAAGAAATTGCTCAAATAGCATCTATTTCTGCAAGTAATAAAGAAATTGGAACTTTAATAGCAGATGCAATGGAGAAAGTTGGTAAAGATGGAGTTATAACAGTTGAAGAAGGGAAAACATCAGAAACAACACTTGATGTTGTGGAAGGCATGCAATTTGATAGAGGCTATTGTTCTCCTTACTTTGTAACTGATAATGATAGAATGCAAGGAGTATTAGAAGATCCATATATAATAATTACAGATAAAAAAATAAGTTCAATGCAAGAAATACTTCCATTATTAGAAAAGATAGTTCAAGCTGGTAAATCTTTTATGATTATAGCTGAAGAAGTAGAAGGAGAAGCACTTGCAACTTTAGTTCTTAATAAAATTAGAGGTACTCTTAAAGTTGTAGCTGTTAAAGCTCCTGGTTTTGGTGATAGAAGAAAAGAAATGTTACAAGATATAGCAGTACTTACTGGTGGAACAGTTATAACAGAAGAAGCTGGGTTAAAACTTGATAAGGCAACTATAGATCTTTTAGGACAAGCAAAGCGTGTTGTTGTTGATAAAGAAAATACAACAATTGTATCAGGTTCTGGAAATAAACATGAAATAGCAGCTAGAATAACACAGATACGTAGACAAATTGATGAAACTAAATCAGATTATGATAAAGAAAAGTTACAAGAAAGACTTGCAAAGTTAGTTGGTGGAGTTGCAGTAGTGAATGTTGGAGCTGCTACAGAATCTGAAATGAAAACTAAGAAATTTAAAGTTGAAGATGCACTTAATGCTACAAGAGCTGGAGTAGAAGAAGGTATTGTCTCTGGAGGTGGGGTAGCATTACTGAAAGCACAATCAGTATTAAAGAATGTTAAAGCAATAGATGTTGATGAAAAAACTGGTATTGAAATTGTATGTAAAGCTCTTGAAGGTCCTATTAGAATGATAGTTGAAAATGCAGGCTTGGAACCTTCTATTATAGTTGATAAAATTAAAAATTCTAATGATATGTCTTTTGGTTACAATGCTGACAGTAATGAGTATGTTGATATGCTGAAGTCTGGTATTGTTGATCCTGCTAAAGTGACTAGAACAGCATTAGAAAATGCTGCTTCAATAGCTAGTTTGATTCTTACTACTGAAACTTTAGTTACAGATATACCTGAAAAGTCTCCTAAAATGCCTATGGGTGGAGCAGGTGGCGGAATGCCTCAAATGCCTGAATATTAAACATTGAAACATTTTTATCAAAAAGCCCTAAATAAAGGTTTTAGGGCTTTTTGATAAAGTATATTATTTGAAAATACCTCCTGTTGATTTACTCCATAAAATCATGTCTAAATGACACATAGGTATATTGAGCTTTTTTGCAAAGTTTTGCATTTTGTTTTCTATCGTTAAATATGTCTTTTTTGTTAGATATTGTGGTATTACATCGATAATGTTATATAATCGTAGATTACATAGTATATGTCTGTCTAAAATTGCTAGTTCTCGTCCTATACCTATATTTCTTAAAAAATGGCTAGATTCTTTATACCCTAAGCCTTTAACGTTATTTACTAACCATTCTCTAGTAGAGTAGATATTGTTAACAACTTTAGCTCTAACATCTAAAATATTATTCACTATAAATAACTTTTTAGCTTCCATAATATATTTTGCTTTGGCATTATGAAAACGAATATGTTTTATTGCTTTGAGTATATCTTTTTCTTTTATAGTCATGTACTTTGAATACAATTGATCAATATTTTTTACTGCTTGCCAACATAGTGTAGCTTTACTTTGAGGAGTTAATATACAAAAAATAAGTTCCAAAAATATTTCTGTATTTGTACCATTTTCCCATATTTTACAAAAGTAGTTTTCCCTACTTTTAAGAATATGATAGATATTTAACCAAAATTTTTTTAATCCTATAATATCTTGTGAGTGATCTATAGGTATTTTAACAAATTCTATTGACATATAACTGTTCATAATATATTGAAAATATTATAACTAAATTGATAAAATATTTCACAAATGGCTAAACTGACTATCATAAAATATGGCGATTCAGTATTAAGAAAAAAAACAAGAAATCTATTATTAGAAGAAATTAATACTAATAATTCTATAATTCGTACTCTTGCATACAATATGATAGATACCATGCAGTGTGCTGAAGGTGTTGGGATTGCTGCTCCACAAGTTGGGATATCATTAAGTTTATGTATTATCAAGACGCCACAAGATCTATCTCAGACACTTGTTATGATTAATCCAAAAATAACTTTTAAAAATAATAATAAAACATGTTGTCAAGAAGGGTGTTTGTCATTACCAGGAATATATGAAGATGTAAATAGATTTAGTGAAGTAATTTGTGAGTATATTAATCTCGATTGTAAACATTGTATTATTGAAGCAAGAGGTTTATTGTCTAGAATTATTCAACATGAAGTTGATCATTTAAACGCTAAGCTTTTTATAGATTATTTATCACAATGTAAAAAGTTACAGATTAATAAAATATTTAAAACAAGAAAACAAAACGGATTATTGTAATGAATATATTATTTTTTGGAACTTCATATATTGCACAACAATTTCTTTTTGAGTTATATAAAAATAAACATAATATTTTTGTAGTAACACTTCCAGACAAACCATATTATAAAAATGTTAACTTAGTAAAAAGCTATGCAGAATCTCATAACATTCCTTTGCTACAACCTGAACTATTTAAACAAAATATTATTTCACAAATCATTAAATATAACGTAGATATTGGAGTAGTTATAGATTACGGAAAACTCATACCAAAAAAAGTATTTGATCTTCCACATTATAAAATTTTTAATATACATTTTTCTTTGTTACCACAATATAGAGGTGCAGCTCCTATTCAATATTCTCTATGCAATGGTGATTATGAAACAGGAGTAACATCTTTTTATATTGATCAAACTATAGATACTGGAGATATTATAATCCAAAAAAAACTTGACATTAAGTATAATGATAATGCATATACATTACTGAAAAAACTTATACCATTAGGTATACATGTTATGAATCAAACTATTTTGGAGTTAGTGACTAAAAATGTCATTAATTTACCTCAACATGGTATACCTAGTTTTACTAAACGTATTAAAAAAAGTGATGGTTTCATTAACTGGCACCAAAGTGCCATAACAATATATAATAAATTTAGAGGGTTATATATATGGCCAGGATTATACTCTATAATACTAAAAGGCAAATTAACTGGTAAAAGAATAAAATTTATAGATATGGAGATTTATGATTATGTTTCTATCAATAGTGAGCATGATCATGGAACTATTGAGTCAATAAAAGCAAATAAAGGTTTTATTGTACTATGTTCAATTGGTAAACTGTTAATAACTAAAATACAAATTGAAGGAAAACCAATTGTATCTGCTTGGAATTTTTTACAAGGGAATCAACTTCAAATTGGAGATAAAGTTTAAGAATTGTGTATTTGCTTGTAGTTGATAATTATAAAAAAGTAGAGGATTAAACTATGATATTGGAAGTCAACGAAAACAATTTTGAATTGGAATTGAATAATATTAATGAAAAATCGTTAGTATTAGTAGATTTTTGGGCACCGTGGTGTGGGCCATGTAAAAAATTTGCTACAATACTTACTGATATTGATTTATTTTTTAAAGACAAACTCAGAATATTAAAAGTTAATACAGATAAAAATGTGGGGTTGTCACAAAAATATAACGTTTTATCAATTCCATGCTTAATTTTATTAAAACAAAACAAAATCTTGAAACGAATAGTTGGTTGCTTATCAAAAAATGAAATAAGTAAAATAATAGATACATATATCTAAATAGGAAAAAGATATGATTTACGATGTTATTATTGTAGGTGGTGGACCTGCAGGGTTAGCATCAGCTATTTATTCTTCTAAAAATAAATTAACAACATTACTTATTGAGAAGGCTAGTTGTGGTGGGAAGTTAGCAAATATTACATTACTAAATGATTATCCTGGTTTTAATGGAGGGATACAAGGTCTTGAACTTGCCACACGTTTTGAACAACATGCAAGATATTTTGGATCAAAAATAATATTTGATGAAGTTGTTTCAATTAATAATGATGCTGAAAAGATTAAAGTTATTAATACAGTAAATAAGAATTCTTATCAAGGTAGAGTGATTATTATTGCTTCTGGAACTCGTACAAGAACATTAAATATAATTGGAGAATCACAATTTAATGGTAAAGGTGTATCGTTTTGTGCAATGTGTGATGCGCAATTTTTTAAAGATAGAGATGTTGTAGTAATAGGCAACAGCAGTTTTGCTATTAAAGAAGCTATATATTTATCACAATGTGTACATAGTGTTACTATCATAAGTAAATATCATAGATTATCAGCTAATCAAAAATTACTAAATAAATTATTTTCATTAACCAATATTAATATTTTATATAATACAATCTTGAAAAAAATTTGTGGAACAGATATTGTGGAAAAGGTAGAAATTTACAATATATGTACACAACAAAGTAAATATATAAATACAAATGGTGTATTTATTTCTATAGGGGCACAACCAAATAGTTTTTTCGTACCTGCTATAATACGAGATGAAAATGATTATATTATTACAAATAGTAATCTGAATACTTCAATTAAAGGAGTTTATGCGTGTGGTGATGTAAGACAAAACAGTATAAAGCAAGTGATAACGTCTGTAGCTGAAGGTATTAAAGCTGCTATAAAGGCACATGCATACTACATTTATGCGTTCAAATAGATATTAATTTAAATGACTGTAACAAATAGAAAATTATTTATTATTCTTGATGGTAATCTGTATATACATAGAACATATCATGCACTAAAACCTTTACATGTACAAGTTGGACATTATCAAGTTAGTGCTGTATATGGATTTTTTAAATTAATTTTTAAATTATTAAATATGTTCAAGCCTGATTATTTCTTAATATGTTTTGATTATCCAGCAAAATATTTTCGACATGACATATTTCAAGATTATAAAAGTAATAGAAAGCCTTTAGAAAATTCACTTATTGATCAAATGAAAATTATAAGAGATGGAATAACTGCATTAAACATAATGCAATTGGAAATAAAAGGTTATGAAGCTGATGATTTAATAGCAACAATAGTTAATCAAAATAGTTTGTACAATATTAAAATTATAGTTATATCAGGAGATAAAGATATTTTACAATTAATTAATGATGATAGAGTCAAAGTTTGGGATGATGCTAAGCACATTATGTATTCTACTCAAGAAGTAAAAAGAAAATATGGAGTTACACCAAGACAATTAGTTGATGTATTATCATTAGCTGGCGATATTGTTGATAATATACCAGGCATTTATGGTATAGGCTTAAAAACTGCTATTAAACTAATACAGCAATTTGGTACACTTGAAAATCTTTTTGACAACGTCAATTTTGTTAAAGGAAATTTAAATAAATTACTAATATTAGGTAAATATCAAGCAATTCTTAGTAAAAGACTAATTAGATTAAATACAAATGTTCCATTACACTTCAGTCTAGCTAGTTGTGAAAAACAAAATATAGATATGAAAAAAGCGTATCCTTTTTTTAATAAATATAAACTAAATAGTTTTATTATAAAATATTGTTTATGATCATAGGGTTAACTGGCAGTATTGCTGTAGGGAAAACTACGACAGCACAATATTTCAAAACACTTGGGTTATATGTTATAGATGCAGATAGAATTGCTCATGAACTAACTAAATTAGGTTCACCAGTTTTACATGAGATAGTACGTATATTTGGTAAAGATATATTATATTACAATGGACAGCTTAATAGAAATAAACTTGCTACAATAATATTTTCAGATTATTCAATGAAAGTAAAACTTGAAAAAATTATTCATAAATATGTAATGTTACGTATTCAAAATCTTATTACATACAATGTTCACAAATATAAACATATATTACTTGATGTTCCTTTATTATTCGAAACAGGATTGCATAGATTGTGTGATTGTAATATTGTTGTATATACTTCTTATAATACTCAAATAGCACGTCTGAAATTAAGGAATAATTTTAACTATGTACAGATCAAACAAAGACTTCTGGGCCAATGGTCTATAAAGTTTAAAATAAAACTTTCTGATTTTATAATAAGTAATATTGGCTCAAAAAAAGATTTAAAGACTAATGTACAAAAATTGTATAGAATAATTGACGCTTAAAAAAAATAATACAAAATTGCGCATTGCTATATAGTTATAAAATTTCTAGGTTAACCTTCAAAAAAGCAAATCAAGGGGTATTAATTTTTTTCTTACAATATTAATAAAGGATATCATTGTTCTTAATTGTTATAAATCAAAGTCATTTCTTTGTAATTATTTCATGGAGGCAAAAGTATGGATGTATCTATGCTATCAAAACGTACAATGTCAGAACTTATAGAAATTGCTAAAAATCTTAAAATGGATGATTCTATTAGAGGTTTAAGAAAACAAGATTTAATAGCTAAAATTTTTGAAAATCAAGCTAAATTAAACAAATTAGTTTATGATGAAGGAGTGTTAGAAATTTTGCCAGATGGATTTGGTTTTTTACGCTCAACAGATTATAATTATTTACCAGGACCAGATGATATATATATCTCTCCTTCACAAATTAAAAAATTTATTTTAAGAAAAGGGGACACTGTATCAGGTTTTGTTAGACCACCTCAATCGCAACAAGAACGTTATTTTGCTTTATTACAAGTAAAATCAGTAAACGGACAAGAAGATCTTAATAGTATTAGGACGCGTGCATTATTTGATAATTTAACACCATTATATCCTAATAATAAAATTATTCTTGAAACTCAAAAAGATGAAATATCAACACGAATTATAGATATGTTTGTTCCAATAGGAAAAGGCCAAAGAGTTTTAATTAATGCTGCTCCTAGAACTGGTAAAACAATTTTATTACAGAAAATAGCTAATGCAATTACTACAAATAATCCAGACGTGATTTTGATAGTATTATTAATAGATGAACGTCCTGAAGAAGTAACTGATATGCAACGATCTGTACAAGGAGAAGTTGTTTTTTCAACATTTGATGAACCATCAGAGAGGCATATACAAGTATCTGAAATGATTATAGAAAAAGCTAAAAGGATGGTTGAAAATAAAAAAGATGTAGTTATATTATTAGATTCAATTACTAGATTAGCGAGAGCTTATAATACGGCAATCCCATCAAGTGGTAGAGTTTTATCTGGTGGTTTAGATTCAAACGCATTACAACGACCTAAACGTTTTTTTGGAGCTGCAAGAAATATTGAAGAAGGTGGCAGTTTAACAGTGATAGGTACAGCTCTTGTTGAAACTGGAAGTAGAATGGACGATGTTATATTTGAAGAGTTTAAAGGAACTGGAAATTGTGAAATTTATCTAGATCGCAAACTTGCTGATAGGAGAATATTTCCTGCTATAGATCTTTTACGTTCAGGAACTAGAAAAGAAGAACTGCTTCTAAGTGAAGATGAAAAAAATAAAATGTGGATATTTAGAAAATGTATGACCTCTATGAATTCAATAGAAATTATGGAAGAATTATGTAAAAGATTACGCAATTCAAAATCTAACAAAGATTTTTTAAAGCAAATGGAACTATCTAGTATGGAAATATTATAAGAAGTACATTTGACTAATTAATATAGATTTAACATAATGTCACTCATAGAAAGGAGAAAAATAGTAATGAAAAGTAAAAGTCATCCTAATTATATTAGATGTTGTGTATCATGTGCATGTGGATATAAATTTGAAACGCTATCCACTAAAGATGTTATTAAAATAGAAATATGTTCGCATTGCCATCCATTTTTTTCTGGACAAAATAAACTGATAGATACAGCAGGCAGAATAGAAAAATATAAAAATAGACTTAACAAAAAAACAAAATATATGAAAACTAAGTAAAATAAGAAAAATGTATGTCTACACTGTTAAAAACATTAGAAAATTTTAATATAAAATTTGAACGTATAAAAGAAGATTTAAATAAATGTTTTAGTAATGTTTGTTTAAATCATAACAATATAAAATATAAAGAATTGACAAAAGAGTATTTAGAATTACGTCCATTTGCTGAAAAATATATTCAATATTGCAAACTGTTAAAAGACAAAGCTAATACTGAAGAATTAAAACTATCAGATGATAATGATATAAAGAAGATAGCTACCATTGAATATGAAGAACTTCTTAATCAACAATTAAAAATAGAACAAGAAATAAAAAAATTATTTATTAATACTGATACCAATATCAATAAAAATGTTATAGTTGAAATACGTGCTGGAACTGGAGGTTTAGAAGCCAGTTTATTTGTAGGGGATTTATATAGAATGTATATAAAATTTATTGAAAGAAATAAATGGAAATATGAAGTACTGACATCAGTTTCTACTGGCCTAGGCGGATATAAAGAAGTTATTTTTGAAGTCAAAGGACACAATGTATGGAAATTTTTTAAATTTGAAAAAGGAGTACATAGAGTACAAAGAATCCCATTAACTGAAGCTACTGGTAGAGTGCATACATCAACAGTTACAGTAGCTGTATTACCAGAAGTTCAAAATATTGACATTGAAATAAAAACAGAAGATATACGTATTGACACATATAGAGCTTCAGGAGCAGGAGGACAACACGTAAATAAAACTGATTCTGCAATAAGAATTACACATATACCAACAGGCCTTGTAGTGACATGTCAAGATGAACGTAGTCAAATAAAAAACAAATCTAAAGCTTTAAAAATTTTACTTTCTAAACTTTATGCTAAACAAAATTTGGATACTGAACAAAAACTTTCACATGAAAGAAAACAACAAATAGGTGCAGGAAATAGAGCTGAAAAAATAAGAACATATAATTTTGCTCAAAATAGAGTTACAGATCATAGATTAAAATATACTATATACGGTATTGAGGATATTATGGATGGTAATTTATCTAAACTAATAAATAAATTAATTCAAAATGTTCAATAATAACAAGGTTAATTATATATTAGAAACAGCTATTCACATATTACAAGCTGTTCTTCATTCTTATGATGAAGCAGTATCTGACGCTCACGTGTTATTATGTCATGTAATGAGAATTGAACGTTCTCAATTACTTTTATTACAAGATAAACAACTGAGTACTAAGCAAGTAAATAAATATCAAGAATATATACTAAGACGGCTTCAATTGGAACCTGTTGCTTATATAGTAGGCTCTGTACAGTTTATGGGGTTAGAATTCAAAATTAATAACAACGTATTGATTCCAAGATGTGAAACTGAAATATTAGTTGAGACCGTTTTGCAAATTATAGACAAACAACAACTAATATTAGATTTATGTACTGGGTCAGGATGTATAGCTGTCAGTTTAGCTAAATTAAAAAATATACATAATATTGTTGCTTCAGATATTAGCGAAGAGGCACTTGTATTAGCCAAACAAAATGCATACATTAATAATGTTATGAATAATATTCACTTTATTAAAAGTGATCTTTTTAATGATATAGTTAATACAAAATTTGATATAATTATTTCAAATCCTCCATATGTTACAGAAACTGAATATAATGTATTAAAAGATAATTTAAAGTATGAACCTAAACATGCTTTAGTTGCATGTGATAATGGTTTATTTTTTTACAAAAAAATAGCTAAATGTGCAATAAAATATTCAAATTCTACTTTTATATTAGTTGAATTAAATTCAAAAAATGTTCATAAAATTAAGGATATATTTGCATCATACAGTGCCTACACTAATATAGAAATTATTAATGATTATGCAGGATTACCAAGGATACTTAAGGCAAAAATAGAAAATACAAATTAATAGCAGAATGGATACAATAATAATAAATGGCGGGCAAAAATTAGTTGGTGAAGTTTGTATATCAGGATCAAAAAATTCAACTTTGCCTATTTTATTTTCTACATTATTAACAGACGATACTGTCATAATAACTAATGTTCCAGCACTCTTAGACATAGATATTGCAATTGCTTTTTTAAAGTATATAGGTAAAATAGTAGTTAAAGATGGACATACTGTAAGAATTTATTCGTATAATACAATATATAAATGTACACAACCTTATGAATTAGTTAGTAAAATGCGTGCAAGTATTTTAGTAATGGGCCCTTTATTAGCAAGAATGAAGAGGGTAAATATTTCTTCACCAGGAGGTTGCGCTATTGGAGCTAGGCCTATAGACATACATTTAGAAGCCTTTAGAATGTTAGGAGTTGACATATCTGTACATAATAACTACGTTAAAATGTTTGTAAAAAAGCAACTCAAAGGAACTACTATTAATTTTAAGTTTCCAAGTGTTGGTGCAACTGAAAACGTTTTACTTGCAGCTACACTTGCCCATGGGCAAACTACTATTATTAATGCTGCCTGTGAACCAGAAGTAACAGATTTAATCAGTGTGTTAAATAAAATGGGGGCTAAAATACAAACCTATGGTAAAAATAAAATAATTATTCAAGGAGTGACTAAACTTCATGGTGTTATACATCACATAATTCCTGATAGAGTTGAAGCAGCTACATATATTATTGCTGCTGCTATAACAAAGGGAGAAGTTTTATTAAAAAAAGTAATACCGTCTCATTTAAGAATTGTTAATAGTAAACTAAAAGCTAGTGGTTTATATATCAAAGAAACTAATACAACAATTTTAGCTAAATGGGTTAAAAACTTACATCCTCAAAATATATCAACGAATGTATATCCTGGATTTCCTACTGACATTCAAGCTCAATGGATGACTTTAATGTGTTTACTAGAAGGAACATCATACATAGAAGAAACCGTGTTTGAAAATAGATTCTTACATGTTCAAGAACTAAAAAAATTTGGTGCTAATATTTTAATAAATGACAGAATAGTAAAAATACAAGGTGTAAAAAAATTTATTGGAACAGCAGTACAAATTTCAGATTTAAGAGCTGGAGCTGCTTTAATACTTGCAGGCTTAGTTGCTGAAGGACAAACTATTTTATCAAGTATACATCATTTGGATAGAGGATATGATTCAATTGAAAATAAACTTAGAAAATTAAATGCAAATATAATCAGAATACAAGATAAAAAATGTGGCGACAGTAGGAATTGAACCTACGACCAAAGGCTTATGAGTCCTCTGCTCTACCGCTGAGCTATGTCGCCTTAACCGTAACTCATATTTTATTATAGTATTTGCATATTTGCAAGATAGGACATATTATATGATTACTTTTTCTTGCTGTGCATATATTTTTACCTAAATTTTGTATTAAAAAAGAAAAATTACTCCAGTATTGCCTAGGTATAATTTTTATTAAATCTTGTTCTATGTTAAAAGGATTGTGATGAGTTGTTAGTTGTAATAATTGTGCAATTCTTATAACATGAGTATCAACCGCTATCCCATCATATATGTTAAATCCTATATTTAATATAATGTTAGCAGTTTTTCTACCTACACCAGGTAATGTAAGTAATTTATCAAATGTTTTAGGAATTGTACCATTAAATTTATATATTATTAATTTTGCTGAAGAAATAATGTTTCTGGTTTTAGTTCTATATAATCCTACTGATTTAATATAATGCTCAAATTCATATGCATTAGCATTAGCATAATCTGCAATAGTTCTATATTGTAAAAAAAGATGTTTAGTTATTTTATTAACTCTAGTATCTGTACATCTTGCAGATAGTATTGTTGCTACGAGCAATTCAAATGTCGATGAAAATACTAATGGATATTTAGCTTTACCAAAACGTTTATGTAAAAGTTTAACCATTTCTATTACATATTCTTGTATTTTTTTCATTTATCCATACAATTTGACTTAGCAAAATTAAAATTATATACTAACTATGATAATATAAAAAAGTTATATATAGTTGCAAGAGAGATAATTTATAAATGGATGGGATGTTGTATATAGTTCCTACTCCAATTGGAAATCTTGAAGATATTACCTTACGAGCTTTAAAAATATTAAGACAATGTAATGTAATAGCTTGTGAGAATATTAAACATAGTTTAAAATTGTTATCATATTTTAATATATCTAAAACTTTGATACATTATTGTTCTTATAATGAGTACAGTCAATCTAATAAAATAATTGCTTTGTTGCGTAATGGACAACATGTTGCTCTTATATCTAATGCAGGAACTCCAGCAATATCAGATCCAGGGTATGTTTTAATAAAGAAAGTTATTGAAAATAATATGACATTTGAAGTATTACCTGGAGTTAGTGCCTTTGTTACAGCACTAGTAGGCTCCGGTTTACCATTGAAGAGTTTTATTTTTTGTGGATTTTTAAAAAGACAAAATAGCAAAGTTAAAAAAGAATTGTATAAGTTGAAACTCTTAGATAAAACGATTATAATTTATGAATCATCACATAGAATTGTTAAAACTATTTTATTGTGCAAAGAAATTTTTGGAGATGATACTTTGATATGTGTTGCTAGAGAATTGACAAAAAAATTTGAAGAATTTATAAGAGGGACCATAGATCAAGTTATAGATGTAATTCAAAAAAAAAGAAGTTTGCTTGGTGAATTTGTTATTTTAATATATAACTGTGGAGAAAAAGTATAATGATTAGAGTTGGTATTATTGGAATTACAGGATATACAGGTGAAGAACTACTACGTATACTTAGTAAGCATACAAATGTAAAAATAACTGGACTGTACGCGAGAAAATCTTTTATTGGTCAAGATATAAAAAAACTATACCCTTGTTGTAACAATCTAAATTTGACAATTGAATCACTTAATCTTGATCAAGTTAGTGCAAAAAGCGATGTTGTATTTTTAGCTCTTCCACATGCTGTTGCTTTAAATATTGTTCCTACCCTTTTTAATCGTAGAGTTAAAATTATAGATTTATCTGCAGATTTTAGATTACATAATCAATATATTTATGAACAATGGTATAAAGTTACTCATACTGCTACACAATATCTTGAGAAAGCAGTATATGGTTTATCTGAATTATACTATGATCAAATCAAACAAGCTACTCTTATAGCTAATCCAGGCTGTTATCCTACGTCAATTATTTTAGGGTGTGCTCCTGTTATAAAAAATAATTTAATTGATTTAGATGAAATCATTATAGATGCCAAAAGTGGAATATCAGGAGCTGGGAGAAAGAATGCACAAACTTATTTAAAAACAGAATCGCAAAATTTTAAATCTTATAATATAGCTGGACAACATAGACATATACCTGAAATAGAACAAGAGTTATCAATGTTGGCAAAAGGAAGAAATATTACTATTAACTTTACTCCACATATTATTCCAATTGAACGTGGGATGCTATCAACTATTTATATGAATCTTAAGAATAATGTAAAAAAATACATGATACTTGAAAAATATCAAGAATTCTATTCAAAGAGTTCGTTTATTAAAATAAACGATACTTCATTGCCAGAAACTAAGGATGTTCTAAATACAAATTTTTGTAAAATAGGCTTCAAGATTGATTATAGAACGAAAAAACTTATTATTATTTCTGTTATAGATAATTTAATGAAGGGTGCGTCTGGCCAAGCAGTACAAAATATGAACATTATGTTTGGATTAAAAGAGACAACTGGATTGTTATAAGATAAGTACTTGTAGAGATGGAGGAATAAATTCTGTGTTACCAAAAGGTTTCAAAGTAGGTGGTATGCATGTTGGCATTTCTAATAAAAAAGCTAGTAAACTTGATTTGTCTCTTTTTATTTCTGAATGCCCTGCTAGTGTTGCCGGTGTATTTACAAGGAATATAGTTAAAGCAGCTCCAATTATTGTCAGCATAAAACGATTACAACATATTAAAAAATGTTATGGTATTGTAGCAAATTCTGGATGTGCTAATGCATGTACAGGTATAAGAGGAATTAAAACCGCTGAATATATTTGTGCTGTTGTGGAGAATTCTTTAAAATTAAAAAGTGAGACTATCTTATGTGCTTCAACTGGTATTATAGGGAAACAAATCACACTTAATAAAAAAATATTTGAAAAGAATATTAGTGATATTGTTAATAACGGTCTTGGTAGGTCAGCAAAGAATGAAGAAAATGCTGTTTTTGGGATAATGACGACAGATACTTTTATAAAAAAAATTAGTAAAAGTATTGTTATTGACAATAGAAAAGTTGTAATATGGGGATGTGTTAAAGGCTCAGGCATGATACATCCTGATTTGATAGGGTTTCATGCAACAATGCTTTCATTTATACTAACTGATCTGAATATAAATAATACAACTTTACAAACAATATTAAACGAGTCCATAGATAGCTCTTTTAACAACATATCAATTGACGGAGACACATCTACAAATGATTCTATTATAGTCTTAGCGAATGGAAAAAGCAATGTAACATTATCATCACAAATAGATATTAAGAATTTTATAGATGCTTTTAATGAAGTAACTATAGAGTTAGCTAAGTTAATTGTTAAAGATGGAGAAGGTGCAACTAAATTTGTTGAACTTGAAGTTAAGAATACTAAGACTAAAAATGATGCAAAGAAAATTGCATCAACTGTGGCTACATCTCCACTGTTTAAAACTGCTCTTTTTGGGTCTGATTTAAATTGGGGAAGAATTATAGCAGCAATTGGAAGATCTGGTGTTAATTTTAATATAAATAAAATAGATATATATGTTGCTGATCTTCAAATATTAAAAAATGGAAAAGTAGTAAAATTTTCTAATAATACTGCTAAAACACTATTACTTAAAAAAGAAATTAAATTTATAATTGATTTCAAAGAAGGCTCAGCAAGCATCAAATATTATACATGTGATTTCTCATATAATTATGTGAAAATTAATAGTGAATATAACTAGGAAGTACATTTTTTTATGATAATTTCTTCTAAAAATATATTTGTATATAAAACAACAGCTAACATAATACTTAATGGAGGTATAGCTATAATTCCAACAGATACAGTATATGGTTTTGCTGTTAATGCATTTAATTTAAAATCACAAAAACAAGTATATATAATAAAAAAGCGACACTATGGCAAGCCACTGATACTAATGACGTATAATATTCGTATGGCAGAAATCTTTGTTAATATTTCTGCTACAGCACTTAAACTAGCAACAAAGTTTTGGCCTGGACAACTAACATTGATCTTGCCAACAACCAAATTAGGAAAGATCTTATCTGGTGGTAGAGATAATTTAGGATTACGTATTCCAAATAATAGTTTTATATTAACTTTATTAAAAGAAATAAAAGTACCTATTTTTACAACATCTGTAAACATTTCAAATGAACAAAGTGCAAAATGTATATCTGAAGTATTAAAATTCAGAAAGTACGTTGATGTTATCATTGATGGTGGAAAGTGCAAATTTTCTAATGAATCTACTATTATAGATGCAGTGCATTTTCCATACATTATAGTACGCAAAGGTTGTTTACCTGTTACTAATATATTAAATTGTATATCATAGAGGAGATTAAATAAATAATGAACAATTTAAAAAAAACTGATTATAAAGTTTATAATGCTTTAGTAAATGAACTACAAAGACAGAGAAATACTATAGAGCTTATTGCTTCTGAAAATATAGCATCTCAAGCAATTATGGAAGCCCAGGGTTCATGTTTAACAAATAAGTACGCTGAGGGATATCCTGGTCATAGATATTATGGAGGTTGTGAATTTGTTGATGTTATAGAAAATATAGCTATTGAAAGAGCTAAAAAACTTTTTAAAGCTGATTATGCTAATGTACAACCTCATTCTGGAGCTCAAGCTAATTTTGCTGTGCAACTAGCTCTTTTACATCCAGGAGATATTGTTATGGGTCTTAATTTATCACATGGCGGCCACTTAACACACGGAAGTCCTTACAATGTTTCTGGTAAATGGTTTAAGATTATACCTTATGGTGTAGATATGAAAACAGGTTTAATAGATTACGATAATCTTGAAGCGCTTGCTTTAAAACATAAACCAAAAATGATAATTAGTGGAGGTAGCGCTTATTCAAGAATATGGCAATGGGATAAAATTAATGCAATTGCAAAAAAAGTTGGAGCATATCATATAGCAGATATTGCACATTATGCAGGTTTAATTGCAACTAATTTATACCCTTCGCCAATAAACTATGCTGATGTTGTAACAACAACAACACATAAAACTTTACGTGGACCTCGTGGTGGACTCATATTAACTAATATTAAAGAACTTGCAAAACGTATTAACTCTGCTGTCTTTCCTGGGGAACAAGGTGGCCCTTTAATGCATGTAATAGCAGCAAAAAGTGTAGCTTTAGGTGAAGCTATGCAAAATGAATTTAAGATTTATCAGGAACAAGTACTATCAAATTCAAAAACTCTAGCAAAAATAATTGCATCTGAAGGTTTAACAATAGTATCTGGTGGTACAGATTCACATATGTTTCTAGTCGATTTGAGATCTATTAATGTTAAAGGAAAAGAAGCACAAGATTGTTTAGAACATGCAGGTATCACACTTAATAAAAACACTATACCTTATGATCCAGAAAAAGCATCCATAACATCAGGTATTAGAATTGGTTCTGCTGCAGTAACAACGCGAGGAATGAAAACATTAGAAATGATACAAATTTCAAAAGCTATAGTAAATGTATTAAAAAATATTAACAATGTAAATATCATTCAAAAAGTAAGACAAGAAATGTTAACTTTGTGTGTCAAGTTTCCTTTATATGAGCATTTAATTTATTAAATGCTCATATTGGTAACTTCATTGATCCAGTTAGTTTTTTTGCTTCTTCTGTCATAATTGTTTGTGATTTATTATGAGCTTCGCAAAAAGCTTCTAATATATATTTTTCTATCTTAGTTTTTGTTTGTGTAAGTAGATTTTCTGGTATAACCAAACTTAAAAATTCGTTTTTTCCATTTACTTGTATTTGTATCCCTTTATGCTCAATAGTTATAATATTTGCTCTTAACTTTTTATCTATTTCATTTATCTTACTTCTCATTGAAAGAGCTTCTTTAGCCATTTTAAATAATTCCATTTTATCCTCTTTCTTTATTTATTTTTTGTGTATATAATTCTGTAAAATTTGTAATAAAATTTACAATAAACTTTCTTACGTTAATTTCTTTTTTTAAAATTGTTTTTAACGCTATTGAGGTTGCTATTAAATCTTCTGGTATATGGTTATTTAAATTGATACCTACACCTGCAACTAACCATTTTATTCTATTATGTTTATTAGTAGACATTTCTATCATACTGCCTGCAATTTTCTTGCCATATACAATGACATCATTAGGCCATTTCAGTTCACAATTTATATAATACTTTTGTTCAATAACATTTTTAATGGAATGACTTAATAAAAGCAATAAGTCTTTGACATCATCAGGCTTGATATTAGGTTTTAATAACATAGAAAACCATGCACCACCAATATTTGAACTCCATATATTGCCACTACGACCATAACCACCTGTTTGTTTCTCAGCAACAACAACTAAGCCTTCGTCATAACCTCTTTCAGCTAACTCTTTAAGAACAATTTGAGTTGATATTACTTCTTTATAGTATTGTATAGTTTTAAATATTCCAATATTACATGTTTTTGTTATAATATTATTGTTATTATTATTCATTGTATTAAATTATTTCAAGAGTAAAATCCATTATACAAGATGGTTGAGTAATCATGCCGATAGAAACTCTATCCACATCTAGGTGTGCCATTTTTTTTGCTGTTTCTAAGTTTATTCCGCCAGAAATTTCTATTTCTGGCTTATAAGTTGTTGTAGAATTTGTCCTTATTATATTAATCATTGTTTTCATTTGCTCTTGAGTCATATTATCAAGCATGATAATATCAGCTCTTGAATATAATGATTGCATGACTTGTTGATAGTTTTCACATTCAATTTCTATAAGCACATTTTTGTATTTTAATCTAAATTCATTAATTCTAGTTTTTAAATCATCTATAAATTTTAAATGATTATCTTTGATAAGGATCATATCTGAAAGATTCATTCTATGATTGATCCCTCCTCCACATCTGACTGCATACTTAGCTAAATTTCTGTATCCAGGTATTATTTTTCTAGTATCATATATTTTCATTTTCTTGTTATGTACAATGTTAACAAATGTATTTGTTAAGGTTGCAATTCCAGACATATATTGTAGAATGTTTAATGCTATTCGTTCTACAGACAAAATCATAGATGAGCCTATTATCTTTAGAATTGTAGTACCTTTGTTTATTTTAGAACATTCATGACTGTATAACTCAAACCTGCAATTTTTATCTACCATTGTAAATATTTCTATAAAATTATTAATACCACACAGAATTCCAGATGTGTTAGAAATTAAAACTGCTTTAATGGTCAAATCTTGAGATAAAAATTCCTTAGTTGTAATATCATTAAAAACTTTATCTTCATCTAAAGCTAATTTAATAAGATCAAACATAATAATTTATATATTATATAATATCAAATAGTTTATTTTAATTCAAAAGTAGGTATTATTGTTTACTTAACATAACATTTGATACAATTATGTTTAAGTTTTGAATGTATAGGAAAATATAAAATGAATAATTATAAAGTTGTTTTTATCACAGCACCTGAAAGTTTTAGAGACGAAGAATATTATATACCTAAAAAAATTCTTGAAAAAAATACTATATCAGTTACTACTGCAAGTACGCGACTAGGCACAATTAATGGCAAATTTGGATTTAAAGCATTAAGTACACTCTTAATACAAGATGTTTCAGTAAGTAATTTTGATGCAATAATTTACATTGGTGGAACTGGAGCAGATATATTTTTTAATAATATTTACGCATTACAACTAGCTAAAGATTTTGTTAATTGTTCAAAAATTACAGCAGCTATTTGTATTGCAAGCGTTACATTAGCAAATTCAGGTGTTCTAAAACACAAAAAAGCTACTGCTTTTATAGATGCTAAAGATATCTTAATAAACCATAATGCTATATATACTGGTAAGGATGTAGAAATTGATTCAAACATTATTACTGCTAATGGCCCTGATGCTGCAAAATTATTTGGTGAAACAATTGTTAAATATCTTACAAAAAAATAAAATGATGTATGTGCCCTGATAGCTTAATTTGGATAGAGCAAATCCGTCCTAAGGATAAGGTTGGAGGTTCAAGCCCTCTTCAGGGCGAGGAATAAATTTACGTTAGTTTATGTATGTTTAAGTCTGTAATTTGTAAAAATGAAAATTTTATTCCAGCTTGTACAAATAATTTTTTATACTCGTTATCTTTATATACTGTTCCTAAGATTATTTCTTTTATTTGTGTATTTACTATCATTTTTGCACATAAAATACAGGGGGAGTGAGTACAATACATAGTAGCACCTGAAATATTAATGCCATGATATCCACCCTGAAGGATTGCATTTTGTTCTGCATGAATAGCTCTACATATTTCATGTTTTTCACCAGAACTAATTTTTAAAGTATTTCTTAAACATCCCAAACGAATGCAATCACATATACCAATAGCAGCTCCATTGTAGCCAGTTGTTAATATATGTTTATTCTTTACTATAACAGCACCTATATGGTGGCGTATACATGTTGATCTTTCAGCAACTAGCCAGGCAAGTTTCATAAAATATTCGTCCCAAGATGGACGATGGTAATAAGATATGGTCATGAAAACTTTAAACTCCTTATTTAAATAATATTATACTTATTGAGTTATCATATAGTTTTTGATACAATTGACGACATTGGTTTACAAAACAAAATTCATGTTTGGGAATAATAAGTTTTATAGGAGTAATAAATATGAAGCTAAAGGCAATACTATTACTATTCATAATATCATTTTGTTCTCTTTATAGCTATTCTGATGAAACAAAAAGTATACATACACTAAAAGAAAATAAACAAATCATTTCTAAAATTTATATAAAAGGTTTAAAAAATAAAAATTTGATTCATCATATTGTAGCCGTTCTTAGGAGTAAAGAAAACGATTGTTACTCTGTAGATACAATTAGGAAAGATATTAATTCTATTATACATTTAGGCCATTTTGATAATGTTAATTTTGATTATAATAATAATGGAGAACTTATTTTAACTGTTAGTGAAAAACCATGTATAGAACAAATTACCTTTAATGGAAATACAGCATTTTCTATAAAGAAGCTTAATAAAGCTATCAATTTAAAACAATACCATTATTATACTAAGGAAATGATTGACAAAGCAAAACAACACTTGCTTAAATTATATATTAATGCAGGATATCATAATTGTACAATAGATTATCAAATTATTATCAATGAAGTTACAAATAAAACTACTGTAATATTTAACATAACAGAAAATAATAAAATAATTGTTAAAGATATTGAAATAACAGGTTTACTATTACTTAATAAGCAAACTATTATGAAACAACTCAAAACAAAACTTGGTTCTCATTTTAATAACAAAATCTATATTAAAGATTTAGAAAGGATTAATGATTTTTGTAAACAGCATGGATTTATAGATTATAAATTAATTGAATCTAATCTTGTTTACAACAATAAGAAAACAGAAGTCTTAATCAGGTTAAATATCAATGAAGGGCCACACTACAAAATAGGCAATGTATCTTTTTATGGAAATATTGCTTTAAATAATAAAACATTATATAAAACAAGTTCACTGCATTACAATGATATTATGAATCAAAATAAAGTGGAAGATGTTATTCCTAAAAAAATTTATGAAATATATTGTGATAAAGGATATATCAATGCTACAATTCAACCGTTGTTAGATAAGCAAATAAAACAAAAAATAGTTAATATAAATTATTTAATAACAGAAAACGAGATAGTTTATATTGGTAATGTTTATATATGTCAGAACAATGTCAACAAAGCTAAAATATTACGCAGAGCAATTATATTGAATTCAGGAGACATATTGATTAAGAAAAAACTTCAAAAAAGTATTTCCAATCTATATAATTTAGGATTTATTAGTAATGTCAACTATACATTACTAAAAACAGATCTTCCAAATGTTTTTGACATTGTTTTTTCAATAGTTGAACATAAACCAAGACAGATAAATGTTGTAGCAGGATATTCATTTATACAACGTATTATGTATGGTATAGATTTTCATCATATGAATATTTTGAATTTAGGGTATCATTTCTCATTATTAAACCTTTTTAGTCATCGAGGATATAATTATGATACCACTTGTGAAATACCATGGGTGCTAAATAGAAATATCAATTTGAGTATTAATTTATTTAGAATAAGAACAAAGAGAAATCATTTAACTTTAGCTGTTCCAAATGGCTACATAGAGAATAAACATGGGTTTATTATTGGTGGAAGTTCACAATTAAGTGATTATATTAATACCTTCTTAGGATACAAATTTGAAAAGATTAAACCGTCTAGTATTAATGATAAAGATTTAGAAATAATTTCTAGTATTCAACACCAATTACTAAACATATATGTGATTCCTATGAAAATAACAAGCATATTGACTCGCTTAGTTTATGACACCAGAGATTTTATTTATGATCCTTCAACTGGAAAATTTATGTCATTCACAATACAATTAGCAAATGATCATCTTGGTGGGCATGTAAATTTTGTAAAGGAAATTTTACAATCTACATGGTATTATACTACATTCAAGAACTGTATAACTAGTCTTAACATAGAATGCGGAGCAATAAATGGATATGGACAGAACAGAGAATTTCCTTTATCTGAAAAGTTTCCTTTAGGAGGACTTCATAATGTTAAAGGGTATGGCTATGACTCTACTATTACTGGTAAATATAAATATATAATGAACATTGAGCATACATTTCCTATTGTATTACGAAATAATATAAATATTATACAAGGTATATTATTCTTTGATACTGGTGGTATATGGAATAAATTACAAGATATTCGTTTCACTATAGGAAATAACAAATATCAATTACATTCAAGTGTTGGCATTGGGCTTAAATTTACATCTATTTTATTTCCTATAAAAATATATTTAGCATATGGTTTAAATTCTGATAAATTTGCACAAAAACAATACATATATTTTGATATTGGAAGGTTTAGATTTTAATTTCATTGGAGGAATAAATATATAAAATATAATATAAAGTTTACATCACTAGAATTAGCCAGATTAGTGTCTGGAAAGCTTATAGGAAATAAATATATTATTTTAACTGGAGTAAATAGCTTACTAGAAGCCAATGAACATGATGTAGCATTTGTCTGTCATTATAAATATATTGCTGATGCTGTTAAAAGTAAAGCAGGAGTTATTTTAGTTTCAACAAACATTGATTGCGAAAAACTAATAAATAAAAATATTATAAAAGTGAAACGAGCTGATTATGCATATAATATAATTCTTAATTTAATTTCAAAACACATGCTTAGTGAAAACATAGGTGTAGATAAATATGCTCATATAGCACCTAATGTTAAAATTGGACACAATGTATATATAGGTAAAAATGTAGTTATTGAAAATAAAACTGTTATTGGTAATAACGTAAAAATTTTTCCAAATGTTTATATTGGCTATGATGTCAAAATAGGTAATAATTGTATTATTTATCCAAATGTAGTAATAAGATATAGTACTACAATAGGTAAGCGAGTGATTATTCAACCAGGTGCTGTTATAGGTGGGGATGGGTTTGGCTTTTTACGTATTAATAATAAATGGTGTAAAGTGTATCATATAGGAAAGGTTGATATTGGAGATGATGTAGAAATAGGAGCAAATACAACTATTGACAGAGCAACTGTTGGAGTAACTAAAATAGGGAGTGGAACCAAGATTGATAATCTTGTTCAAGTAGCACATAATGTTCAAATAGGTAAAAATTGTGTTATAGTTGCACAAGTTGGTATAGCTGGATCTACAAAAGTAGGGAATAATGTGCAAATTGGAGGACAATCAGGAATTATAGGACATATTCAAATAGGTAATAATGTTATGGTAGCAAGTCAATCAGGGATTACAAAAAATATTAAAGACGATAAACAAGTTGGTGGAAATCCAATGACTTCTATTAATAGTAGTTTAAAAATAAAAGTTTTAATGAAAAAATTACCAAAAATATATAAAGATTTAAAAACTTTAAAAAAATTTTTGAAGATATCAAATTGAAGTTAAAACAGCGTACAATTATTAATGAATTTGCTATTGATGGCATAGGTTTACATACTGGGAAAATAAGTAAAGTTATTTTTAAACCAGCTCCTAGAGCTGGCTATGGAATACGTTTTATTAGAACAGATATTAATAATTATCCAGAAATTAAAGCAATATTAGATAATGTTTCGACTGACTGCATGACACGTAGAACTGTAATTAAGCAACATGATATAGAAATCTATACCATTGAGCATATTATGTCAGCTTGTTTTGCTTTAGGACTTGATAATTTGATGATAGAGATTAATACTAATGAACCTCCAATTTTAGATGGTAGTGCTAAAATATTTACAGAACATCTTTTAAAAGCTGGTGTCAAAAGTTTTAATCATTATAAAGAATATTACTTTATTGAAAAACCTGTATATTTCATTACTAGTAATAGCCAAATATATGCTTATCCTTCTGATAATCTAGAAATAAAATGTACTATACAATTCCAGCATCCTTTTTTAAAATATCAAACTATTTCGCTAACAAATATAAATAAACAATTTTATATAACTAATATTGCTCCTGCAAAAACATTTTGTTTTGATTATGAAGTAAATATGTTACGCCAAAATCACTTAGCTTTAGGAGGTTCTCTTAAAAATGCTATAGTTATATCTATGGATGGTATTCATAATAAAAAATGTCTAAGTTATAATGATGAATTTGTTAGGCACAAAGTTCTTGATTTAATGGGAGATATGCATTTATTAGGGAAAGAAATAAAAGCTAAAATTGTTGCTGAAAAACCTGGACACAAGAGTAATGTTAACTTTCTAAGAAAGTTTGTCAAAAATGCTTTAATAGGAACTAAAAGTCCAATTGTGGAGAGTATAAATAATGAATCATGATGTTAATAATTATAAAATCTTAGAAAATGAAAAGATCTTGTATTTACAAGATATATTAAATTTTATTCCTCATAGATATCCATTTTTAATGATAGATAAAGTAAAAATTAATTTAAATAACCCATTAAGTGCAATTGGGTATAAATGTGTTAGTGGTAATGAAAATTTTTTTCAAGGACACTTTCCTGGAATCCCTATTATGCCAGGGGTATTAATAATAGAAGCTATGGCTCAAACATCGTGTGTTATGTTTTTGTCAAGACCTACAATGAAAAACTGCCTTGCTTATTTTATATCTATAGACAAAGTTAAATTTAGACAAACTGTAAAACCAGGAGATTTATTAGAAGTACATGTTACTGTAGTTAAAAATGGTGGAAGACATGGTAAAATGAAGGGAACTGCTTATGTTGATGGCAAGATAACTACAGAAGGAGAATTTATGTTTGTTATAGTTGATAAAATTAAAGCAACACAATCATAATTAAAATATGTTGATACATAGTACAGCTGTAATTAATAAAAATGCTGTTATTGGAGATAACGTTAGAATAGGACCATATACAATAATAGGTCCAGAAACTATTATTAAAAGTGGAACAGTTATACATGGTCAATCAGTTTTTGAATATGCAGAAATAGGTAACAATTGTGAAATATTTAATTTTACATCTATAGGTAAAAAACCACAAGATTTAAAATATAATGAAGAAAAAACAAAAGTTATTATTGGAAATGGAACTATTATTAGAGAATTTGTAACTCTTAACAGAGGAACTTTAGCTAAAGGAACAACTGTTATTGGAAAGAATTGTTTGATTATGGCATGTGCTCATGTAGCTCATGATTGTTCAATAGGGGATAATGTCATAGTAGGTTATGCAACTGGCATTGCAGGGCACGTTAAAGTTGAAAATAATGTAGTTTTAAGTTCAAATATAGGAGTACATCAGTTTTGTAAAATTGGTGAGATGTCTATTGTTGGGGCTGGCTCAATGATTAGTATGGATATTATTCCATATGTAATGGTCCAAGGAGACAGAGCAACTGTAATTGGTTTGAATACTATAGGTTTAAAGCGAAGCAAGATAAGTAATTTTGAAATTCAAAATATTAAAAATGCTTATAAAATACTTTTTATGTCAAAATTAACTTTAAAAGATGCAATCAGTAAACTTGAAAAATCAATGTCATGTTATGTTATTAATATAATAAATTTTGTTAAGAATTCTAGCAGAGGAATTACACGACCAAAAAAGAGATAATTACGGATGAAGAAGGTAGGTATTATAGCAGGGAATGGTAGGTTTCCTTTAGTTTTAGTAAAAGCCATCAAACTAACTGGTTCAAGCATTGTTTGTATTGCATTGAAAGAAGAAGCAGATGTGCTCAGGTTACATTCAATTTGTGATACAACTTATTGTGTATCAATTGGACAATTTCAAAAAATTATTAATATTTTAAAAAATGAAAATGTTAATGTAGTTTTAATGGCTGGGCAAGTTAGACATATTAGCATTTATTCTTTATTAAATCTTGATTTACGTGCAAGATCAGTGTTTAAGAAATTAGTTAACAAAAAGGCAGATACAATTCTAAATGCCATTACAAACGAATTTAATAAAGATGGACTGTCTTTAATATCTCCAGCAAATTTTTTAAGTAATATGTTTATATATACAAGAGGATTACTATGTGGTAAAAGATTATCTAGGTATAACAATAAAGATATTCAGTTTGGATATTCAATCGCTAAAAGTATAGCTAGGCTTGATATAGGACAAACGGTAGTTGTTAAAGATAGATCAGTTTTAGCAGTAGAATCAGTAGAGGGAACAGATGAATGCATTAAACGCGCATATCAACTTGGTGGAGATAATATAGTAGTTGTAAAAGTTTCAAAACCTAATCAAGATATGAGATTTGATGTTCCAGTTATTGGGCTACAAACTATTGATGTATTAAAAGAAAATAAAGTTAGAGTACTAGCCATAGAAGCTGGTAAAACTTTAATTTTAGATACAAACGATGTTATAAAAAAAGCAAAACAACTGAATATTACTATTATAGCAATTTAACAAATATGATACAAATATCTTGTATAGATATTTGTGAAAAATATTTAGTCAATAAAGTGTTAGATTCACAAGTATTAGTAAGTGGTAAGTAGGAAATACGTTTTCAAAATTTAGAATAGCAACTGCAAATGGTACGACTGCATTGCATGTTGCTTTGTTAGTGTGTGGAGTTAAACCAGGAAATAAAGTCATTACAACTTCATTTTCTTTCGTGGCTACAGTAAACGCAATTCTTTTTTGTCAAGCCTGTCCAGTCTTTGTTGATATTGCTCCTGATACATTTAATATTAATCCTACAGAACTTGAAAAAACATTAAAAAATATAAAAATCATATTAAAGCTGTTATAATAGTACATCTTTTTGGTTTGCCATGTAAAACCTCAAAAAGCAATATAATTTTAAACTTTGTCAAAGACCATGGAGCGCAAATCAAAAAGTTGGTTCATTTGGAGATGTAGCTGCTTTTTCATTTTATGCTACAAAAAATATGACTACTGGATAAGGAAGGATGATGACTACAAATAATGAAAGATATGCACATTATAAACATGTTTTTAATCAGTATACATTAAGAATTAATGCAAAATATAGAAAAATAAGAATATTTCAACCAAAGAATTATATTTCTATAGATTATATTGGTCAAACTTTGACAGTCTATTAATAATTGCTTAAATATTATATAATCCCTAAACTTACAATGAATGAACCATTAGATGATTTTTTAACAAATATACTTTACAAAATACAACCAAGTATTGCAGGGAAACAATTGAATTAGCATTAAATATACTTAATAATATGGTTTTTCTATGAATTGTAAAAACATTTTTATTTCTGCAGGTGATGTATCTGGAGATATACATGCATGTAATCTTGTTAAAGAGATAAAAAGAATATCACCATCATGCTATATTACTGCTATAGGAGGAAAAAATTTACAAAAATGTGTTGATCA
Organism: Endomicrobium sp.; assembly: GCA_031261715.1. Classification (GTDB taxonomy): domain Bacteria; phylum Elusimicrobiota; class Endomicrobiia; order Endomicrobiales; family Endomicrobiaceae; genus Endomicrobiellum. The sequence continues at coordinate 33,827 of JAISJB010000001.1, forward strand.
TTTTATTATAGATATTGTTAGTATTAATGCATTTGGATTTTTTCCACTTAAACAAGTGATATATCTACAAAAAGTATTCAAACAAATAAAAATTTATTTGTATAAAACTCATACAGATAAAATAATACTTATAGATTTTTATGGATTTAACATACATATTGCCAAATTAGCAAAAAAAATGGATATCCCAGTTTATTATTATATTGGGCCACAAGTATGGGCTTCTCGTAAATATAGAATCAAGAAACTTGCTAGAGTTATAACCAAGATGTTTGTAATTTTTCCGTTTGAAGAAAAGATATATAAAGAGCATGGCTTAGATACAACATTTGTAGGAAACCCTATATTAGATATAATTCCTAGAAAGCAATATCAATATAAATGTTGCAAAAATTTAAACCAAATAGTTATTGGATTATTTCCAGGAAGTAGAATGCCCATTATTAAAAGACACATTCCTATTTTATTAGATATAATGCATATGTTAAAACAAAACCTTCAAATGCAGTTGAAATTTATATTGTTTAATACTCAAGATAACTTGTATCAAATAAAACTTATGAACATACCTAAAGATATTGAATTTGCAACTTCAAATAATTTAATTAAGCGACAATCTATAGATTTTGCAATTTGCACATCTGGAACTGTTAGTTTGGAAAATGTCTTAATGCACATCCCAATGATAGTTATGTATAAACTATCATATTTAGACTATTTCATTATTAAAAGTATTATAAAAGTTAAATACATTACTATAGCAAACATTATAGCAAATAAATTAATTGTACCTGAATTTATACAATTTGAAGCTAATGCACATAAAATAGTACCTTATATTATAAAGGCTTTAAAACCAGAAAATTATAAACAACAAATTAAAGTATTAAATACACTTAGAATGAACCTTGGAAATACAGGGGCTGCAAAACGTGTCGCAAAAATGATTTTAAATGATTAAATATTAAATAACCTTTGTAACTCTCTTAGCTTTTATACATGATGTACATACATATCTATGCATTCGTTTACCATTCAAGATAATTTTAATATTTTGTAAATTTGGTTTAAATATTTTTCTAGTAGCTTTATTAGAATGACTTCTTATATTACCACGCGTACTTCTTTTATTGCAAATACTACATTTATAAGACATAATCTTGTAACCTCTTAATATACATTATAAAGGTTTTTTTTCAGGAATACCAATTTTACGAGGAAATTTATGTGGAGTAATTCTATCTTTAATAAAAACTACAATACAATATTGTATGTCTTTTTTTTGTTCAGGCAAATTATAATCTATTATTTTGTAAAGCTTAGCTCCTAGCTGTTTTAAAGCGTTATTTATTGAAGCAATCCCATCTTTTTCACTAGCAAGACTATTTCTTGTTTTGTAAACAAGAAAATATCCACCTACTTTGAGTAGAGGAATTGCAAATTCTAGATTAGGAGAAAACTTACTAACAGCTCTTGATAAAACAAAATCATACTGTTGTCGATAGATTACATTTTTGCCAATTTTTTCTGCTCTTTCATTTAATATCATCATATTTAATTGCAATTTATTATTTATAAAATTTAAAAAAGTACATTTTTTAGCTATTGATTCAATTACTGTCAATACATTTTTAGTTAGTACAATTTGTACCGGTATACTAGGCATTCCTACACCTGCACCTATATCAATAATGTTGATTTTGTTTAAGTTCACACTAGTTAAACTTCGTATAATTTTGATAGCATATAATGAGTCACAGAAATGTCTATAGATTAAATTTGTTTCATTTTTAAATGAAATAAGATTAGTGATTGAATTCCATTTTATAATTTCATCTAAATATATGATAAATTTATTACACATATTTCTAGAGAATGAAGAGAAAATATTGGAAGTAACATAATATCTAAATTTTTCAAAAATAATTTTGCGTTCTTGTTTTTTAAGCATATACTATAAATATATCAAAAATGATCTAAAATATCATTTTTTGCAAATTAATGATTTTTTATATTTTTCAAGATATATATTAAGTATTGCAATATCAGATGGTGTTATAGCTTTTATTCGTGCAGCCTGTCCTATAGTTGTTGGCTTTATTGTACTCAAACGTTGTTTAGTTTCATATGAAAGCGAACTAACTTTATTATAATCAAAATTTATTGGTATTTTTCTAGATTCATTTTTCTTAAGTTTTTGTAACATATCATTTTGTATCTTAATATAACCTTCATATTTTTTATATATTTTGAACTCTTCTTTAACTTTATCTAGAGACCAAGGTAATACAACACACTTCTTAGATAAGTTATTGATATTAAAATTATTGTATAATCGCTTTAATGTATTTTTATATAGTTTAAATTTGTTATACATTTTATCTGATATAAGATTAATAGAATGTCCTATATCCATAAGACGTAAGTCGGCATTATCATTTCGTATTGATAATCTACATTCTACTCTTGACGTGAACATTCTATAAGGTTCATCTATTCCCTTAGTAGTTATATCATCTATGAGCACTCCAATATACGAGTTATCTCTTGTAAGTATCAGACTATCTTTTCCTAAAATTCGTAAGCCAGCATTAACTCCTGCAATAAAACCTTGAGCAGCAGCTTCTTCATATCCTGTTGTACCATTGATTTGGCCTCCTAAAAATAGACCTTGTATAGTTTTAGTTTCCAAAGTTCTATTAAGTTGTGTTGGATCAACATAATCATATTCAATAGCATAACCATATCTTATAACAATAGCTTTTTCAAGACCAATTATTGAATTTATCATTTTTTGTTGTAAATTAAATGGCAATCCAGTGTAAAGCCCATTTAAATAGATTTCATTAGTATAATATCCTTCTGGTTCTATAAATATACGGTGTTGTTCTTTATCTGTATAACGTTCTATTTTTTCTTCTATAGACGGACAGTATCGTGGACTTTTGCTATTGACTTTTCCTATATTTATTGATGATAAATGTATATTTTCTTTAACTAATTTATGCGTTTTATAATTAGTATATGTAATCCAACAAGGTAGCTGGTATAGATTTTGTTGCCATCTCTTAATATTTGTGAAATGAGAGAATGGACTTGGAAATGTATCACCTAATTGTTTCTGTAATTTTGAATAATTGATTGATAAGGCATTTACTCTTGGGGTCGTAGTTGTTTTAAACCTATTTAAAAGTAATCCACAATCATTAGCTAGTGATTGTGAGAGATACAGCGATGATTTTTCATTAAATCTACCGCCATTAAAATGATATTTACCTGTATATATAACACCTTTTAAAAAAGTGCCTGTTGTTACTATTACACTGTCAGATTCGATTTTTTCACCAGTTAAGAGTTTAACTCCATAAACTTTATCATTCTTAACTAATATACGTTTTACTTCAGATTGTAATAAGTTAAGGTTATCTTGCCCTTGTAATAATTTTGACATTAAGAGCGAGTATAATGATTTATCACATTGAGCTCGTGGAGACCATACTGCATGGCCTTTTGAATGATTTAACATTTTAAATTGTAATCCTGAGTAATCTGTTACTAACCCCATTACTCCTCCCATAGCATCAATTTCTCTTACTATTTGCCCTTTAGCAATGCCACCTATAGATGGATTACAAGACATTTTAGCTATAAAATCTATATTTAATGTAATTAAAAGAGTACTCAATCCCATTTTAGCACAAGCCATTGCAGCTTCACAACCAGCATGCCCTGCGCCAATAACTACTACATTATATTTTTGTTTATTTCTAACACTTGTTTTCATTATTATATATATTATAATTATATATTATAAAATTATTAAAGAGAGGTTCAAATTAAATGGTTGTCTTATCAGGTATGCGCCCAACAGGTAGGTTACATTTAGGGCATTATTTTGGAGCATTACAGAATTGGCTGAAATTACAAGAATGTAATGAAAACAAATGTTATTTTATGTCTGCAGATTGGCATGCTTTAACAACAGATTATTCAGATACATCTAAAATTGATGATAATACATTAGATATGGTAGCTGATTGGCTTGCTGTTGGTTTAAATCCAAAAAAAAGTATAATCTTTAAACAATCTTGTGTTCCACAACATAATGAATTGTTCTTGATATTATCTATGCTTACACCTCTTGGATGGCTATATCGGTGTCCAACATATAAAGATCAAATTAAAGAAATAAAAAATAAAGATCTTAACAATTATGGTTTCTTAGGATATCCTATTTTGATGTCTGCAGATATCTTATTATATATGACAGATATAGTTCCTATAGGTGCAGATCAGTTACCACATTTAGAATTTACACGTAATATTGTAAAAAGATTTACTCATTTATATGGCAAGCTTTTTAAAACTCCTAAAGCTAAGCTGACTAAAGAGGCTAAAGTCTTAGGATTAGATGGTAGGAAAATGTCTAAATCATATGAAAATACAATTTTACTTACTGAAGATATTGATGTGTTACATAGTAAAATAAATAAAATAATTACAGATCCACTAAAAATAAAACAAAATGATCTTGGACATCCAAAACAATGTGTAGTATTTTCTTTTTATCAAATTTTAAATAGTGAAGAATTGCTTACTATACAAAACAGTTGTGAACTTGGTTTAAGAGGTTGTATGACATGTAAACGAAACTTAATGGATAAATTAGTTGAATTTATTAAACCATTAAACAATGAACGCAAACATTTAATATCAGATAGAAAATATTTAGAAGGAATAATCAAAATGGGCTGTCATGAAGCAATTAATATTGCAAATGCAACAATGAAAAAAATACATAAAGTGTTAAAATTTTAATATTACAGTTTGTCAATTAAAAAGAGATGAAGAATTATCATAGTTTACATCATGAAGTTTATTGTAGTATGTTTATTATTATTATATTTGTAATACATCGTATCATATCATAGTATAGAGTTAATAATTGATAAACAGTTAGTATTAAGTTATTCTATCTTAATATTCAAGAAATATGTACAGTATTAGAACTTACATATTTACAAGTTATTATAAGACATACATTTAAAAAAATGTTGTTATTTCAGAATTAAAACTATGACTGATACTAACCTATATTGTTATTACTGTTTTATAATTTTAAATAAGATATAATAATAGGTTTATAAATAAATTATTATGGTAAAAGTGATAATAAATGAATATATTGGCAATAGAAACTTCTTGTGATGAAACTTCTGTAGCTGTTTTATTAAATGGATTTGATGTAAAATCTGTTGTTATATCATCTCAAATTAATATTCATGCGAAATTTTATGGAGTTGTCCCTGAATTGGCTAGTCGAGCACATATAGATAATATAAATATTGTATTAGCAAGAGCTTTAGACAAAGCTCATATTACTTTTAGTACATTTAAAAAACAAATAGATGCAATAGCATTTACTGTTGGCCCTGGGCTAAGTGGAGCATTATTAATTGGAGAAATGGTTTCTAAATCTCTTTCATATGCTTATAATAAACCACTAATACCTGTAAATCATTTAGAAGGACATATTTATTCTGCAATGCTTAATAATAAATTACTTAGACCTCCATTTTTAGCTTTAATTATATCTGGAGGACATACAAGTCTAATTATAGTTCGTAAATTTGGAATTTACGAATTACTTGGAGAAACAAGAGATGACGCAGTTGGTGAAGCTTTTGATAAGGTAGCTAAAATGTTGGGCATGTTGTATCCTGGTGGCCCCATTATAGATAGTAAATCTCAAAATGGAAACCCATATGCGGTACACTTTACAAGACCTTATCTAAATAGTAGTTGGGACTTTTCCTTTTCTGGAATTAAAACAGCTGTGTTAAATTATATTAAAAAAAATCATATTCATAATGAAAGTCAAGTTGATGATCTATGTGCATCATTTAATCAAGCAATTGTAGATACACTTTGTGTGAAAACATTTAAAGCTGCAGAACATTTTAATATGAAACAGATTGTATTAGGCGGTGGAGTGAGTTCCAATTCTATGATAAGAAAAGCATTTATATCCTTAGGAAAAAGCAAACAAATTCAAGTATTTATTCCGTCACATAATTATTGTACTGATAATGCTGCTATAATTGGTTGTGCAGCTTATATTAAACAACTAGTTATAGGTGTAGATTATAATATTGATCAAATCAGATCTAATGCTAATAGTACATTAGAAAATTGGAATAAAAAATATTTTGGTTGACATTATGTTGTATTTATGCTAACTTACATTATTATTTAAATGTGGGCCCGTAGCTCAGTTGGTAGAGCACCTCACTTTTAATGAGGGTGTCGTGTGTTCAAATCACATCGGGCTCATTTTGTTAATTTTTAATGGCTCCCATCGTCTAGTAGGCTTAGGACACAGGATTTTCAATCCTGCAACACGAGTTCAAATCTCGTTGGGAGCAGGAAAATATAAATATAAAAACATTAATGGAGACAAAATTTATGTCAGTATTAGTTGTTCTAGGGACACAATGGGGAGATGAGGGGAAGGGTAAAGTTGTACATTATTTGGCTGAACAAGCAGATTATATTGTACGTTATCAAGGTGGGAATAATGCTGGGCATACTTTAATTTATCAAGGGGTTCCTTTTGTTTTACATTTAATTCCATCAGGTATACTTTTCCCAGATAAGCGTTGTTTAATTACTAATGGCGTAGTTATTGATCCTAAGGCTTTTAAAAGCGAAATAGATATTTTAAGTAATAAAAATATCTCAACATGTGGAAGGGTTTTTATTAGTGAACAAGCTCACATTATACTACCATATCATAGAATTATAGACAGTGTTTTTGAAAGTTGTAATATTAAAATAGGCACTACTAAAAAAGGTATAGGGCCTGCTTATGCAGATAAAGTAAATAGATTAGGTATACGAGTTGTTGATTATTTAGAAAAATATGTTTTTGAAGAATTACTTGAAAATAATCTTGAGGCCAAGTATCCTATATTACATGATCAAAATATAAACATATCTGAGCTTAAGAGAGAAATAATGAATGAATATAATGAATTAGCAGATTTTATTAGACCATTTGTAGTTGATACAAGACTTTTACTTGAGAAAGCCATTTCTAGAAATGAAAAGATACTTTTCGAGAGTGCGCAAGGAACACTACTTGACCTTGATTTTGGGACTTATCCATTTGTAACATCGTCTAACCCAACAGTAGGTGGTATTTGTTGTGGAGCAGGAGTAGAACCTAGCAAGATACAAAATATCTTAGGAGTTGTTAAAGCGTATACTACAAGAGTTGGAGAGGGGCCTTTTATTACTGAATTATTTGATAATGTTGGAAACTTTCTAAGAGATAAAGGGCAAGAATACGGTGCAACAACTGGGAGACCACGTCGTTGTGGATGGTTCGATTCTGTTATTGTACGTCATAGTGTAAAAGTCAATGGAATAAATCATTTGATTCTTACAAAACTTGATTGTATGTCTGGCTTAGATACAATGAAAATATGTGTTGCATATAAATATAAAGGAAATGTATATAATGAATTTCCAGCATCTAGAACAATTCAGAAATATGCTACACCAATTTATGAAGAAGTAAAAGGCTTTGAAGGACAAATAAAAGGTATCACTAATTTTAATAAACTTCCTATCAATGCGCAGAAATATGTCAAACGTTTAGAACAACTGGTTGGTGTGAAAATAGATTTAATTTCTCTTGGTAGGAAAAGAAGTGAAGTTATAGAAGTTACTGAAAATGTTAAGTGGTTTTAACCTTTCAATAAAAAACAAACAATGAAAATTAAGTTGCTTAATTTCACAAAACGCTCTGAGGAATTATGTGCATCTGCTGCTCATGTATGTTATAGTGACAGTAAAATATCTAAGCTTAATGAAAGAAGTAGAATAGTAAAAATTCTTAATACAGTGATTAGGAATAAACATTATTCCGTACTAGAACATGCATCTTTTACGTTTAGCGTTGATGGGGTATCAAGAACATTACTTGCTCAACTTACAAGACATAGATTAGCTTCCTTTTCAGTACAAAGTCAAAGATATGTCAAATTCACTAGAAATAAATATAATAAATTTATCATCCCTAAAACGATTAAAAAAAATAAATTAATGTTAAATAAATGTTATTCTTTGTTGAATAAAGTAGTAGGTTTATATAATGAATTGTTAGAACAAAATATTTCTATTGAAGATGCAAGATATATTTTACCTAATGCCTCTGTTACTAATATTGTTTTTACAATGAACGCACGAGAATTAAGACATTTCTTTTCTTTAAGATGTTGTAATAAAGCACAATGGGAAATAAGAAACATGGCTTGTAAAATACTTAAAATTGTGAAATTAAAAGCTCCATTATTGTTTTTACTGTCAGGGCCAACGTGTGTAAGAGCCGAAATATGTCAAGAACTTATTCCTTGTAAATCTCCATGGACTAGAGAAAGGATAACAATTTGATAATTCAAGGGATGAATATTGTTAATTTTTTGCTAGGCTTGTCTATGATTTTATTATGTGCAAAGTTGTTTGGAGAACTTGCTCTGCACATTGGCCAATCTGAAATTATAGGGGAGTTGTTTGCTGGTATTGTTCTTGGGCCATGTATGTTTAATGTTATCCATGAAACTCCCATTTTATTAATGATGGCTGAAATTGGTTCTATTATACTTTTATTTGATGTAGGTCTTTCAATAAATATAAAAAACTTTATTAAATCTAGTAAATTAGCCTTTTTAGTAGCAATAAGTGGTATATTGATTCCTTATTTGTTTGTTTACATTGTATTTACTAGCTTCCATTTTACAAAATTTCAGGCAGCCTTTGCGGCTGCTATTTTAACAGCTACTTCAATAGCAGTGACAGCCAGAATTTTAAAAGACTCAAATAAATTAGAAACACAAGAAGCAGAAATTGTATTAGGGGCAGCGTTTATTGACGATATATTAGGAATTTTTATACTTACAATTGTTTTAAAGATAATTTCTGGTAAGAGTATTACAACTTACAGCGTTATACAAATCTTAATTCGTATAATTATTTTTTTTATTTCAGCTATATTATTTAGTGTAATATTACCACTTGTTTATAAACTTATTGCAAAAATGAAACAAGAATATTCACTACTTATAGTAACTATTTGTATATGTTTCATGATTGCAACTATAGCAGTAAAGGCAGAACTTGCTACAATAGTAGGAGCATTTATCTTTGGTATAATGTTAACACGAACACATACTATTAAACAAATCAAACAAGATATAAAACCACTATATTCTTTTTTTGTACCTATATTTTTTGTTTTAATGGGAAGTAATATTAAACTAAATATTTTTAATCCATTTATTATGGATAATGCAAAATTTATGATTATAACACTAGTTATTTTTATAGCTTCTTTTCTTGGAAAACTATTATCTGGATTTATAATCTTAAGAAAAGGGGTAGATAAACTTATAATAGGTCTATCTATGGTCCCTAGAGGAGAAGTTGGATTAATTTTTGCAAGAATCGGACTACAACATAATATCTTTGAAACTAATTACTATAGCGTTTTAGTTACAGTTATAATGTTATTAACATTAATCACTCCAATAATACTAAAGTATCTGTTAGGCAAACGCAACTTAACTACTATTTAACCAATTGGAATGTACAAATTTACAAAAACAAGGAGGGGATTGTTAAGGAAAAAACCATAATAATAAAAGGTTTTATCAATAATTTATGGTTCACAGTAGATTGATGGCAATAGATTATGGATTAACAAAAATAGGACTTGCATTAACAGATCAACTAAGAATCATTGCTCAACCGTTTGGAACTATTCAAAATATATCCTTGAAGAGAAGTTCTTGTGAAGTAGTTGAAATTGCTAAAGAGTATCATGTTATAACAATTGTGATAGGACTTCCGCTTAGTATGAATGGTAGTGATAATATAATGACAAATATTGTTTATAAGTTTAAAAATACAATTTTACTGTTAACAGACATTAAAGTTGTAACTTTTGATGAAAGACTTACTACATATCAAACTAAAAGAATATTAAGAGAACTTGGGATTAGAAACAAAAAAAAAAAATATAGGTTACTTGAAGATCAAATATCTGCTACATTAATTCTTCAAACATATTTAGAATCTATTACATAAACTGTGCATAAAAAACTTTGTAATTTTTTTTTACTATTATTTTTAATTATTATATTAATTTCTTACGTTATGTATAATAAAAGCAGTTTAACAAAATGTAATATTTTCCAAATCCATAAAGGATATTATAGTAAATTTACATTTTTAGTGAATAAATTTATAATACAAGCTAAAAATAATAAACATTATACTACAATACGTGTGACTGTGCCTGAAGGACAAAACATATATCAAACAGCAGAATGTATTTATAGAACTTTCCCAATTAATAAAAATAAATTTGTCAGAATTGCTCAATTTAAAAAGATGGAAGGATATTTAATGCCAGAAACATATTTTTTAACTGTAAATATGAATGAAAGTCAAATTATTGATATGATGTATAAAGAATTTAAAAATAAAATTACAAACAGTATGTACAAAAGAGCACATGATCTTAATTTAAATTTTAATGATGTTATTATTTTGGCCTCTATTATAGAAAAAGAAGTTTCTAATTCTGATGAAAGAAGAATAGTAGCTTCTATTTTTTATAATCGACTTAATAGAAAAATAAAATTACAATCTTGTGCTACTGTACTTTATGCTATTGGGCTACATAAAGTCAAATTATCTCTAAATGATACTAAGATTAATTCTCCATATAATACTTATAAATACTTTGGTTTGCCACCAGGTCCAATTTGTAGTCCTAGTTTGGATTCAATAAAAGCAGCATTATATCCAAAATTATCACGTAAATTATTTTTTGTATCACAAGGTAATGGCAAACATTTATTTGCAAAAAATTTTGAAGAACATAAAAAAAATAAACAAATTATAAAAAGAGAGCTAAATGAAAAGAAGAAGAATTTATCTAGATAATAGTGCTACAACATCAGTGTATCCCGAAGTTAAAAAAAATATGCAGAAATATTTTTCAAAAATTTACGGAAATGCATCTAGTTTACATTATTTTGGAAGACAATCTAAAATAGTTGTTGAAAATTCAAGGATACAAATAGCAAAATTAATTAATGCAAATCCTAATGAAATATTTTTTACTAGTTGTGGAACAGAAGCTAACAATATTGCTATATTAGGTGTCATACAAGCCTACGGTTCTATTGGTCATGTAATTTCTAGTTCTATTGAACATCATTCTGTGTTACATACTTGTGAATATCTTAATAAAAGTGGACATATAATAACATATATTAAAGTTGATAAGCATGGAATAATTTCAGTTAAAGATTTAATAAATTCACTAAGAGATAATACTATACTTGTTACTATTATGCATGCAAATAATGAAATAGGGTCAATGCAACCAATTGAAGATATTGCACATGAATTAAGTAAAATAAATAAAAATAGGAAGCATAAGATCTATCTTCACACTGATTCTATACAAACCGCTGGTAAGATCAAGATAGATGTAAAACAACTTGGTGTAGATTTACTTACCATATCAGCACATAAATTTAATGGACCTAAAGGTATAGGAATATTATATATTAAAAATGGAACTAAGATATTACCAATAACTTTTGGTGGACATCATGAATCTGCAATACGACCTGGCACTGAAAATGTTCCATGTATAGTAGGTTGTGCTAAAGCTTATGAAATTGCATCTGAAAATCTTAATGAACATTATGAACATGTATCTAAATTAAGACAAAAATTAAAAGAAGGAATTTTAAATACAATCCCAGATGTTAAAATCAATGCTGATAATTCTCATATACTTTCTCACATTTTGAATGTAAGTTTTAAATATATAGAAGGAGAATCATTATTACTTATGCTTGATATGAAAGGAATAGCTGTTTCTACAGGATCAGCATGTACATCAGACACATTATCTCCTTCGCATGTTTTAACTGCAATAGGTCTAAGTCCAATTTTAGCACGAGGTGCGATACGTTTTTCATTTACGTATCAAAATACAATAACTGAAATTGATTATGTTTTATCAGTGCTACCACATCTAGTTAATGATTTACGTTTAATGTCACCTATATGGAGAAGCAATAAATTATGAATTTGTGAAAAAAATCTTATTTTTATACAATTAATGTAATGAAAAAAAGGAAATTTAAACTAGTACGACAAACAAAAGAAACTAAGGTAGAAGTTGATCTTAATCTTGATGTTGAAGTTACTGATTCATGTATTGCAACTACTATAGGTTTTATGGATCATATGTTAACATTGTTTACTATGTATGCAGGCATAGGATTAACAATTAAAGCTACTGGAGATACATGTGTAGATGATCATCATTTAGTAGAAGATATTGGAATCACTTTAGGGCAAACATTAAAAACTTCATTGGGGACCAAGGTTGGAATAATGCGATACGGATTTTGTTTGTTACCTATGGATGAAGCTTTAAGTTATGTAGCATTGGATTTGTCTGGTAGGTTTTTTTTAGATTATGATGTTTTAACTGTACAAAATGAGTTAAATAGTAGTTTCAATTATAATTTAATTTATGATTTTTTTTATGCTTTAGCAGATAACGCTAAAGTTACTCTTCATATAAAAACTCTCAAAGGTCGTGATAACCATCACATTATAGAGTCTATTTTTAAAGCATTTGGTCTTGCTCTAAAGCAAGCTATGGCTGTTTCTAATGTAGAAAACACATTTATTCTTTCTACTAAAGGGACATTAGCATAAAAATGTATTATGAAAAAAATTGCTATTATAGATTATGGTTTTGGTAACATTAAAAGTGTATTGAATGCATTACATTACTTAAATGTACAAGCATTTGTCATTAATAATTGTACATCTGAAATCTTAAATTTCGATGGGCTCATATTACCAGGAGTTGGTGCATTTAAGCCAGCAATAGATTTTTTACATGATCAAGGATTTGATAAAGCAATTTTGGATTATGTTAACTGTGGGAAAATGCTCTATGGTATATGTTTGGGATTTCAATTGTTGTTTGATATTAGCTATGAGAATGGAAAACATCAAGGTCTGGGGTTAATACATGGCGAAGTTCGACAATTTATCCAAAAAGATAATTTTTTAAAAGTTCCACATATGGGTTGGAATAATATTAGTATTATAAATCAAAATCTTTATACACGTTCAATGTTTAATAATATACTTAATGAAGAAAGTTTTTACTTTGTACACTCTTATTATGCAGTTCCATATAATGTATCACAAGTTTCAAGTGTATGTACATTTGGTATACAATTTTGTTCTTCTATTAGTTATAAAAATATTTGGGGTAGCCAGTTTCATCCTGAAAAAAGTGGAGAAAAAGGATTACAAATTTTAAGAAATTTTATAGATGAGGTAAATATAAATAAATGATTATTATTCCAGCAATTGATATAAGACAAGGCAAGTCAGTTAGGTTGAAACAAGGGAAGCTAGATGCAGAAACAATTTATTCTAATGATCCACTTTTTCTTGCAAAATTATGGCAAGCAAAAGGAGCTGAACGTATACACATTGTTGATCTAGATGGAGCGTTTAGTTGCATTAATAATAATCGAGAAATAATAAAACAAATATGTTCTTCGATTAATATTCCTATTGAAGTAGGCGGTGGTATAAGAGATCTTGAAAAAATTAATGAAATCTTTGATCTAGGAGCAACTTATGTGATCCTAGGAACAGTTGCTATTTATAATCCTGACATTATTAGGAGAGCAATCGAGAAGTATGGCTCAGATAAAATTCTTGTTTCAATAGATGCTAGATGTGGTAAAATTGCAATAGATGGTTGGAAAGATGTAACTGCTATAGATGTCTTGGAATTGTTAACTGAATTATATAAGATTGGTATACATGAAATTATATATACTGATATTACTAGAGATGGTATGTTTACAGGACCAGATATATCTGGTATTAGTAAATTAAATGAATTTTGTGATAACAAGATTCGAATCATTGCTTCAGGTGGAATAAAAACAGTTCATGATATTATTAAATTAAAAAAATATAAAAATGTTGTTGCGACTATTGTAGGTAGTGCTTTATATACAAATGATTTTAATCTTGAAGATTCTATAAAAAAGCTACATGAAGTGGATAATATTCAATGTTAGGATTTAGAGTGATACCATGCTTAGATATAACTAATGGTAGAGTTGTAAAAGGTACCAATTTTATTGAATTGAAGGATGCTGGCAATCCGATTGAGATAGCACAATATTATAGTAAGTGTGGAGCTGATGAGATTGTTTTTTTAGACATTACAGCAACATTCGAAGAACGAAATACTACAATAAGTTTAATAAATATGACTTCTGAGAAAGTTTTTATTCCTTTAACAGTTGGTGGAGGAGTAAAAACAATTATGGATATAAGAAATATTTTAAATGCTGGTGCAGATAAAGTTTCTATTAATTCAGCAGCTGTATATAGTCCAAACATAATATCAAAAGCAAGTAATATGTTTGGGAAACAATGTATTGTTGTAGCAATAGATGCAAAAAATATTGGTAAAAATAAATGGAATGTATTTACACATGGTGGTAGAGTAAATACTGGAATAGATGCTATTAGTTGGGCTAAGCAAGTTACAGAACTTGGAGCAGGGGAAATACTATTAACAAGTATGGATAAAGATGGAACGAAATGTGGATACGATGTAGATCTGATTAAAATAATATCAAACTCTATATCTATACCAGTTATTGCTTCAGGAGGAGCTGGTAAATTAGAACATTTTTTATCAGCTTATAATGCTGGAGCATCAGCTATTCTAATAGCTTCCTTATTTCATTATAAAGAATTAACAATAAAACAAGTCAAGGCCTATTTAAAATGTAATAATATTCCAGTTAGATTATAACATTGAAAGGGGATTTGTGTGAATAAAATTATTGATATACTAAAGTTTGATAATAAAGGTCTTATTCCTGTAGTTGTACAGGACTACAAAGATAATACTGTTTTAATGGTAGCTTATATGAATAGTGAAGCTGTTGACAAAACACTTAAAACAGGTATAGCAACGTATTGGAGTCGTTCTAGAAGTAAATTGTGGGTAAAAGGTGAACAATCTGGCAATATACAAAAACTAAAGGAATTTTATTATGATTGTGATAAGGACTGTTTGCTTATCAAAGTTACACAAGTTGGAGTTGGAGCTGCTTGCCATACTGGATATAGAAGCTGTTTTTTTTCTAAAATTAATTTAGAATTAATAAATAAAACAGAAAACATACTGTCAGAATGTATAGGCAAGAAACTTTTTGATCCAGATCAAGTGTATAAAAAATCTTGTTAATGATCTCATTTTCAAATGATTAAACATCAATTAGTATATATTATTTAAAATTATGACAAAGAAAAAAGATACTGTTGCAAAAATTTGGACACGGTGTAAGAAATGTGAGCAGATTTTTTTGTTAAAAGATTTACAAAAAAATCTTATGGTTTGCCCAAAATGCGGATATTATACAAGACTTGATGCATATACTAGGATTCATTTTACTTTTGACAAAGATAGTTTCCAAGAATTTGATACACATATACAATCAGTTAATTTTTTAAATTTTCCTGGTTATACTGAAAAATTACAAAAATGTACTACTGTTGTTAGTGAAGCTGTTGTTACTGGATTAGCTAAACTGTATGAGAATGAAGTTGTTATTGCTGTTATGGATTTTTCATTTATGGGTGGAAGTATGGGCTCTGTTGTTGGAGAAAAAATTACCAGGGCGATTGAATATGCTTTACAACATGATTTACATATTATTATTTTTTCTGCTTCAGGAGGAGCCAGAATGCAAGAAGGAATTATTTCACTTATGCAAATGGGTAAAATTAGTTCTACACTTGCACAATTAGCCTCTAATAGATTAGCATATATTTCTGTGTTAACAGACCCTACAACTGGAGGGGTTGCTGCCAGTTATGCATTTTTAGGAGATATAATTATAGCTGAACCACAAGCTTTGATAGGTTTTGCAGGACCCAGGGTAATTGAGCAAACTATGAAGCAACGTTTGCCAAAGGGTTTTCAATCTGCAGAATTTTTGGAAAAACATGGAATGATTGATATCGTAGTCGAAAGAAAAGATATGCGAATAATATTAGGTAAAATATTAAAATTTTTTAATAGTAAGAAAGAGTAGTGACTAACAGTAAATCAGAACAGTTCAAATACTATGATGAGTACACATCTATGTCATATGGATTAACAAGAATAAGTAATTTTTTAACAAGCATAGGAAATCCTCAAAATCAATTACAAACAATACATGTTGCTGGAACTAATGGAAAAGGGTCTACTGCTGCATTTATACATGAAATTATGCAGGCTGGTGGATATAAAGTTGCTCTTTATACTTCTCCGCATTTGATAAGTTTTACTGAGAGAATTAAAATTAATGGTATTAATATTCCAAAAAAAATTTTTACTTTAATTGCAACAACATATTTAACTAAAGCCAAACAATATAAACTTTCATATTTTGAGTATATGACTGCTATAGCATTAATCTACTTTGTACAACAAAAAGTCGATATTGCAATCATTGAAACAGGGCTAGGAGGTAGATTTGATGCAACAAATATTATAAAAAATCCTATGGTATGTGTAATAACATCAATTGCAAAAGACCATCAAAAAATTCTTGGAACAACCATTAAAAAGATTGCTTTTGAAAAAGCTGGAATTATACAGTCAAGTGCTGACTTAATATGTGGGAAAATACCTCAACAAGTTCTGCCTATTTTCTCTCAACGTGCAAAACATAAAATGTTAGTATACAATTTTGATTTTAAGACAAAAAGCCATGGTTATCAATATAATTCTAAACTAGATCAATATAATCAAAAGTTTGATTTTATTAATAATAATATCAATATACAACATCTTGAAACTATTATGCTTGGACAACATCAAATTATAAATGCTTCAAATGCTATTTGTGCTACGTCCTTATTGAATTATAGAGGTTATTATATAAATGAAACTCATATAAGAAATGGAATAAAAAATACGAAATGGAATGGTAGATTTGATATAATTAACATAAAAATAAATAATAGCAAAGTAAAACTAATAATTGATGGAGCACATAATCTTCAAGGGTTAAATTCCTTTTTTAATACATTTAAACAACTAAATTTAGCATTAGAAAAAAGGACATTCATTTTTACAGTAATGCAAGATAAGGAATATCAAATGATGATTAAACTTACTGTTCCTTTTGTTAAAAACGTCATTTTGCCACATATTAACAATACAAGGGCTATTGATCCGAATATTTTAAAAGTAGAATTTACAAAATATATGTCAAAAAAAAATGTTTACATAGTAGACTCTGTACAAACTTCTTTGAATATTAACACTAACAATAATGAAATAATAGTAGTTCTAGGTTCACTTTATTTAGTAGGAGAAATATTATCTTATATACACAAGGGAATCCTTGATAACAATTAAATAAAAACTTGTATGTATTTATACAATATTAAGAAAAAACAAACTTTTAGTGTGAGTTGTTTTATTGTAGTTATAATATTGTTTGCTATTTGTTTAACAAGTTTTGCTGATGATATTAACATGACTGCTGAAAATATTGAATATGATGTAATAAATAAAAAACTGGAATGTTATAATAATGTAAACATTTCTTTCCATAAAACAAGACTATCTGCAAATAATCTTAATTTATTTATAAATAAAAAATATTTTATTGCAAATGGAATGGTTAAAATTGATAATTTAGCTAATACAATATATGCAGATAGTCTACAATATAATTATGAACATCTTCATGGGCATCTTGTTAATGGCGTTATCAATATAAATAATTTTTTTATACGTGCAGAAAAGATTACACAAATACAACAATATATATATTCATTAAGTAACATTACACTGTCAAATTGTGATTTTGATCAACCTCATGTTTATTTTAAATCAAAGAACGGCAAAATTATATCAAATGATAAATTAATATTATATTCTACAATATTATATATAGGTAGAATTCCAATTTTTTACCTACCAATCATATTTCACTCTTTACAAAAAGATGCATCATTATTTTCAAACGTACAAATAAATATTAAGCCTAAAAAAGTGTACATTTATAATAGCAATACATTAAAATCAAATCAGAAGGATAAGTTTAAAATTCAATATAAAAGTAATATTACATTACCTATAAATAAACATTTGACAATTTTGTTGCTATATAATAATTTAGGTCTTTGTGGAATAAATTATGGTATGAATTTAAAATCCTGTCAATCTGAAGATCAACAAATTAAATTAGATATGACAATTACAAACTATAAAAAGAATTTTGTTGCTATGCAAATAGGAAAAAAAAAACAATTTTTTTTATCGCCAAGCATTTCATGGGCGTTCAATAATAAGTGGTTTTTACGCTCACAATTAAGTGTGTTTAATGGTATACCATTAATTAAATTTGATTATAAAAATAGTAAACAAACTAAAACTCACAAAAAAACATTACATTGTAATGTTAATAAAAAGAAAAATAAAATAATAGATATAGTCAATATACTAAGTTCATATTTTGCTATATCAAAACAGTTTAATAAGATTCATGTAGATATTATAACAGAATATCTTATGTTTCACAAAAAATACTTTCAAAATCATCATTGCAATTATGCAGTAATACCTAAAATAGATATTTGTTCATTTTATAATAAAGGTATATATGACACATATCATAAATTTGATTTATCATTATCCAATTTATTGTATACAGAAAGCATTAATATACTAGATCAATTTGCTATAACAAATATTAATAATTTAAATTACTTGATAAAAAAAAATTTATTAGTTAATAAAATAATGACTTTAACTACTACTTTACAAGTTGTAGCTAGATATTCTTTAGCACAATATATATTTCAACACAAAGATATGACAAACTTTATGTTGTTTAATTTAAATTCTTTATATAAATGTAGGAATTATGCCACTTTTAAAAAAAATAACTTTTTATCAGAATGCATTAGCAGTTTAAATTGTAAGCTTAGACTTTATAATTGGTGGGATTGTAATATAGAGTACTATTATAAAAATTTTTTTAAAACTCATAATATTAATGTTTCTAATAATGTTTGTGTTTTAGATAACATTCAATGTAAAAGTGTCTTATTATATACGTATAATTATAATATAAATAACATATGTCAAAGACAAAATTTCTATAACTATAACATTAACATTAATAACATGACACCATTTCTATCCTATACAGAATTAGTATTTACACCATATAATATTATTAATTTATATTGCAATATTGTACAAAATTTATATCCTTGGAAATGTAATAATTACAATATGTATTTTACGGTACATGATTCTGATGATAATTTTTGTTGCACATTAGGTAAATTTTATCAAAATAATAATCATGAAAATATTTTCAATACAAAACTTTTAAGTAACTTAGTAAACTTAAAAGTAAATTTGAGCCATAAATGGAAACTTAGTTATAGCTTGAAAACTTTTACTGTCTGTTCGCATAACCAAATTGAAAGACAGTTGAAACTCTTTAGAAATATACATTGTTATAGATTAGGACTTATATGGAAAAAAAAAAATAAATGTAATACTTTTCAGTTACAATTGATTATGAAGCAATCAAAAACTTCTAAATTGGATGAAAATAAGAATAAATTTAATAACTTGCTCAATTATTTAAAATTAAAATAGTTTTTAATTTTGGAGAGATGGCCGAGTTTGGATTAAGGCGTCAGTTTCGAAAACTGATATATAGAGCGATCTATATCGAGGGTTCGAATCCCTCTCTCTCCGAATTGAATTGTCTTATGAACTTGATATAAAAATAAAAGGAAGGCCTCATATAATGAAAAGAAAAATCTTGGCAGTTTATCCGGGAAGTTTTGATCCACCTACTAATGGGCACTTAAATATAGTTAAGAGAACTCTACAATTATTTCCAAAATTAGTTATTGCAATTACACAAAATGTTCATAAAACCCCTTTATTTTCTTTGAAAGAAAGACTACAGTTATTAAAAAAAATAACATCAAATCTAGATAATGTAGAAGTAATATCATTTTCTGGTCTTTTAGTAGATTATTTAAAAGTAGTTGATGCATTTGTTGTAATACGAGGGCTAAGAGTTTTTTCTGATTTTGAACGTGAACTACAAATGGCATTGATAAATAGAAAATTGAATAAAAATATTGAAACTGTGTTTTTAATACCAGATCATTCTTACACTTTTCTTTCTTCAAGTGCAGTTAAAGAACTTGCAATGTTTGGAACTAATGTTTCTGAATTTGTTCCTAAATATGTCGAAATAGCATTAAAAAAACGTATATATTGTAATTTAAAATAAGTACTAAGTTTACTTGATTTTTGATATAATTTAAGTAAACTAAATTTTTGTAAGTGTTTCTTTATTAGGAGTAATATGAATATATTAGTTATTAATTGTGGGTCTTCTTCGCTAAAGTATAGTTTATTTACATTTAAAAATACAGAAGAAACAAGAATTGCATTTGGAGTGGTGGAGCGTATTGGACTATCACAGTCTATTTATAAGAGAACAATATTAAAAATTTGTAAACAAGAAAAAAAAAGTTTTATCAAAATTAAAGATCATACAGCTGCAATTAAACTTGTAATAGAAGATCTGTTAAACAAAAATAATCGACTAGTTAAACATAAAAATGATATTTCAATTGTTGGGCATAGAGTAGTACATGGTGGAAATATCTTTACAAAACCTGTTTTAGTAACAAAATCCATAAAAACTAAATTAAAAAAATGTTTTGAATTGGCACCTTTACATAATCCTGCTCATTATGCAGGCATTATAGCTGTAGAAAAAATGCTACCAAGTGTACCTTCAGTATTAGTTTTTGATACTGCTTTTCATTATACTATTCCTGATTTTGCTTATATGTATGCTATTCCTTACAAATACTATAAAAATGATCACATTAGGAAATATGGCTTTCATGGAACATCACATTGTTATGTAGCACAAGAAGCAGCTTTAATGCTTAATAAACAAATATCCACAATTAAATTAATAACAGTACATTTAGGAAACGGTAGTAGTGTAACTGCAATTAAAAATGGCAGAGTTATAGATACATCTATGGGTTTTACTCCTCTTCATGGTGTTGTTATGGGCACAAGATGTGGAACTATAGATACTTCTATTATTCCTTACTTAATAAAGAAATATAAAATTAGTAATGATTATTTAAATACTTTACTAAACAAGAAAAGTGGGTTATATGGTATATCTGGATACTCTGATATTAGAAACATTCTTTCAATGGATAAATGTGGTAATAAAAGAGCTAAATTAGCTATTAACATGCTTTGTTATAGTGTAAAAAAATATATATGTGCTTATTATGGAATATTAAATGGAATTGATGGTTTAGTATTCACAGCTGGTATAGGTGAACATTCATCATATGTAAGAGAAAATATCTGTTCTGACTTAGATTGCTTAGGAATTAAAGTAAATGTAAAGAAAAATAAACAAATTAATAAAATAAACAGATTTATTTCTAATAAAAATGCAAAAGTTAAAATTATGGTAATTCCAACTAATGAAGAATTAATGATTGCAAAAGAAGCTAAAAAATTTGTAGATTAAAAAATAATGGAGGATTTTCAATAAAATATGCCAAATCCAAAAAGGAAACATACTCCTCATCGTAGAGATTGCAGAAGGGCAGCAAATTCAAAACTTACTATTCCTAACTTAGGCTATTGTCCAAATTGTAATATAGCCAAATTACCACATAGAATGTGTTTAAATTGTGGTTTTTATAATGGGAAAATTGTTTTAAAGAGTTAAAATATGATAATTGCACTTGATGCAATGGGTGGAGATTTCGCTCCAGCGTCTACTGTAGAAGGAGCTGTTTTAGCTGCTAAAGCAGCACAACATAAGATTATACTTGTAGGTGATAATGATCTTATATTAAAGGAGCTATCAAAACAAAATAATAAAAATTCTCTTCCATTATCTATAAATATTGAAATAGTGCATGCTCCTGAAATTATTTCAATGACAGAACAGCACCCTGTGAAAGCGGTACGATCCAAAAAAAATTCTTCATTAGCAGTTTGTGCACAGTTAGTATCAGAAGGTAAAGCTGATGCTTTTGTCTCTATGGGAAATTCTGGGGCAGTTATGGCTTCAGCATTTTTTTATCTTAGAAGAATACGTGGAATTATCAGACCTGCCATTACAACTATGTTTCCAACTATTAAAGGGAATTGTATAGTTGCAGATATGGGTGCAAATGTAGACTGTAAACCTGAACATTTATTTCAATTTGGTATTATGGCAAGTGTATTTTGTAGCAAAGTTATAGGAATAAAACGACCAAAAATTGCATTATTATCAATTGGAGAAGAACCTAATAAAGGAAATGAATTGACTTTAGCAACATTTAATTTATTTAAGAAATCTATAGGTATAGACTTAGACTTTATAGGAAACATTGAAGGAAAAGATATTCCTACAGGAAAGGCTGACGTAGTTATTTGTGATGGTTTTATAGGTAATGTAATATTAAAATTTGGTGAAGGTTTGGCTGGAACTATACTTTATTTAATAAAACAAAAATTAGGATATTCTCCAGTTAAATGGATTTTATTTCCATTTGTACGTCTTGTTAAAAAAACATTAGAAACTAAATTTGATTATAGTAAAATTGGAGGGGCTCCTCTTCTTGGTGTAAATGGAGTATGTATAATAGGCCATGGTCGTTCTAATAGTCATGCTGTGAAAAATGCAATTTTAACTGGAGCCAAAACAGCACAGTATGATGTTATTCATGATATTGAAATTGCTGTTAATAAGTTTAACTATAAGTAAAATATGAACAAAAATAATATTGGTGTTAAGATTTTGGGTACAGGGTCATGTTTTCCATCAAAAATTCTTACAAATAATGATTTGGAACAAATTGTTAATACTTCAGATGAGTGGATTAAGTCAAGAACTGGCATTAAAACAAGAAGAATATCAGGTTCTAACGAACCTACATCTGAACTTGCTTATAAAGCTTCAGTTGAAGCTTTAAAAAATTCACACATCTGTCCTGAACAATTGGATTTGATTATTGTAACTACAATTACTCCTGATATGTTATTTCCATCAACTGCATGTTTATTGCAAAAAAAATTAGGAATTCATGCTATTCCTGCATTTGATTTGTCTGCTGCATGTAGTGGCTTTATATACGGTATAGCTGTAGCAAAATCATTTATTGAATCTGGTTTGTACAAAACTATCTTGTTAGTTGGTTCTGAAGAGCTATCAAAAATAACTGATTGGACAGATAGAACTACATGTGTGCTGTTTGGCGATGGTGCAGGAGCAATGATTCTTACAGCTGCCCCTTGTGAAAATACTAATATTCTTTCAGTTTTTTTAGGAGCTGATGGGAGTTATTCAAATCTACTTTACATTCCTGCTGGAGGTACGTTACATCCTACAACACAAGAAACAGTTATTAAAAAAATGCATACAATTAAAATGCAAGGGAAAAGAGTATTTAAAATAGCCGTTATGAAAATGTCATATGCAGCAAAAAAAGCACTTGAATTATCTGGAAAAAAAATAAAAGATCTACAATTGTTTATACCTCACCAAGCTAATATGAGAATAATTGAAGCAGTTGCAAAAAAAATTGGTGTTTCGATGAATAAAGTATTTATTAATATTTATAAAACAGGCAATATTTCATCTGCAACTACTATTACTGCGTTAGATGAAGCTATCAGAACTGGAATGTTAAAACAAGGTGACATTGTAGAATTAATTGCGTTTGGTAGTGGATTCACATGGGGGGCCACAGTTCTGAAAATATAAATAAATTTTGGAAAGGTAAAGCGTATGTCTAAAATAGTTTTGATGTTTCCAGGACAAGGGTCTCAAAAGGTTGGTATGGGTAAAGATTTTTATAATAAATATTCTTTAGCTAAAGTAATAATAGATTTGTTAGATAGTAAAGTAAAAGAGATCATGTTTGACGGCCCAGCAACAATGTTACGTATGACTAAATATACTCAGCCTTCAATTTTTATTGTAAGTTTAGCAATATTAGAAGTGCTGAAAACTTATTATAATTTTACATATGATAATGTTATTACAATGGGTCATTCATTAGGAGAATATTCTGCTTTATGTGCTGCAGGTTTTTTTGATATTCAAAGTGGACTCAACATGGTAAACACTAGAGCAGAACTTTTGCAACAAGCTACAATAACTAATCCTGGGACAATGGTAGCAATTATAGGTCTTAATAAAACAATTGTTAATAATATATGTTATCAAGTTGTCAGTGATGGAAGTTATGGAATATGTGAAGCAGTCAATTTTAATGCACCTAAACAAGTAGTTATATCAGGAAATATTAATGCTGTCAAGGAAGCTGTGAGACGTTTTAATCTTAATTATAATAAAGTTAAAACAGTTTATTTAAATGTGGAGGGAGCATTTCACTCATCTCTAATGACAGTAGTAGCTACTCGTATGAAATTGGAACTTAATAAATATACATTTAAAATGCCATACTTAAATGTATATACAAATTATGATGCCTTATTAACAACAGAGCCTAGTTTAATTAAAGAAAAACTTAAAAATCAAATCAATAATCCTGTAAGATGGGATGATTGTGTACAAAATGCGATATCTAGAGGCTATAATATATTTATAGAAATAGGGCCTGGACAAGTCCTATCATCACTTGTCAAAAAAATAGATATAAAAAAATGTACAAAAGTATTACATATAGAAGATCTACATACTTTAGAACTTACTTTGGAGGCTTTACAAAAATGAAACTTTATAATAAGGTGGCAATGATTACTGGGGCGGCACAAGGAATTGGAAAGGAGATAGCTACCACATTCGCGCGTGAAGGGGCTAGTATTGTACTTTTTGATGTAAATAACGAATTAGTTAAACAAACAGCTCACGCCATAGTAAGTACATATGGAGTTAAAGTACTCACAATTGTTGGTGACGTTGTTAAATATAGCGATTGTAAAAGTGCAGTTCAAACTGTTCTTGACAAATTATTTAAAATAGATATACTTGTCAATAATGCTGGGATCATAAGAGATAATTTAATTATTAGAATGTCGGAAAAAGATTGGGATGATGTTGTAGCAATTAACTTGAAGGGCGTTTTTAACTTAATAAAAGCAGTAAGTAAATCAATGATACAAAATAGATATGGCAGAATCATTAATATTTCTTCTGTAGTAGGTCAAATAGGAAATGTTGGTCAGATTAACTATTCTGCAACAAAAGGTGGTATAATTGCAATGACAAAAACATGTGCAAAAGAGTTGGCCCCTAGAAATATTTTAGTAAATGCTATTGCTCCTGGTTTTATTAAAACTAATATGACTAATAAATTAAATGAAGTACAGAGGAAACGTATGTGTTCCTTAGTTCCACTTGCAAGATTTGGTGATGTATCTGATATAGCTAAAGCAGCTGTTTTTTTTGCAAGTGATGATTCATCTTATATAACTGGACACATATTATCTGTTAATGGTGGAATGTATATGTAATTGTAATGTTTTATTATAATTAGTAAAAAAAAATACAAATAAATTTAGAAGGAGACATACTAGAAAAAAATGACAGAAAACAATTTAGAGACTAGAATAAAAGAAATTATAGTTGAACAGTTAGGTATTGATTCATCTGAAGTAGTAAATAATGCATCTTTTGTTAATGATTTAGGCGCAGATTCGTTAGATACAGTTGAGTTAGTTATGGCTTTTGAAGAAGAATTTGGTATTGAAATTTCAGATGAAGAAGCAGAAAAAATTCAAACAGTTGGTAGTGCTATAGAATATATTAAAAAGCATACTGTCACAAGTAAAGAATAAAATAAAATATAAAATGAAAAAAAGAATAGTTATAACTGGTATTGGAGCAGTAAGTCCAATAGGCATTGGCAATGAAGAGTTTACTAAATCACTTATGGCTGGTAAATCTGGAGTGACTTTAATAGATACGTTTGATACAAGGCTGTATACTACAAAATTTGCAGCTAGCATTAGGGACTTTGTCCCAGAAAAATTTATTGAAAGAAAAAAAATTAAAAGGATGGCTAGGTTTACTCAATTAGGATTTGCTGCAGCTAAATTAGCTATTGATGATTCCAAAATTGTGCTGGATAGAGTTAATATGTCAAGAGTTGGTGTTATTGCAGGTATTGGTATTGGTGGTTTAGATATTATTGAAGAAGAAGAACAAATATTATTATTAAAGAACCCTAATCGTGTTAGTCCATTTCTTATACCTATGATAATTACTAACATACTTCCAGGTGAAATAGCCATTGAATACGGTTTTACTGGTCCTAATTATACTATTACTAGTGCATGTGCATCTTCTAATAATGCTATAGGTGATGCATTGAGAATACTACGTAATGGAGATGCAGATGTTATAATTTCAGGTGGATCTGAAAGTGCTATATGTCCATTAGGGCTTGCTGGATTTTGTTCAATTAGAGCTTTATCTAAACAAAATAATACTCCATCAACTGCTTCTAGGCCTTTTGATAAAACACGTGATGGATTTGTTATGGGAGAAGGTAGTGGTATGATTGTTCTAGAAACATTAGAACACGCTTTGTCTAGAGGAGCGCAAATTTATGCAGAACTTATAGGCTATGGAGCTTCTAATGATGCATATCATATTACAGCTCCAGATCCTAGTGGAGCATCAGTAGTTCTAGCTATGGAAAGAGCACTCAATGACGCTAATATATCATGTAACGATATTGATTATATTAATGCACATGGTACATCAACAAAACTAAATGATCATATTGAAACATTAGCTATAAAAAAAGTCTTTGGTAAAAGATCATATAAAATACCTATTTCATCTACAAAATCTATGGTTGGACATTTATTGGGAGGGGCTGCTGCTATTGAACTTGTAGCAACAGTTATTGCAATGAGAGACGGTTTTATTCCTCCTACAATAAATTATAAAGTATTTGACCCAGAATGTGATTTAGATTATGTTCCTAACATAATGAGAACACAATATATTAACTGTGCTCTTTCTAATTCGTTAGGTTTTGGTGGTCATAATGCAACTATAATTATAAAAAAATATAATATATGATATGAACAAATAATCAAATAAGCAAAGGATTACTATAATGGTGATGAATTATATGCTATCAGAAGAAGAACAGTTGCTAATTGAAACAGCTAAAATTGTTGCAAATGAAAAGATAAAACCTGTTAGACAGTACTATGATAAAAACGAAGAATTTCCTTGGAGTATAATAAATGAACTTGCAAAAGCAGATTTGTGTGGTGTTTATATTCCAGAGGCATATGGTGGTTTAGGAAAAGGAATAATGGGGCTGATACTTGTAGTTGAAGAATTATGTAAGATTGATGCAGGTATTGCTTTAACTCTTGCGGCCACTGCACTTGGAATATTACCTATTCTTCTTTTTGGAACATCAACACAGAAAAAAAAGTATTTACCAGACATAGCTGCAGGAAAAAGTATTGCTGCTTTTTGTTTAACAGAAGCTAACGCAGGCTCAGATGTTACTGCAATCAACACAACAGCTATTCAAGATGGAGATCACTATATAATAAATGGCAATAAATGTTTTATTACTAATGGAGGCGAAGCTCAAGTATATACTGTTTTTGTCAAAACAAATACTGATAAAGGCTTACGAGGAATATCGTGTTTTATTATAGATAAAGAAACACAGGGATTTGCTTTTGGTAAAAAAGAACATAAAATGGGCATAAGAGCATCTTCTACGAGAGAATTGATATTTAATAATTGTAAAATACATAAAGATCAAATGATTGGTCATATAGGTGCAGGTCTAATAATAGCACAAAAAACACTCAATTATTCTAGACCAGGTGTGGCTGCACAAGCACTTGGCATTGCAACAGGAGCATTATATGAAGCTATTCATTATGCAAAAAAAAGAGTTCAATTTGGTAAGTCTATTATTACATTTCAAGCTATACAACATATGTTAGCAGATATGGCTACTGAAGTTGAAGCTGCCAGGGCGTTCCTTTATTCATGTGTGAGAATGATTGACGCTAAAATATCAAAGCGTATAAGTAAAGAATCTGCAATGGTAAAACTTTTTTGTTCTGAAGTAGCTATGAAGGTGACTCTTAATGCAGTACAAATATTAGGTGGATATGGTTATTTGCAAGACTATAATGTGGAAAAAATGATGAGAGATGCTAAAATTACAACTTTATATGAAGGAACTAGTCAAATTCAAAGAAATGAAATTGCCCTAGGCTTAATTAAAGAAACAGTTATTAATGAATAAAATTGTGATTTGTATTAAACATATACATAACATTGGAATTAACTATTTTGATTTATATGCCTTAGAAGAAGGGGTTCAGCTTAAGGAACAAAATCAAGATAATAGTAAAGTAATAGTTTTTACTATGGGCCCTAGAGGCTCTGAAAGCACATTACGTACAGCAATCTCAAAAGGAGCTGATGAAGCCTATTTATTAACTGATGATAAGTTTTTTAAAGGATCAGATACTATAGCTACATCTTACATACTAGCTACAGCCATCAAATTGTTGGTCGGGCAATATAAAATTATAATATGTGGAAAAAAAACTTATGACAGTGGAACTGAACAAGTTGGTCCTGCAATAGCAACAATGCTAAATATTCCTCATGTATCTTATGTTAGAGAAATAAAATCTATTAACCAAAGAAGGTTAACAGTAGAAAGAGTAGTTGATGATGGCTATGAAACAATAAGAAGTTCTTTACCAGTTCTTTTAACAGTTACAAATGGAGTACATAAGCCTAGAATTGCTTCTATAAAATCTAAATTATTAGCACGCAAGGCTAACATAAAAATTTTTAATGCATATGATTTAGACATTAATACTTCTAAAATAGGATTATATGGGTCTCCTACACAAGTTGTCTCATTGTATACAAAGAAGAAAAAACTTAAAAAGAAATTTTCAGGTAGTGCTAGATACATTGTATCTAGTTTTATAAAACAATTTAATAATTCAATATGAATAATATGTCTATATCTTTATCTTATACTTATAAAGGAGTTTGTATTTATGCAGAATATAACCGTGGTTGTATATCTACTACAACGTATGATCTGATACATATAGGAAGAAGTCTAGCTACAAAATTAAACGTGACATTAAGTGTAATCATTATTGGTTCTAATATTAATAAAACCATAACTCAAGATTACATTAATATAGGAGTAGATAACTTATATATTTGTGACAATACATTATTATATGAATTTCAAGATAATATTTATAGCGATATATTGCTTAGAATGATACAAATAATATGTCCAGAAATATTGATATTTAGTGCTACTAGTCGTAGTATACCGTTAGCTTCTATAATTGCAGCAAAGTTGTATACAGGAATGACATCAAATTGTATTTCTTTAGATATAGATATTAAAACAAGAAATTTACAACAATTTACAGAAGATATGAAAACTATTTTAACACCATATCATAGACCACAGATTGTAACATTAAGAGCTAAAATATTTAATAAAATTAGAGTTAAATGTAAAGCTAACAGGATTGGTAAAATTGTAAAATTGCCAATAGATGTCAATAACAATATATTTAATAAAATCAAAGCTATAAATTTTACAAAATATAAAGTTGATAATATATTTAAAGATTTGTCTACTGCAGAGGTTATAGTATCTGTTGGACGAGGAGTACGCACTTACAAAATATTTCAGCTAATTAAAGAATTTGTCATGATCATTAATGGGAAACTAGGAGCTTCTAAAGGTATAGTTGATTTAGGATGGGTTCCATATTCTTGTCAAATAGGAGAAACTGGAATAAGCGTAAATCCTAGACTTTATATTGCTTGTGGTATTTCTGGGCATAAACAACATACTATCGGAATAAATTCTTCTAGTACAATAGTTGCAATAAATATAGATCCAAACTGTTATATGATGCAAATAGCTAATTTTGCGTTACAAGGTGATTTGGGTGAAATTATTACAGAATTTATCAAACAACTTAAAAAGCATAACTAATCATTATCAAAAATTGCAATAATATCTTTGATTTTACTATAAAAATATTTTTTTTCTTCATTCGTTAATATTACATTTGGTATTTGTTTTATTTTAAGAAAATTAAGAAAAGTACCATGTTTTTTAATTCTAAAATCTAGATGTGGACCTGTAGCTAGGCCTGTCATACCTACATATCCTATAATTTGTCCTTCTATCACTCTATCTCCATTTTTAAGATTAGTTTCAAACTTTAATAAATGACCATAATAAGTTTCATAACCATTGAAATGTTTGATAACGATTAGATTCCCAAAATCTCCAGTATTGCTTAATTTTATTACTATTCCAGGCCCTATGGCTGACACTGGAGTTCCAATCGGAGCTGCATAATCTATACCTAGATGTGGTCTAACATATTTTAATATTGGATGCATTCTTTTTTTTGTAAAAAATGAACTTATTCTACTAAATTGTAAAGGAGCTTTTAAAAAAGTACTTTTTAATGATTGTCCAGTTTCATCGAAGTAGGTACTATTATCAACATTATGTTTTGTATCAAAGTAAAAAGCATTATATGTTTGTGTAGAAGTTTTATATTGTGCAGCTACAATTCTAGATGATAAAATAACATATCTTTTTTTTAAATATTCTATTGCATAGATGACTTTAAATGTATCTCCTTTTTTTGTATCTGTAACAAAATCCATTTTCCATGCAAATATATCTGCAAATGCAATAATTATATTTGATGGAACATTGTGTAATGACATTTCTGACCACAACGAAGATTTTATTGTTCCTTGTTGTTGAAATATTGTTACTTCAGTTTCGTATTCTCTCTGTTCTACGTTAATTTTATTAGCATTATTCAATAAAGAGTAGTACTCTTTATTATTACGTAATGAATAATATGTAAATTCTTTCCAATGATTTGTTTTGCAGTCAAAAATAATTTCACAAAAATCTCCAGGTATACACTGGTTAAGATTTATAACACCTTGAAACTTCCTTATAATTAATTTTATATCTTCTTTTGATAATTTACTATTGCTTAGTTTGCCTAGTAGTGTATCACCATATTGAATAACAAACTTTTCTACATTACATATAGCATTTCCTATTTTGTGGTTGACTAAAATCAAAAAAAATGCTATTACTAGTGTAGTTAACTTTAGCTTATAAGTAAGTTTTTTTTTTATAGCAATAGACATAACATATTTTATGTTAGTAATTTTGTTAGTTTACTGTCAACTTGTGGGATTATGAATAATGGCTGAATTAAAACCTTTTAAAGCATTACGATATAAATGGCATGTATTGTCTGATGTGATTTGTCCGCCATATGATATTATAAGTAATGAAATGAAAAATGATTTGGTTAACATTTCTAAGTTTAATATGGTTAATATTGAAGTGCCTATAGCTTCAACTACACAAGCAAACCCTTATATACAAGCATCTAATTTACTTCATTCCTGGCAAATCGATAAAATTTTATTAAGAGATCAAAAACCATCATTATATTTTTATGAACAAATTTTTGAACATAATGGAATAAAAATTACTAGACGAGGTTTTTTTTCATTATTAAAAATTGATAATAACTTTGTAAAACAACATGAACAAACAATAGAGAAACATCAAACAGATAGGTTAGATTTGTTGCGTACAACTAAAGCAAATACTAGTCCTATTTTTGTTTTATTTGAAGATACTACAAATGTAATAGTAAATATATGTATAGAGATTGCTAAAAAACTACCACAAGCAATTGCAAGAGATCATAATGGGACGTTCCATAAACTCTGGGTTATATATGATGAAAAAATTATATATTTGATCCTAGAATATTTTCGTAGTAAAATTGTATTCATAGCAGATGGCCATCATAGATATAAAACTGCTTGTATATATAAGAATACTGAAATGCTCAAAAATGCAAATTCTATAGTAAACACTAAACATCCATATGATTATATACTAGCTTATTTTTGTCCAATGGAAGACCCTGGTATTTTGATTTTACCAACACATAGAGTGTTAGACATTCCTTTAAATATCGAACAAACTATTACTAAATATTTCGATATTTATAATACTACTAGAGATTTTAATAAAGCATTGTATAAACTTAGTGATGATACGCAATCTCTTATGGTTTTTCTAAATGGTACTTTTAGAATTATTACAATCAAAAAGAAATCATTATTAAAACAGTTTATGCCTAATAAAAGTCAATCATATAGAAATTTAGCTGTTAGCATTTTACATAACATATTAGTTCAAAATTTGAAGGCTACACAATTTATCTATGTTAAAAGTGACAAGGAAGCCTTGTTGCTTGCACGCAAAACAGGAAAGATGGCAGTTATAGTTCCTTCAGTGCCTATTAAATGTTTAAAGGATATTAGTTTACATAATGAGATGATGCCACAGAAATCAACTTATTTTTATCCTAAAATTGCAAGTGGAATAGTAATAAGAACATTATAAATAATTCATTTATACAAAAAAATTAGGAGAAAATTTATTATGAAAACAATAAGACTTGGATTTCCAAAGGGCAGTTTACAAGATGCTACTATTTCATTATTTCAACATGCAGGAATTAAAATAACTATACCATCTTCAAGATCATATTATCCAATTTCAGATGATAAAGAAATTGAAATGATGTTAATACGTTCACAAGAAATTGCTAGATATGTTCAAGATGGATTTTTCGATATTGGATTAACTGGGTATGATTGGATTTGTGAAACTAATGCTAATGTTCACGAAATATGTGAATTAAATTATGCAAAGTCTGGTTTTAAGTTTGTTAAATGGGTGCTAGCAGTGCCAGAAAACTCTGTTATTAAATCAATAGTAGATTTGAATGGTGGACGTGTTGCAACTGAGCTTGTGAATTATACAACAAAATATTTTATCAACAAGAATATTAAGGCTAATATTGAGTTTTCTTGGGGAGCAACAGAAGCTAAAGCAGGTAAATTTGTAGATGCAATAGTTGAGCTTACTGAAACTGGCTCGTCGTTACAAGCAAATCATTTACGTATTATTGATGAAATATTAGTATCAAGTACAAGATTAATTGCTAATAAGACATCTTTACTTGATAATTGGAAAAAAGAAAAAATTAATAATATAGCCATGTTATTACAGGGAGCTCTTCTAGCTGAAAGTATGGTTGGCCTTAAAATGAATGTTCATTGTAAGTATCTTACAGATGTTGTACAAATGTTACCATCACTTAAAAAACCTACCATAGCAAAACTACATGGTGATAATTGGTATGCTATAGAAGTGATATTAGAAGAAAAATTTGTCAAAGAATTAATTCCGATATTGAAACGACATGGTGCTACAGATATAATTGAATATTCATTAAATAAAATAATATACTAATTTTATTACATTATGGAACAAAAAATTATTAGAGTTCGTTTTGCTCCTTCTCCGACTGGCAATTTACATATAGGTGGAGTTAGAACAGCATTATTTAATTGGTTGTTTGCTAAGAAGCAAAATGGCGACTTTATTTTACGTATTGAAGATACAGATAGATGTCGTTCAACGCAAGTATATGCAGATAATATTTTAGATACTTTAAAATGGTTAAAATTAACCTGGAATCATGGTCCATTTTATCAAATACAGCGTACAAAGTTATACAGTCAATATGTAAATGAATTACTTAAACGTAATCATGCTTATAAATGTTATTGTACTGTAGATGACATTGCTAAAGCTAAATACACATCTAAGCAAAACAAAATCCCATTTAAATATAATTGTAAATGTAAATATTTGACATTAGCTCAAATAAACAAAAAAACTAATAATCCAGTAATAAGATTTATTGTTCCTAAAACAGGGACAACAATCTTTAATGATTTAATAAAAGGAACTATAACATTTGATAATTCTTTATTAAGTGATTTCATTATAATGAGATCTGACAATCTGCCAACATATAATTTAGCTTGTGTAATAGATGATTACACCATGAATATAACACATGTCATAAGAGGTGACGATCATATTTCTAATACGCCTAGGCAAATACTTATTTACAATGCATTAAGATGGAGTATTCCTCACTTCGCACATATATCTATGATATTAAATATTGATAGACAACGTTTGTCTAAAAGATATGATTCAATATCTGTTTTAAAATATAGAAAAGAAGGTTATTTACAGGAGGCTTTAGTGAATTATCTTGCATTACTTGGATGGAGTACTATAGATAGTCAACAAATTTTTACAGTACAAGAGTTACAACAAAAGTTTACTATTGAAAAATGTAGCTCTAATCCAGCTATTTTTGATCATAATAAGTTACTATGGTTAAATAAAGAGAAAATACGCTCAAAGTCTGTTGATGAAATATATGATTTGTTTGTTGATTGGGCTAATAATGATATGAAGCTAAATAATTTGATTGCTAATTGGAATATTAAAACTTTAAAAAAAATTATAAAATTAGAACATAATAAATTAACAACCTTAAATGATATTATAATACTTGGTAATATGTTTTTTAATTATAATTTAGTGTACAATAAAAAAATTAATGAAATACTTTTTGATACAAATACGAAAATAGTTTTGAATGAAAGTGTTAAAAGACTTAGTTCACAAAAAGATTTTTCTGCTACTGCTTTAGAGTTATATGCAAGAGATTTAGCTAGAGAATATCAACTTACTACACCGAAGGTTTTTCACCCAATACGAATAGCTATATCTGGAAACATGAGAGGTCCTAGTTTGTTTAGTATGATGGAAATCCTTGGACAATATGAAATTATAAAGAGAATGTCTCTCACATTAGATAAAATTAATAAAATACAAAAAGGAGAAAAAGCAAAATGTCAAGAGTAAAGAAACAAGTAGTATCATTGACACTATCTTTATTATTAAACATTCCACTATATGCTACTGTTCCATCAGCCTTGCCGAATCATTATACTAATTCTACATTGCCTATATCTTCGAATAATTACACCAATTCCACGTTTCCTAACCTTACATGTCCTGCATGGCAAAAGGATTTGTTCGAAAATGATAATTTTACATGTCCTGCTACACATGATGATGTTAAAATTGAACCTATAATGTTTGCAATGTTTGAAAACAAACCTGATTTTGTTACTGATGAGCAATGGGCATTTATAAGTAACTCTCGTATGTCTAGAGGGCAACATAGAACTCAAGAAGAGATGCAATATCTATTTGGGCCTGGCCCTTACGATGACCTTTACATCCCTACAACTTATAAAAAAATTACAGATTTTGTAAAAACAAATCTGGTTCCTGTGGTGGTATTGATTGGAGCTTGCGTTTTTACATATTATTTGTGGGCTTTGTGTTTATTTCCATTTTATCTTTCACATGTTAAGACAGACATGCGAAGAGCAATAAATGATGAAATGCAAGAACACCTTGAAGTAGAGCGTAAAACTAGACCATATGTTCATAAAGGCTTGCGAGTGGGGGAAACTATGAACATTCCTGCTATAGCAACAGAGGACCAAGAGGCTCAAGTAGTTGACTATGATCCACGTAATAAGTTTCATGTTAGATTGGTTAGTTTATCATTACAAATCGCTCAAAGATTGGCTGACGAGAGAAATGAGGCTGTCCTAAATATTGTAACAAGAGACCTACATTATCCAGGCGATACATATATAACACCTGAACCAGTTGATCAGTTACCACCAGTTTTTGAATATTGGGAACGAGCATATTCCCAATCCCAAGCACTAAAAAATTATGTGGAACATGTCAAAGAAAGAAATAAACTTAGTGATAAACCTTATCCTCTACCTGGTTGGCTAATATTTCTTGAAAATGAAGATGGGCAAATGAGGCTAGAATATTTTAATCCTACTGATGAGAATCATGTCAGACAGATTGACGCTTCGCTAAATAGATGTTATGATTTTATGAGACACCATCCTTATAGGATTAATAAAAAAGTTCGTACTATAACAAATCCTGTTTTAAGACAAGTTTATTCCTCTGACATGCAACAACAAATAGTATCATTTGATTATAATGCGCCAATAGCTATGTTACATGACGCTCCTAAATTTACAGATCCACAATTTAAACCTAGCTTGAAAGACTTAATAGAAAATGGTGTTTTTCAATATGATTTTAAAGCTAAAGAGCGTAGATTGTCTTCATTAACACGTTCACAAAAAGTTGACGTAACACCTGATTTTCTTAAGAAGTATAAATTTCCACCACCACCACCATCACACATAATAACCTAAAAAATAAAGAAAGCCATGTTACACATGGCTTTCTTTTATATTATTTAAATAATTTTTATTAATTCTTCTGCTATCTGCACAGCATTTAAGGCCGCGCCCTTTAATAAATTGTCAGAAACTATCCATAGTGTTAATGCGTTGTGTTTTTTTAATGATATATCTTGTCTAATTCTTCCAACATATGTAATTTGTTGCCCTTCTGCTAAGATAGGCATAGGGTATTTGTATATATTAGGATCATCCATTATACAAATTCCATTTGCCTTACACAATAAATTTCTTGCTACTAATGGGGTAATTGTTTTTTCTGTTTCAATCCATACACTTTCTGAATGGGCACGTATAATAGGAACTCTTACACATGTAGCACTTACTTCAATATCATATGAATTCATAATTTTTTTCGTTTCATTCGTCATTTTCATTTCTTCTTTTGTATAATTATTATCCATAAAAATATCTATTTGTGGTATTACATTAAAAGCTATTTGATATTTAAATGTATTTGTATTTACTGCTAAAGTATGTTTTCCTTTACCATATTCTTGTATTTGTTTAGTAAGTTCATCAATACCTTTTTGGCCAGCCCCTGACACAGATTGATATGTTGATACAATAACTCTTTTAACTTTTGCATAGTCATGTATTGGTTTGAGAACAATAACCATTTGTATAGTTGAGCAGTTTGGATTAGCAATAAGTTTTTTATCTCTTTTTAAAACATGCGAATTAACTTCTGGTACCACTAAAGGAACATCTGTATCCATTCTCCATGCATTTGAATTATCTATAACGTAACATCCATTTAAAATAAAATATGGGGCAAATTCTTTGGAAACATTCGAACCAGCACTAAATAATGCAATATCAATCTCTTTGCCACTATTTTTATTTAACAATTCAACTTGTATTTCTTTGCCTCTATATATTAATTTTTTCCCAACAGATTTATGTGATGCGAAAAATCTTATACTTTGAATTGGAAATTCTCTTTTTTCAAGCATATTAATCATTTCACGACCAACTGCGCCTGTTGCTCCTACAACTGCTAGTTTAAATTTTCTCATGATTATTTATTTCCCCTTAAATAAATTAATTTTGATATTGTATTTTATCAATCTTAGTCTTAGGATAAAAATATGATAGAATTTGTTTATAAGTTTTACCTTTTTCTGCCATTACTTTAGTTCCCCATTGGCATAATCCAACTCTATGGCCCCATCCTTTACCATTAAAACAAAATTTACCTCTACATTTTTTAATAGATTTAAACATGTTACTTTTGATATTCCATGTACTGATTGCAAGCCTAAATTTATATGCGTGTATATTTAATTTACCTTGAGAGTGTATAATTTCTAATTGTTTGACAGTTCCATGCCTAGTTTTCCCTTTAATATTAATTTGTCTTATTTTTCCAATGTTACAAAAATTATTATTTATAAGTTGATTTCTTATGAATTTTTCTTCTAACTTCCCAGTCCAGCTAAAATATGGAGATTTTGAACAATAATGACATTTGACACCTTTTAAATATCTTGGTACATTTGTAGAATCCCATATATATTTTGGATTTTCAGTATGTCCTCCACAACTAGCATGAAAAACTGTTTGTGCTAACAAGCCTTTATAAGTTAAGACTTGACATTCAGTTTCTACAATGGCTTGATTACATACTTCTGCTTCATTAGATAAACCTCCATACACTTGACAATGCGTTGTTGCACAAATATCAAAGCCTTGATTCATATGTCTATTATAATTCTTAATAACATATGTTCTACTAATAATAGCTTGTACTTTTAATGCTTCAAACGACCAATGCTTGTAAATTTCTTGTGGTAGTACTCCTTTTAAATAATCTTCTAAGCATATAATATTGATTATATCGAAACAGTTAGAATTAAGATATGATTGTTGTAACAGTAAATGTCCTCTATATGCCTTATTAAAAACAAAAATACAACCATCACTTGATGGTTGTATTACAACTGGTAAAGTCAAAATATATCCATCTATATCTATATTATTTTTATCAATATAAGAAACATTAATATATTGATTGCTACTTTGAATTTTATTATTAAACTTATCAAATATATATATAACGTTGGAAATATTATGTATTGTACATGTAGATAACTTATGTGCTATACACACCTTAAGAGTGTTTTTTACTGTAATGATTGAATGCGCTATTAAATTAAATTTTAATAATATTATAAACACACATACACATTTTTTTAATACAAATATTTTCGTTAATCCTTTTATCTGTATTTTGAAAGTATTGTCATTAAGTTTTTTTATGATTGTCGTCATTGTTCAATCTTATTCTTTGAAATCTTCGTTTTCCTACTTGAAGTATAAAATCTTCTTTTAAGTTTATAACATAATCTATCATTACTTTTTGTGAATTTATTTTAATTCCACCTTGTTGAATGAGTCGTTGAGCCTCTTTTTTACTAGAGCACATCTTACTTAGTACAAGTAATTTTGATAGTTGTATTTCATTGAAAGTGATGTATTGAGTAATAAGATTGTTTGGAAATTCTTTTTTAATAAAAACTTTATTAAAACTTTGTTTTGCTTCACAAGCATTGTCGTTTCCATAATATTGTTTTACTATAAAATGTGCTAGGTTACATTTAGCTTCTTTAGGATGCATTTGTTTCACTACACTTATATTGATATTTGTAAGGATTTTATAATATTTATACATAAGCTCGTCAGAAATTGACATAATTTTACCAAACATCGTAGTACACGTATCATTTAAAGCTATGTAATTGTTATATGATTTAGACATTTTTCTTACACCATCCATTCCTTCTAAAATTGGCATAGTGATAATAATTTGTATATTTTTCATTCCATAATTTTTTTGGACTTCACGACCTAATATCAAATTAAATTTTTGATCATGACCACCAATTTCTATATCAGGCTGTAATATTACAGAATCATAGGCTTGTAGTAAAGGATATAGAAATTCTCTAATACTTATAGATCTATTTTCTTTGTATCGTTTGTCAAAATCCTTACGCGTTAACATTTGAGCAACTGTACTTTTTGTGGTTAGATTTAAAATTTCATTTATGCTCATTTTATTGAACCAACTGCTATTATATACAATTTCTGTTTTTGTTATATCTAAAATTTTACTGACTTGATTGACATATGTTTGAACATTATTTTTTATTTCTTGTTTTGTAATAACAGGACGTGTTGTAGATCTACCAGAAGGATCTCCAATTAATGCAGTAAAGTCTCCAATGAGAAATAATACTTTATGTCCTAAGGTTTGTAAATGCCGCAATTTATTTAATATAACTGTATGACCAAGATGCAAGTCTGGAGCAGTTGGATCTACTCCAAATTTAATTATTAATTGTTTTTTGCAGGTGAGTCTTTTGCCAAGTTCGACTATAGAAATAACATCAGTTGCTCCATATATGATATCTTCGAGTTTTGTATTCATTAAAGGCCCCTATTAGTTAATTGGAACAAGATATGGCTTATTTGATATTGGATTAGTTCCTATAACAAATTGAATATTATAAATTTTCTCTATTATACCACATTGAAAAATTTCTAGTGGTGTTCCTTGCTTACAAATCATACCATTATTAAGTAATATTAATTTATTACAAAATTCACTTGCAATGTTTAAGTCATGTAAAGTTAAAATAATTGTTTTATTATATTTTTCATTTAGTTGTTTAATACATTTTAAAATTTTATTTTGACTACCAATATCTAAATGTGCTGTTGGTTCATCAAATATAATAATATCAGTTTGTTGTGCTATAACCTGGCCTATTAAAACTTTTTGTGTCTCTCCATATGATAATTGATTAATTTGTTTATTTGTAAGTTTATATAAATGTAATAAATCTATGATTTGATTAACTATATTGTAATCATTTTGTGATGGCCACTTTAAAGTATTCATATATGGATATCTACCCAATAAAATAAAGTCAAAAACTGAGAAAGATAAATTTGTATTAACATATTGTGGCAAAAATGCTATTTTGCGAGCTAAATCTTTTATGTGTAAATTCTGAATATCTTGATATTCTATACATATATTCCCTAAATATGGTTTAAGTATTCTACACAAAACTTTTAATAATGTACTTTTACCAGCTCCATTTTTACCAATTATACCAACAAAATCTTTATTGTTAATAGTAAAAGAGCAATTCTTCAATATATTAGTGTTATTTATATATTTAGCATACACATTTTGTACTTGTATCATTATGTTTTCTTTTGTATTAATAAAAATAAAAAAAATATACCACCTAAAATATTTGTAATTATACCAATTGGCAATATAATAGGACTAAATATCATAGTACTTATTGTATCACAAGCTAATAGAAACATTGCTCCAGAATAAGCAGACATAGGAATGATAATAGAATGATTATCTCCAAAAATACTTTTACATATATTGGGAACTATTAATCCAACAAAACCTATAATTCCAGAAATAGATACTACTGTTGCTGTTATTAAAGAAGTAACAAAAAATAAAAATTTGACATTTCTTTCAATATTAATTCCAAATGTTTTTGATTTATCAGTTCCTAAATATATTGCATTAAGAACATTGCTTGATAA
Source organism: Endomicrobium sp. (assembly GCA_031261715.1). Classification (GTDB taxonomy): domain Bacteria; phylum Elusimicrobiota; class Endomicrobiia; order Endomicrobiales; family Endomicrobiaceae; genus Endomicrobiellum. Next base: position 74,965 of record JAISJB010000001.1, read on the forward strand.
AATTAACAATATAATTCCACTAAGTACTATAGCACTTGCAATTATAATTAATCTTTCATCAAATATTGAAAAACTACCCATTAGCCAATTAAAAGTCATATATAAAGTATCCATAGGTGACAATACGAAAGCAAGTAATGTTATTGATGTAAACATATAACTTACAATCATACCAGATAAAATCATAGTATGATGATTAAAAGTTTTACGCGAACTAAGAATAGAAACTATTAACATAGAAATAATAGCTCCTATAAAAGCACAAAATGGAACAGTAAGGAAACCAACTCTTGATGATAAATTAAAAAGTAAAGATATTATAACACCACAAGCAGCTCCTCCAGAAATACCTAAAGTAAATGGTTCTGCTAAAGGATTATTTAATACAGTTTGTAAAACACATCCACTTGCAGATAACCCAGCTCCAGTAATACAAATCATGATTATTTTCGGTATACGTATATATTTAATCATTTGCATTATATTTTTATTTGCATGGATAAACAATGATTTAACAACAGTTTTATCAAAGCCAACTACTAACGCTAAAACTATATTTAGTATTAATAAGAATAACATTAAAATAAATTTCTTGCTATTTTTTTTCATAAATTTTATTCACTAAGATTTGTAAATTTGTTACAAATGTTAATGGAGTTGGACTAAATATACTCTTATTATCAATCATAAAAATTTTTTTATTTTTAACTGCATTAAGTACTCTTGTGTATTGTTTCCAAAAAGTGTCTATAACAACATTATTATATTTTGTATGTATTATAATATCAGGATTACGTTTTATAAGATCTTCTATCCCAATAGGAAAATAACTTTTATTGATATCAGAATATATATTATTTGTTTTACTATAATGACTATAATCATTTACAAAACTTTTACTACCAGCTGTATATAGTGGATAACGACCTATTTCCCAAAATATCCTTTTATTGTAAGCAATATTGATATTATTATATACATTTATTATCATAGTCTTAGCTTGATGTATGATCTTACTAGCTAATTTCTCCCTATTGATCTTACTAGCCAGTAAAAAATAATTATTGCATAAATCTTGAAAATTATTAGTAGTGTTGATAATATATATTTCAAATCCAAATCTAATAAGTTTTTTTGCAAAATCTTTAGTATTTCCTTCTTGAGTTAAAATTATTAAATCAGGTTTAAGCAACATTATCTTTTCAATATTAGGGTCTAACATTGTACCAACTATGTGTTTATTAGTAGTCCCTTTTGGACAATGAAATGTAATTCCAATAATATAACTTTCCATCTTAAGTTCATATAAAGTACGTGTAATAGATGGGGCTAAAGATATAATACGTCTATATTCCTTTGCATTTATTCCTAAACATGTACTTTGTAGTATAACTAAAAAAAAATAAATACATTGTATCCATTTTTTCATATTTACATAAATAAGCCTATTAAAATTCTAACCCTTTTTTTGCTAAAATCCCATGAGAATAAGGATGTTTTACATCTATCATGTCAGTTACTAAATCTGCTAAATCTAATAATTTTTGAGTTGCACCTCTACCAGTAATAATGATATCTGACTGTTTTGATAGTAATTGTACAACTGAAATAAAATTTTTTTCATTAATAAATTTATCTTTTAAAGCAATATTAAACTCGTCTAAAACAAATACATCATATCTATGATTGCTATTAACAAATTCTTTTAATTTGCTTAAAGCTAAATTACATTCAAGAATGATATCACTAGTATGAATGTTAGTATTAAAATATGGATGTTGATTCACAAAGTATAAAATATCTATGTTATTTAATTTACTTAATATATTATTTTCACCACAGCAATGTTCAGATTTAAATAAATAGATCAAACATATTTTAAACCCTTGGCCTAAATATCTAACTATTTGCCCAATGGCTGATGTAGTTTTTCCTTTTCCATTACCAGTATTTATAATTATCATGTATTATAATAAATATAACGACAAATCTATGATATTAGTAAAGATATGTTTTGTCTTATTAAGTAAAGACAATCTATTCTGTTTTATATGTTGATTTGGAGACATAATCATTACTTTTGAAAAAAAGTCATTTATTATTAAACTCAATTCTATTAGATAATTAAAAAAATTTGTATAATCGTCTGTTATAATATTGAAATTTTTTATTTTATTATATAAATTTTGTTCACTATCATTAGTAAATAAGCGTTCATTTATAGTAGTTGATATGTTGCTCTGATTCTTAATAGCTTGTTTTAATACATTATTAACTCTTTTTATCACTAATAATATATCTTTAAACTGTTTATGATGTGTAAAATTATTCAATACATTAAGCTTGTTATATAAAACAGACAACGCCCCTATTGTATTTATGCTATTGAGAGTAACTTGGATTTCCTTTAATCCATAGCCTTCTCTCATCAGCATAAAATTAAGTCTATGTTTGAAAAAATTCATAATTATATTATAAATTTGTTCTGGCATTTTAGCATTATTGTTATTTAAAGCAAATGTTTTCTTAATTATATAATCTAAATTAATATCTACTAAATGTTTTTTAATGATTTTAAGGAAGCCTATACATATTCTGCGTAAACCATATGGATCTGTTGAGCCAGAAGACATGATATTAACAGTAAAACTTGTGACTAACGTATCTAATCTATCGGCTAAAGATATTATAGTTGCTAGTATACTAACTGGCAATGTATCAGAATTTGCATTAATTGGCCAATAATGTTGCTCTATAGCATTTGCTACATCATTACTTTCTCCTAACTTTAAAGCGTACATTTTACCTGCTGTTCCTTGAAGTTCAGGATATTCAAATACAAGTTTGCCCAATATATCAGTTTTAGAAAGCTCTATTGCTTTTGTTAATAGTTGATTATTTACTTGCATGTTAAAAAATTCTTTGTTTAAAAAAATAGCTATTTTTTTTATGCGTTTAATCTTTTCATAAACAGATCCTATTTTATTATGAAAAACAACATTTTGTAGTTCACCTAACTTACTAATGATTTTATTGTTTATATCATGATTATAAAAATATTGTGCATCTTCCAATGTTGATTCAATAACTCGTTCGTAGTCATTTCTAATTAGTACTGTATTATCCATGTTTCTGTTTCGTAAATGTCTGTTGACAATACATATAAAATAATTTGATAACGTATTATCTTTATTTAATATTGTGAAACATTTTTGATTATTTATACATACATTAATGATTTGAGATGGTAATTGTAAATATTTTATGTTAAATGAGCATAAAATAGGATACGGATAATCTACTAAATAAGTCACTTCATTAATAAGTCTTTCATTGTATAATATTGTTCCAATATTTGCTAATAAACGTTTGATATTGTATTGTAATAATTTATACCTTTTATTTTGATCCACAATAATAAAATTACGTTTCATGCATGAAACATAATTTGCTGGAACATCTATTTTTATTTTTTCTTGTGTGTAGATATTTATATTACTAAACCTAGAAGAGTGAACTTCAGCTATATATAATTTAATAAGTTGTTTACCATATATTGCCACTATATTTCTAATTGGTCTAGCAAATTTAAACTTACTATCATTCCATATCATATTTTTAGAAAAAGACATATTACGTATCAGATCTATAAAGACTTTAGACAATAATATGTTCATGTATTTTTTATTATTTTTATTTTTATTTTTTGAAGTATATTGTAAATTTGTAATTATTAAAATCAATTTTCTTGAAGTAGCATATATGTTAAAAGAGTCACATATTAATCCATAACAAATTTCAAATTTTTTTAGCATGAAATCTTTCATTTTACTTAAAGCTATCATTATGCATGACACAGGCAAATTTTCAATTTCTATTTCTAATAAGGTGTCATTATAATAATCTTTATCTTGTTTCATATGAATTAATTAATTTAATGTAATATATTTTTGTACAACATATTTAACTATTTTTCTAACTCTTAAAATATAATCCATTCTTTCAGATACTGATAGTGCATTTCTTGCATCCAATAAATTAAATAAATGTGAACATTTCATAACAGCATCATAAGCAGGTATAGGTAAATTAACTTTAATAAGATTATATGCTTCTTTTTCCCAATCATTAAAATGTTGTTTAAGCATACTTATATCAGCGTGTTCAAAATTGTAACTTGACCACTGTTTTTCATTCTCAAGATACATGTCTCCATAAGTGACATTATCACTCCATTGTAGATCATAAATGTTATTCTTCCTTTGCATACACATAGCAATCCTTTCAATTCCATATGTAACTTCAACAGAAACAGGGTCTAGATTGATACCACAAATTTGTTGAAAATATGTAAATTGTGTTACTTCCATTCCATTAATTCGTACTTCCCAGCCCATTCCGCAAGCTCCAAGAGTTGGAGCCTCCCAATTATCTTCAATAAATTTTATATCATGTTTTGTATAGTTAAAACCTATATATTTTAAGCTGTATATATATTTTTGTTGTATCTTTATTGGAGCAGGTTTCATGATAACTTGAAATTGATAATAATGCTGTAATCTATATGGATTGACCCCATATCTACCATCACTAGGACGACGAGTCCTTTCTACATAAGCTACATACCAAGGTTTAGGCCCTAAAACTCGTAAAAAAGTAGCTGGGTTAAATGTACCTGCTCCTTTTTCTAAATCATAAGATTGTACTATTGTACAACCCTGTTTTTGCCAAAATGCTTGTAACTTAAGAATCAGTGTTTGTATATTCATTTTATTATTATATATTAAGAATCATTATTATGACAAATTTTTAAACTTAATTGACTTTTAATCGTTTATCACAAATTACTTAATTTTTTTAAATAGCATATAACATTCTACAAGTTGAAACTTGTTAATAGAATAAATTTATAAAATACTGTAAAATCTATTTTAACTTATTTAAGATGTTTTCTATCATTATATAGAAACAATTTAAATTTTGACATATAACTTAATATTTAGTATAAAAATGATGCAATGCATACAAATTATAGTAGTGATGTTGATGTTTTCTTTATGACACAAGCTATACAAGAAGCTTATAAAGCTTTGAAAATGAAAGAAATACCTATAGGAGCTGTCATTGTTAATGCTCACAATATCATTGCCAAAAACTTTAATCAGTGTATTAATAAAGCAGATCCTACAGCGCATGCTGAAATTATGGTAATCAGACAAGCTGCTAAAATACTTAATAATTATCGTTTAAATAGTTGTTCCATGTACATCACTGCTAAACCATGTATAATGTGTATGGGGGCTATAACAAATGCAAGATTAAAAAGAGTTATATTTGGAAGTTGTAATAGTAAATTGATTGCATATGATAGTTTGTTGCAACTAGCATTGAAGAAACAATTTAATTACTGTGTAAATGAAATTAAATTGTTACAAAATAATGAGATTAGTTTACTCTGCTCTAACCTTATTAAAGATTTCTTAATTACAAAGAGAAAAAGACGTGTGGGGGTGCCTATAGGATTCGACGGAATTATCAACGGTGAAATTGCAGGTCGGAGATAGTCGATGGCTCCGTTAAAAATCGACTAAAAAATAAATAACAACAATATTAATAGAGATACTTTTACTGTAAATAGTAGTAGTGCTTTGCCATTAGCTGCTTAGTTTTAATTTTAGTTTTAGTTTTAGTTTGTAAAATTGTTGTATTAAAGTAAAAACCTGTATAAAATTTCATTAAAATAAGTTTCGGACGCGGGTTCGATTCCCGCCACCTCCAGATGTTTTTTTGTTTATTTGGATGGATTTTTTATTGACCATCATTAAAATCTGTAAATTAAATAAACACTATATTTTGTTATCCTCAGGTTAAAAAAATGGATAACAGTATTGTTCAAATTTTCTTAATTCCACAAAACATAGCTATATTTCATATTACATTGCTTCTATTATTTTATAAACTTTTTCTGATAACATTGAATAGTCATTTTTTGTAAATTGTTGTGGTGGTATGATTGGTGCTCCATATTTTATTTTGATTTGTTTAAATGAAAGCATTGTATCACTATTTGTTATTCTCGCAGGAATTAATGGGACTTGAGCGATACATGCCATCATTCCAATACCATATTTTATATTAATCATATTTTTCTTTCTTGTCCCTCCTGGAAAAATTAAAAGTAAATGTCCACTATTAATAATAGATATAGCATACTTAATAGACGTAACATTTGTACGCAATCTATCTATTGGAAATGCATTTGTCTTTTTTATTAGATATCCCAATAATGGAATATTAAATAATTCCTTTTTTGCCATAAAGTACAATGGTCTATACATCGCTACTCCATGTAATGGTGGGTCAAAAATACTCATATGGTTTGAAGCAATAATTGCACCACCAACTTGTGGAATATTATCAATACCTTCTATTTTGAGTCTATAAAGTACATTAAAAAATATTTTAAAGATATTGCGACCAAGTAAATATAACATTGACACTAGTTTGTAATCACTCACATTTTAAATATTTGGATCAAACGACTCATCTTGCTTAAGAAATTTTGGTTTCCAATACATATATGCAGGTCTTAATGGATCTATTTCTTCTTCATCGACAACTAAACTTTTTTGTAATAAAAATTCTTGGTTTTTATTTGTATTATTGTCTTTATCTAAGTCAACATTTTTGTTAAATCCTGTAGCAATAATAGTAATTTTAACTTTATTATCAAGTGTATTATCTATAGTATGTCCTAAAAATATATGACCATTAATACCATAACTTTTAATATCATTAAATATTTCTTGCAAAGTCATAGCAGTATCTTTTGAATTTGTTGTAATATTTACAAGAGCTTTTTCAGCCTTGGAAATATCATAACTGTCAAGTAAAGGACTTGTAACTGCATTTTTAACTGCTTCCTTCACATTTGAACTTGCACTCTCCCCCATACCTATTAATGCTGTTCCAGAATTAGTTAAAATACTTTTAACATCAGCAAAATCTCTATTAATTTCTCCTGTTACTGTAATAACATCTGTAATTGCTTGAATACTTTGTCTAAGTACATCGTCTATAATTTGATAAAAAGTATCAAGTACTATTTTTTCATTAATGACATTAAAAACTCTTTCATTTGGGATCACAATTAGAGCATCTGTGTATTCTTTTAAATTTCTAATACCTTCTTCAGCCTGTTCCATTCTCACTTTCCCTTCATGCTCGAACGGTTTAGTTACAACTCCTATTGTTAAAATACCTTCTTCTCTCGCAAGTTTAGCAACGACAGGGGCTGCTCCTGTTCCTGTCCCACCACCCATTCCAGCAGTAATGAAAACCATATCTGCGCCAATAAGTCGTTCTCTTATTTCTTCTGCGCTTTCTTCTGCTGCACGTTTTCCTACTTCTGGATTTCCACCTACACCAAGTCCTTTTGTAATTTTCTCTCCGATTTGTAGAACATCTGGAGATGCTGATCTAAGTAAGGCTTGTGTATCAGTATTAATTGCCACAAATTCAACATTAGCTACATTAACAGCAATCATTCTATTAACAGCATTGCATCCTCCTCCACCAACACCAAGAATTTTAATTACTGCTGGTTGAGATTGAGACATATTTTTACTATGTATTGTTTTTATTATTTTATCAGTCATTCAAAAAATTTCCTCTAACCATTCTGATATTTTTGATACTACACTATTTCTTGAACTTTTTTGTTTAGGAGAATCATTTTGTTGATGTCTTATAAATCCATGTCTTAAGGTACTTACAGCAGTAGTATAAGATAAGTTTGATAATATATCATGTGGCCCTACTATAACTTTATTAAAACTTACGGTGCCAACTCTTACAGAACAGCTAAAAACCTTTTCAAAAGCTTCTGTTAATCCATACAAATTACTTCCTCCACCAGATAAAATTATTCCACCAGAAAAAAATTCATCCCCATAATTATTTTTCTCAATAACTTTTTTTATCTTATATAAAATTCTATCTATTCTAGGCATAATTATATAATTAACTAATTTAAATCTATCATATTGTCTAACACTTTTACCATCCGCAATTGTATATTCAAATTCTTTGTTTTCAAAGCCACTATGTACAAAAGCTGCTCCATACATTTCCTTAATTTCTCTTGCACTAGAATAAGTAGTTTTTAATTTATAGCCTATATCTCTAGTTATATAATCAGACCCGTCTAAAATTTCATCAGTATGATTAATACATCCATTTAGATAATGTACAAGTCCAATAGTTAACCCTCCAAAGTCAATTAAAAGACAGCCAAGCTCTTTTTCCTCTTTTGAAATTAGCATTTCTCCTGTAGAAAGATATCCATAAACTTTATGACAATCATTTTTACCAATAGAACTAAATACTTTTGCTAAATTCCTTAAATTATTACTTGGAATTAAGAAAGTACATACATCAACTTCTATATATGTTCCTTCCATACCAATTGGATTTTGAATACCTTTTTGCTGGTTTAATATATATTCTAATGGAACTATTTGTAAAATTTCTTGTTCAGGTTCTAATTTTATCTGTTTTTTTGCATTGTCCAATGCATTTAGTATAATTGTTTGTGTAATTTCTTTTCTGTCAGCATTTTCCATATTGACAACGCCTTTTGCAGTTCTAGATTTAATTAAATTTCCTCTAACCGCTACAACTATATTTTTGATACGTTCATTAATAGTTTTTTCAGTTTCTTCTAAAAGTTTACACATACATAATGCTGTTTCTTGAATATTAACAACAGTTCCAGCTTTTAATCCATCACATAACATTACCATAGCACTTAAAACTTTAATTAATCCCGTTGTTTCATCACATATACCAGCAACACAACATATTTGATTACTGCCAATATCTACACCTGCTGTAACTACTTGTTTTACCATTTTATCCTCTTAGTATATACTAACTTTCTACTTGTTTAGCAATTATCTTTCCATAATTATAGTAACTCATATCTATATACTTTATTTTACTATATCTTAAAGTCATATCTTTATATACTGTCTGCAATTTTTGTAATTTAGAGAGTATGATGGCTTTATTCATTTCATATATGCCCCAAACAATTATCACATCATTTCTCATTTGAATAATTATTTCATCTAAACTATTAAATGATACTTCAGCAACATTATCATAAAAAGAGTTAGACAGAACTTTAACTATTCTGATAAATCTTAATAATTTATTTTTTTCATTCAATGATTTATAATTAATTTTTGGAATATTTCCTATCAATTGAACTTTGTGTATAGGAAACATCATATTTTTATTATCTATTCCAAAGATTTTACCATTCTTATTAGTATACAATTCAGGTACCCTTTCAGATACTTTGATTATGATTCTATCATAATATCTATATATTTTGATATTTTTTAATTCAGGTTTTGCCCTAAGTATATAATTTTTTGTATTTATTAAATTTATTTTATTAGTATTATAAATATTAAATATTAAAAACTTTTTTATTTCAGACTGTGATACATTTTTTGCTCCAAATATATATATTCGCTTATTAGATAGATCAATATTAAATATCTTATTATAAATATACAAACCAAATAAAATTATCAAACATAGCGTAATGGACAACACAGCTATACGATGTTTCTTATCTAAATAATTCCTATGAAACCAACATATTAACATTTTATTTTATTATCTTAATTTCTGTTTCAAGATTTATATTAAATTTTTTCTTCACTTTAATTTTTATTAGGTTTATTAATAATAATACATCTTGAGCACAAGCTCCACCTGTATTAATTATAAAATTACCGTGTAATTCTGAAATTCTAGCTTTTCCAATACAGAAGCCTTTAAGATTAGCATATTCAATAAGCTTACCAGCACTAATTTCTACAGGATTTTTAAAGATACTACCAGCACTTGGGAAATCTATTGGTTGTGTGAGATATCTTTTCTGTATATACTCTTGAATGTTATAATTAATTTTAAATGGAAATTTATTAAGTTGTAATATGACTTTTGTAATAATACAATTATTGATATTACTTGCTCTATATTCAAAGTGAATATACTTTCTATCTATGTACTGTTTTTGATAACTTGAATTATAAATCTCTATACCACTAATAACTGAACTAATCCATTTATTACTTGAACCTGCATTGCCGAAAGTTGCGCCACCAATAGTTCCTGGTATACCAATGGCAAATTCTAATCCTGTTAAATTATTCATTAAAGTTAATTTAAGTATATCATTAAGATAAGATCCACTGCCACATAAAACATTATTTTGTTTGATAGAACAATATTTAAAATCTCCTACAAGAGTAATAACTACTCCATTATATCCATAATCTGGAAAAAGTACATTTGTTCCACTACCTAAAATATAAAAGTTTTTAAATTTAATATATTTTAACAATAAATATAGAGATTTTTCATTAGGTATTTCAATAAAAAATTTAACTGGTCCACCAATGTTAAACGAACAATGTTTAGACATTAATTCATTTCGTAAAACTTTACAACCATTTACTATTAATTGATTAATAAAAGCATTGCTTAACATAAGATTAAATTTCATTGATCAATTCGTTACTAATTTTCCATATACTACCAGCTCCAATAGTTAATATTATATCATTGTGTTTAGTGAGAGTTAATAAATGTTTGACACTTATAAATTTTGTTGCGTTACATCCTAGTTTTCTAAGTCCACTTACCAATAAATCTGACGTTATAGTTTTCATTATTGGTTCGCCTGCTGAATAAATATCTAATATCTGTATTAAATTTGCGTTAAAAAAACTGTGGCAAAATGCACTCATGAGATGTTTTGTTCTTGTATATCTATGAGGTTGAAATAATACAACAAGTCTATGATTAGGCCAAGAAGATTTAATAGCATTTATTGAAGCTATAATTTCAGTTGGATGATGACCATAATCATCTATTACTATAATGCCGTTTTTTTTACCTTTTATTTCTAAACGTCTTGCAACTCCTTTAAATAATTTTATTGTGTTTAGAATTCTCTTAATTGGAATTTTGAGCCATAAACACACTCCTATAACAGCAAGAGAATTCAGGACGTTATGTATACCTATTAGTTGGATACTACAGTTTCCAATGATAGTTCCCATATAATTAATATCAAATGAAGTATAAACGTTTTTATGGAATTTAATATTACAAGCACTAATTGAAGGCTTTCCTTTTAATCCATAAGTCAAATATTGAATGTTAATTTGCTTATTATTAAGTATATGCAATATATTTTCATTATCTGAACATAGTAAAGCAATACCATTACTTGGTATACCATTAATATGAGTAGTAAAAGCTGATTTTAATTTATAAATATTATTATCATAATGTTCTAAATGATCATTATCAATATTTGTTACAACTGTAGCCTTTGGTTTAAGTTGTAAAAATGATCCATCTGATTCATCAGCTTCTACAATCATATATTGGCCATCTCCAAGTTTTGCTCCAGATTTAGTTTGTCTTAACCTACCTCCTACAATAAATGTAGGGCCTAAATTACACTTTTGCATAATAAAAGATATCATAGCTGAAACAGTAGTTTTTCCATGTGTACCAGCAATTGTTATAAGTGATTTACAATTTGCTAGTTGTGCTAACATTTCTCCACGCGATATAATATGTAATTTTCTATTATATGCCAAAATCAATTCTGGATTCGTTTTAGGTATTGCGGAGGATATAACAACTATATCTATATTTTTTATATTATTTATATTTTCACTGTTATGACCAATATAAACTTTTACACCTATGCTTATAAGATAATTAAGTAAATCACTATTGCACACGTCAGAGCCGTACACATTATATCCTAAATTAATGAGAACTTCAGCTATTCCTGCCATACCTACTCCACCAATACCTATAAGATATATATTATTACTATTACAAGTTGACATTGCTTTTAATTTCATTATTTACTTTGATATTACCATTACCATTGTATTGTCCTGATGCGTAGTAATGCTTCTTTAATTCGTTCTACATTAACTGTGAGTGCAAATCTAATATATCCTTCTCCACTTTTGCCCATGCCATTTCCAGGTGTACATATTATTCCAGCTTCATCAAGTAACTTGATAATTGTTTGAGAAGATGTATATCCTTTAGGAACTTTTGCCCATACATAAAACGTAGCTTGCGGTAATTTAACTTCCCACTTTAATTTTTGTAGTCCACTAACTAAAATATCTCTACGTTCTTTATATATATTTCTCATATCTTGTACACATTGCTTTGATGAGTTAAGGGCTGTGATTCCTGCTTCTTGAGTAGCTTGAAAAACTCCAGAATCATAATTATCTTTAACTTTTGCAATACCAGAAATTATCTCCTTATTACCACAGACCCAACCTATACGCCATCCAGTCATATTATAAGTTTTAGATAGAGAATGAAACTCTACTCCAACATCTTTAGCTCCTGGCAATTCAAGAAAACTAGATGGCTTATATTGTTCTTGATAATATATTTCTGAATATGCTGCATCTGCAGCTACAATAATATTATTTTTTTTAGCTAAATCTATAAGTTCTAAATAAAAATTTTCTTGTGAAATTGCACAAGTTGGATTGTTAGGATAATTAACAAAAATAATTTTGGCTTTACTTAAAATAGCAGATGGGATATCCTTTAAACAAGGTAAAAAATTATTTTCTTCCAATAAAGGCATAAAATATGGAATACCATCAGTTAATATTGTAGCAGTACTATAGACTGGATATCCAGGTTCTGGAACTAAAACGAAATCTCCAGGATTAACGAATCCTAAATGCATGTGGCCTATACCTTCCTTAGAACCTATAAGAGCACAAATTTCATCTAATGCAAGTTTTACGTTAAATCTGTGCTCAAACCAATCTGCGATAGCTTGTCTATATTTAATTAATCCAAAACCAAATGGATATTTATGATTTTCTGGATTTTCCAATGCAGTTCTCATGCTTTGTACTATGTGTTTTGGAGTAGGTAGATCAGGATCACCCACACCTAAAGATATAATATCTACACCTTTGGTTAAAGCTGCTTTTTTTCTCTTATCTATTTCAATAAAAAGATATGGGGGTAATTTAATTAATTTATTACTATAATTTATTTTCACGTTATTTTTTTATCTCCTCCATTGCTATTTTTATTTTATATGATTCAAATCATTTATATCTAAGACATCAGCCATACTATATAAACCATGTGATTTTTTATTTGAAAGCCACTTTGCTGCTTTTAATGCCCCCATGGCAAAAGGATACCTTGAATGAGCTCTATGTGTCAATTCAAGGCGCTCACCAATACCTGTAAAGTATATTGTATGATCTCCAACAATGTCCCCAGCTCTAATAGAAAAAATGCCTATTTCATTCTTTTTTCTATTTAAATTAGTCCCATGTCTACCATAAATAGCAACATCATTAATATTTTCTCCTAAATTAGATGATATAATATCGGCTATTTGGTTAGCTGTTCCAGATGGTGCATCCTTTTTACTATTATGATGTAATTCAACTATTTCAATATTATAATCCAATAATTTCCTTGTCATTATTTCAACTAACTTAAAGACAATATTCATCCCTATAGACATGTTAGGAGATAATACAATTGGAATGTATTTTGCTACCTCTAATATATATTTTTTTTCATGTTCACTAAAACCTGTTGTTCCAATAACAATAGGAGTATCATATTTTTTTGCTATTTTTATATTATTTAACGTACATTGAGGATTTGTAAAATCTATAATAACACTTCTCGTAGTACAAATAATAGTCTCTAATTTATCTATAGGAAGTATTGTTATGTTTTTAGTATTTATAGCTTTATGTTCACGATCCAATGCTCCTACTATATTAATATCAGAATCCAGTTTCGATACTGATATTATTGCTTGTCCCATTTTACCTGCAGCTCCACAAATAACTATATTCATTATTATTGTTCCCCCTATATTATCTAGTTAATTTTAAAAGTTCATAATCGTACAAACTTTGTACAAGTTTTGTTTTATTGTCATCTTTCATTTGACACATAGGCAACCTAAATTTTAATTCACAAAGATTAAGCAATGAAGCAGCAGTTTTAACTGGAATTGGATTAGTTTCTATAAACATTGTTTTCATTAAAGGTAACAATCTGTAATGAATTTTAATTGCATCATTTATATTACCTTTTTTAAAAGTTTTTACAAGACTAACTACATCTAATGGAAGAATATTAGATAAGACTGATATAACTCCTACCCCACCTATAGATAATAAAGGTAAGGTTAATATATCATCACCAGAAATAAGCTCTGTATTTGGATTTAGTAATTTTATAATACTCATTTGCTTTAAAGACCCTGATGCTTCTTTAATTCCTATAACATTTTTACATGTTTGACAAATTTTTGTTACTGTACTTGGATCTATATTGATAGAAGTTCTGCCTTCAATATTATATAAAACAATAGGTATTTTAACTGAATCAGCTATAGCTTTAAAATGTAAGTACAATCCATTTTGAGTAGGTTTGTTATAATATGGAGATACTACTAAAGCTCCATCACAACCTATCTTCTCAGCAAATTTAGTTAGCTGTATTGTCTTTTCAGTACAATTTGAACCTGTTCCAGCTAGTATTTTGATTTTACCTTTTATTTTCTTAACACAAAATTCTATAACTGCTTTATGTTCTTCTGTAGTTAATGTTGCAGATTCTCCTGTAGTGCCACATGGAACAATCCCATCAACTCCATTTAGTATTTGAATATTAAGTAAATTATCTAGTGCGTTAAAATCAACTTTATTATTATTATTAAACGGTGTTAGTAAAGCAGTATATACACCACTAAACATAAAAATCCTCCACATTTACCTTTTATTTATATTACAATGAATCCTTTGAAAGATATAGATACTGGCCCTTCTAATGTTACATTAGTTGGTTTTCCTTGAACCAAATTAAAAGAAACTATCAAAATATCACCGCCTTGTGATATAACATTGATAGGAGCTTTTGTAAGACCTTTAAGAACAGTTATAATACCTGAAGCAGTTATGCCAGTGCCACATGCTAAAGTTTCTCCTTCAACGCCTCTTTCATATGTACGTACGAGAATAGTGTTATTGTTTTTGACTTTAACAAAGTTAACATTTGTACCACCTATTTGTTTAAATTGATCATGATATCTGATCAGTTGTCCATATTTACTAACATCAATATTATTAATATCCTTAACAAATATAACTACATGTGGTACTCCTGTATTAATGAAATCTATTTTAAAAATTCTGTCTTCTACTAATATTTGCATGTTTGTTTTTATGTTACTTGGATTATATATATGTAGTTTTACTTTATCGTTAAGTAAGATTTCAGCATTAACAAGACCAGCATCAGTTTCAAAAATCATCTTTTTTGAATTGATAATATGTAAATTATACGCAAATGTCGCAATAGCTCGTCCACCATTGCCACACATAGAAGCATGAGAGCCATCTGAATTTAAATACTTCATTTTAAAATCTGCCATGTTACTGGATTCAAGTAATATTAATCCATCAGCCCCAACAGCATACTTTCTATTACACAACTTTTTTGCCACAACTGTATAATGTTGTGGTAATATCAGCTTATATCTATTATCTATTACAATAAAATCATTACCTGCTGCAGTAATTTTTAAAAATTTAATTTCCATATTGTATTGTTATCCTTATAATGTTCTGTTATTAAATTTCATTTAAAAGTAAATCATCATAACAAGCCCGTTTACGTATTAGCATAAAATTATCATTCTTAACTAATACTTCAGCAATTTTTGGTCTTGAATTATATTCTGAAGACATAGATGAACAATAAGCTCCTGTATTTTTCACAATTAACACTTCGTTTTGTTTGACAATAGGAAACATTATATCTTTAGCTAAAAAATCTCCAGTTTCACATATAGGCCCAACGATATCTGTAATAACATTTTGTGTATTATTATGTTGAAATACAGGTAAAATTTCATGATATGCTCCATATAAAGTTGGTCTAATCAAATCATTCATACCTGCATCAGTAATAATAAAATGTTTGTTACCAGATATCTTACTATAAATTACTTTTACCAACATACATCCTGCGTTAGCAATTATTGATCTACCAGGTTCAAAAATAAATTTATTATTCTTACCAAATATATTAAACATTTCTGTCATTAATTGATGTTGTGATATAACATTAGTTGTATTATTGTATTTAATTCCTAACCCTCCTCCACAATTAATACAATTAACTTTTATATTATAAGTATTTAAAATGTCAATAATAGACTTAATTTTCTGTGCTGCAAGTTTGAACGGTTCAAGATCTACAATTTGAGAACCAATATGAAAATGAATACCAGACACTATAAGATTCTTTTTCTTACTAGCATTTAAATATATTTGTACAGCTTTTTCGTAAGGTATCCCAAATTTAGTACCTTTACTGCCAGTTACTATATATGAATGAGTATCAGGAGTAACATCAGGGTTAATTCTAATAGCGATTCTAACTTTATGTTGACATTGATTAGCTATTTGATCTATTACATATAATTCTTCTTCTGATTCTACATTAAACATAAAAATATTACTTTTAATAGCATATGCTATTTCTTCACGAGTTTTTCCAACTCCTGCATAAACTATTTTATCTGGATTAAATCCTGCCTTCAGACATCTATATATTTCACCACCAGATGTAGTATCAGCCCCAGCTCCGTGTTGTGCAAGTAATTTTAAAATAGTCCCATTGGAATTAGACTTACAAGCAAAACATATCATGCCACCAGCTATTTCTGTTAATTCTCTAGTATATTTTTCAAAATTTTTTATAATTTGATCTTGAGAATATACGTATGTACTAGTATTATATTTTTCCACAATATCTAACAATCGTACTTGTTCTATAAAGAGATTATTATCATGAAAATTTAACATTTATACTCCTTATTATTATAATTATATAACTAGTTTATTTATTTCTATTATTTCAGTTGTCAAATTCATTTGTTTAAGTAACTTAATATAAGGATCAGGATTCAATTCTTCTATATTAACCATTTTCTTAACATCCCATATCCCATTATTAATTAAAATAGCAGCACTAACAGCTGGTACACCAGCTGTATAACTAATAGCTTGAGATTCAACTTCGTTATAACAAGATTCATGATTACAAATATTATATATGAAAAGTTCTTTTCTTTGTGTCTTGGATGTTCCATTTATTAAAACACCTATACATGTTTTACCAGTATAATAAGGTGCCAGCGTTTTTGGATTAGGTAAACAAGCTTTAACAACTTTTAATGGAACAACTTTTAATCCTTCAGCAGTTGTAATAGTTTTTTCTGATAATAAACCTATATTTTTTAATACATTAAAACAGTTAAGATAATGAGAACTAAATCCCATCCAAAATCTTATTGAATTTGCGTTAATATTTGTAGCAAGCGAATGAATTTCGTCATGACCTGTTAAATATACTGTTTGTTCACCTATAACAGGAAAATTATATTTTTTTTTCTCAAAGTGAATTGGCTTACATACCCACTGTTTATTTAACCATACCCAGACTTTGATGAATTCTCTAAAATTTATTTCAGGATCAAAATTTGTTGCAAAATATTTATTATGAATACCAGCATTTACATCCATTATATCTATAGTATCTATTGAATCAAAGTAATGATTTTTGGCATATGATACGTAAGCATTTACTACTCCAGGATCAAAACCTGCACCTAGAATAGCTGTAATGCCATTTTGTAAACAACTGTTCTTACGTTTCCACTCATAATTAGCATACCATGGAGGATCTTCACATACTTTACTTGGGTCTTCATGTATTGCGGTATCTATATATGCTGAGCCATTTTTAATACAAGCATCTAAAATTGTCATATTACAAAATGCTGAAGCTAAATTAATTGTTATGGAAATGTTGCATTGTTTTAATATATTATTTAATTCTTTGACATTAAACACATCTAATTGTTTAATCTGTATTTTATTAGAAGTATCCTTGTAATTTTGTTTGTGTTCTATACTATTTAATATTTGTTGACAACTCTTAATTGAACGCGAAACTAAATATATATCACCAAATAAGTCATTATTTTGTGCAATTTTATGAGCTGCAACATGAGCAACACCACCTGCTCCGATAATAAGTATGTTTCTCTTTCTCAATCTTAACATCCTCCTATCTTTTATTTAATTCTATGATAAACTATTAAGGAAATCAATATAAGAAAATTTTTTTATTATTTTAATGTTTCCATCTAGTTTCATAATAGCTATTGACGGCATTTTAAGTCCATTAAACCAATTTTTTTGTACAATAGTGTAACCTGCCGTATCTTGAAAACGTATAATAGATCCAGGTTTAAGTATAGTTTCAAATTTATATTCTCCAAATATATCTCCTGCAAGGCAAGATTGGCCAGCAATAATATAGTTATATCTGCCAAGATTATTATTATTAATTTTAGCAGAACTTCTATATATAAGTAAATCAGGCATATGCGCCGCTACAGATGTATCAACTATTGCAATTTCCTTTATGTTTTTAACAACATCCAGAACCGTTGTTATTAATTCACAACTATTTGTCACTACAGCTTCTCCAGGTTCTAAATAAATTTGCACTTTAAATTGATTGCTAAAATCTTTTAATTTTTGACAAAATTTATCTAATGGATAACCTTTTTTTGTAAAATATACCCCCCCTCCAAGACTAACCCATTGAACATTTTGTAAAATACTACAGTATTTTAAAGATATTTTATCTAGCATAGTACTAAAACTTTGATAGTTAGCATTTTCACAATTATAATGAAACATTACCCCACTTATTTTATTTAATACTGAAATAACTTCTTTTGTAGAATTTACACCAAGTTTAGAATATTTTTGTGATGGATCAGCTAAAATAAACTTTGAATAACTTACACCAGGATTAATTCTTAGTCCAATCTGACTTTTTTGTAATGTTCTATAAAACAGTTCTAATTGTGATATTGAATTAAATATTATTTTATCAGATATATGTTTTAATAATTGAATATCATTATCAGAATAAGCCACACTAAAAATATGATTTTCTTTTTTAAATTTATAGTATCCAAGCTTAGCTTCATATAAAGAACTGCTAGTTACTCCATCCATGTACTTACTAATAAGATCAAACGTACTCCAAGTCGAAAAACATTTTAATGCTAAAAGAAGTTTAGTTCCTGAATACTCTTTAATATACTTCATTATTTTGAGATTTTTTAATAACATATGTTCATTAATTAAATAATATGGAGTTTTTAGTTGTTTCATAACTAACCTTAAATGTAAAAAATTGTCAATATAACTAAACTTTGAAAATAAAATATTATATCATATAACCTTGATTTTACAAAAATATTTACCTAAATCTACTTTGAAGAAGTCACTATGAAAAATATATTTATATATATTAAAATATTAACTACTAGTTTTATCTTCATATTTTTCATTAGCAGTTATGTATATACTTGTACTACTAGACAAAACACATTACTAAACAAAATTAATTATTTCAATAAGTGTATAGAGATTATAATAAATATTGATCATAAAATATTTAAATTGATTAATTCAACACTCAAATGTAGAACCTTGGACTATTTTATTATCATATTGAATTTTATTTATAATTTAACAAAATTTCATTATAGTTTTACCATATTAATAATAATTATATCTATATTAATACTATGGAAATACAAAAAACACAATTTCTGTTTTAATGTATGTATATTTATAGTTGTTCTAACAATATCTACTATTAGTAATTATATTTGTAAATTCTTATGTGCTAGAGCAAGACCAATAACCCGTCTAGGAATAGAGAATGTCAATACTATATTAGAGAATAGTTTGTATAATTCTTTTCCATCAGGTCACACACAAATTGCTGTTACTATATGTACTTTTATGCTTTTTATTATTAATAAGTATAGGTTATTATATATTATTACAACAGTACTAATAGGGTTAGAAAGAATCTATGTTGGTAGTCATTTCCCTTCAGATGTTATAGCAGGCGCATTATTAGGTATGCTGATTACATATTTTATATTAATAGTATTGAAATATTTTTATAGGCTGTAAGAGCTACGTATATATCTACCAGAAATTACTCGTTTAATACCTAAAGAAACAGCAAATTCTTTTATTAATTTGAACTCTTCTATAGAATACTCTTTTATAACAGGATAATGTGATTTTGATGGAGCAAGATATTGACCTATAGTTACAATGTCTACATTTAAATTTTTTATATCGTGAAGAACATTAACAATTTGTTTTGTGGTTTCTCCAAGCCCTAACATTAAACCTGTTTTAATTTTGAAGCCTAATCTTTTTGCATATTTTAATACATTGATCGAACGTTGATAATCAGATCCATTTCTCACTTGGCTGTATAACTCAGGAACTGTTTCCAAGTTATGTGCAAATATAGAAGGCTGTGCATCTAAAACTATTTTTATCAATTCAGTGTTACCACTAAAATCAGGAACTAAAACTTCTATTTTAATATTTGGAACATTTGTTTTGATCGTAGTAATAGTATCAGCAAAATGCTTAGCCCCACCATCCTTCAAATCATCTCTAGTAACTGAAGTTATAACAATGTATGAACTACTACATTTTAATTTCTTAAGTATATGCACTATTTGTATTGGTTCATTCCTATTTACACTCTCAGGTATACTGATTTTATCTACCGCGCAAAAACTACAACGTCTAGTACAACATTTTCCTAAAATTAAAAACGTTATAACTCCTCTGTTAAAACATTCGCTAATATTAGGACATTTGGCATTTATGCATACAGTATTTACATTATAATATGAGCACATTCGTTTTAAACATATTAAATCATTAATATTGATTTTTTTTTTATATGTCATTGTTAATGTCTAAAGTGTCGTATCCCTGTCATAATCATAGTCATATTATGTTCATTTGCTGCTTGTATAGAATCATCATCTTTAATTGATCCACCTGGTTGTATTATTGCTTTTACTCCAAGCTTATAAGCCAGTTCCACTACATCAGCAAAAGGGAAAAAAGCATCTGATGCAAGAACAAGTGGCAATAATGTTTCATCTACATGAGACTTCATAACTGACATTTTATTAGAAGCTATTTTTAAAGAATCTATACGACTCATTTGCCCAGCTCCTATTCCAACAGTTTGTTCTCCTCGTACTAATACAATTGCATTTGATTTAACATGTTTAGCAATTTTTAAAGCAAAATTTAAAGAACATATTTCAATTTCATTAGGTTTACGAATTGTTGCTATTTTGAATTCTGATACCAATTGATTATCTTGCTCTTGTATTAGTATACCATAATCAGTCATTCTCAATGTATACTTATTAGTAGCATTATACATAAGCTCATTTTGAATTAACAATCTTATATTCTTTTTTTTCGTAAGTATGTTAACAGCATTACCAGAGTACTTTGGAGCAATAATACATTCAATAAATAATTTGTTAAGTTCGATAGCTGTATTGTCATCTATTTCTTTATTAAATGCTATTACTCCTCCAAATGCGCTAGTGATATCACACTCTAATGCTCTTATATAAGCCTCTTTTAGATTAGTATTACTTGCACACCCACATGGATTATTATGCTTAATAATTACACATGTAGGCTTGTCGAATTCGTTAACTACACGTGAGGCAGATTCTACATCAAGATAATTATTATAAGATAACTCTTTTCCATTAATTTGTTTGCAAGACATATTGTTGTTACAAGAATACAATGCAGCTCTCTGATGAGGATTTTCTCCATATCTTAATGCTGATATTTTCTTAAGAGGTATAGTCACAGTATCACACATATATAAATTGTCATATGTAAAATATTCAGCTATTAATGAATCATAATATGATGTGTAACGAAATGCTTTTGCTGCTAACCCCAACTTCATTGTATCAGATAATGTATTGTTCTTTAGATTAATAATAATAGATTCATAATCACTACTATCACATATAACAATTACATCTCGATAATTTTTTGCTGCAGCCCTAAGTAGAGATACTCCTCCTATATCAATATTTTCGATAACTTGTTGATCAATTATTTTATTAATAGGTTTGTGTATTTTACTTATTATTGTTTCAAATGGATATAAATTTACAACAACCATATCGATTTTATCTATTTTATAATGATGCAATTGTTTCATATGATTATTGTTATTTCTAATAGCTAGAATACCACCATAAATTTTTGGATTTAATGTTTTTACTCTGCCATCTAATATTTCTGGATAATCAATATATTCTGTAATTGCTTGACAGTTAACATTAGCTTGACGTAATAATTTAGTTGTTCCACTACTTGCAATTATATTCCATCCTAAAACTTGTAATTCATGTGTAAAAGTGATAATACCTTGCTTATCTGATACACTTATTAATGCTGTTGGCATAAATTTCTCCATTTTTAAAGATACTAATATATTTTATTTTATCATATTTATTTTTGAATTCTTAATATCTTTTATGTATACTCAAGCGTATTTACACCAACATATATTAATTTATCTATAATTTGACGTACAGCTTTATTTTGAAAAAATTGTTGTAAAGATAATGCAGTAACATTACCTATATTTGTAATTTGTTTAAAATCGCTTATATTTGCATTTAATAATGCATTTATATTTTTAAAATGTTTAGCTACAATTTCAGAAGATGTTTCTCCAAGACATTGTATACCTAAAGCAAATAGTAATTTTCGTAAAGGTTGTTTTTTACTTTCATGTATTGCTCTAAGTAAAGTGTTAACTTTTTTTTCTTTAAATATGTTAAGGTTTATCAGATCACTGTAAGTTAAAAAATAAATATCTGCAATAGTCATTAACTTTTTTTTTTGGATTAATCTAACTATGAATATTTTTCCAATACCTTTAATATTCATAGCTTTTCTACTCACAAAATGAAGTAAATGTCTTTGTAATTGTGCTGGACATTGTGGATTAACACATATATACTTATTATGTACAACATTAATTGTCTTATAACATGCTGGACAATGCTGTGGTGGTTTAAAGAAATCATTAGTTTGTTTTTTTATTAATTTCATTATTTTAGGTATGACATCTCCAGCTCGTTTAATCAAAACAACATCTCCTTCGTTAACATTTAAACGTTTAATTTCATTGAAATTATGAAGTGTTGCTTTTGATATTGTGACTCCTGCTAAAATACTTTGTTCTAATATGGCTAATGGAGTCAAAGTGCCATTACGACCAACCTGAACACAAATCTTCTTGATAGTAGTTATCGTTTGTTGCGCGATAAATTTAAATGCTATAGCCCATCTAGGATGTCTAGTTGTACAACCTAATGACTTTTGTTTTTTAAAGCAATTGAGTTTAAGTACTAAACCATCAATTGTATATGATAATGAGTTGCGCTGTTCAATCATATAATTTACATATACTAAAATATCATTTATTGAGTGACAAATATGCAAATTATTTTGCAAGTTAAATCCACATAACTGACAAAATTGAAAAAACTTGAATTGTGTATCTATAAATGGCCCATCAAT
Organism: Endomicrobium sp.; assembly: GCA_031261715.1. GTDB lineage: Bacteria > Elusimicrobiota > Endomicrobiia > Endomicrobiales > Endomicrobiaceae > Endomicrobiellum. The sequence goes on from JAISJB010000001.1 coordinate 98,649, forward strand.
AAGTTTACTAAATGTATGTACAAAAAAATTTAAATTTCTAGAAGCAGTAACTTTATAATTTTTATGTCTCAATGCCCCAGAAGTTGCATTTCTAGCATTAGCAAATGTGGCTTGTTCATTCAATTTCGCAAACTCAAATTTATTCATATATACTTCACCACGTAATTCAAATATTTTAGGTGGACTACATACTAGAAGTTTATGAGGTATATTTTTTATAGTTAGAACATTTTTAGTTATATCTTCTCCTATTGTCCCTGTACCACGTGTAGAGCCAGAATGTAATACTCCATTGATATAAATTAAACTTATGCCAACTCCATCAATTTTTGGTTCGCAAATAATTTCTATATTTTCATTACAAAAACGACGTTCAAGCATTTTATACCATTTAATAATTTCATGATTTGAATATGTATTGGATAACGATAGCATTTTTGATAAATGTTTAACTTGGTTACAATCAACTGCAACAAAACCTGGCAATGTTTTAGCTGGAATATAATTTTGCTGTTCAAGAATGCTCAGTTCTTTAACAAGTTTATCGTATTCTATATCAGATATTTTAGAAGTATTATGATTGTAATACAGCTCATCATGATATATAATTTTTTTTCTTAAGTATTTTATTCTTTCTTGAGTATCCATACAGTTGTGTTAAGATTAATATTAATTCACTATTTGTTATTTCTCAACAATTTCACTTTATCTAAAATTCCATTAATAAATTTAAATGAATCTTTTGTTGAATACTTTTTAGAAATTTCTATAGCTTCATTAATTATAACTTTAACTGGAGTATCTAATATTGCTATAATTTCAAAAATAGCAATACGTAAAATATTACGATCAACAACCGCTATTCTTTTAATATCCCAATTAATGACATATCTTTTTATAATAGTATCAATTTGTAGTTTGCTATTGCATACTCCCTTAAATAAAGTTATTGCAAAATCTCTATATAATTTATTTTTTATCAAATTAAATTGTTCAATATCACTCATAATAATATTACAGTTGTCAACTATATATAACATTTTTAAAGCACATTCTCTTGCTTGTCTACGTGTACTCAAAGTTATGAATCCTCAAATTTGAATATTGTTTTTACATGAAAAGAAGAAAATCCCATTTCCTAATTTTTTATCTTAGCTTAGCATTAGTAGCTATATTATATTGAGATGTAAAAATATTTATCAAATTTCTTGTTGACACGTCATACTTAGTTATCTTATTCATGTTAAATCTATTATCATTCAATACTAACATAATTTCTGTTGCTACACTTTTTCCAAGCTCAACTCCCCACTGATCAAAACTATTAATGTTCCATATAACTCCCTGTACAAAAGTCTTATGTTCATATAAAGCTATTAGAGCTCCAAGTATTTTAGGATTGAGTTCTCGAAATAATATACTAGTTGTTGGCTTATTCCCAACACATACTTTATGTGCAGAAATAATATCTATATCTTGCAAATTATTTTTATCATTTACTAATTTTTCTATTATTTCCTGTTTAGTTACTCCAAAAGCTAGAGCTTTTGTTTGAGCGAAATAATTAGCCATAAGCAATTTGTGATGATTTTTATTGAATTGTTGAAATGGCTTTATAAAACCTATAAAATCACAAGGTATCAATCTTGTTCCTTGATGAAGAAGTTGAAAAAAGGAATGTTGTGCATTTGTACCAACATCACCCCAAATTATTGAACCAGTGTGATAATTAATGGCATGGCTTTCCATATTTATAGATTTACCATTACTTTCCATCTCCAATTGTTGTATATATTTTGGAAATATATGTAAATACTGACTATAAGGTAAAATAGCATGGCTATAAGCATTAAAAAAATTGTTGTACCAAAAACTTAAAATAGCCATAATAACAGGAATATTATTTTCATACTTAGTATATCTAAAATGTTGATCAATATGATAAGCCCCATTTAACAACTCTACAAAATTATTAAAACCAATATAACATGCAATTGGTAAACCTATACTTGACCATACTGAATACCTTCCACAAACAAAGTCCCAAAATTTGAAAATATTATTTTTGTCAACACCAAATTCCAAAGCTTTTACATTATTTGTTGAAATTGCAATAAAATGTTGTTTTAAAGCATTGTACCCAAATTTACTAACAATCAACTGTTTTGCTATTCTAGCATTAACAAGTGTTTCAGCAGTAGTAAAAGTTTTGGATGATATTATAAAAATTGTGCTTTCAAGATTTAATTTAGAATATTGTGTATATATATCACTTGTATCTATATTAGACACAAAATGAATATTTAAACCTTGTTTTGAATAACTTTGCAATGCCTCACATATCATGCGTGGCCCCAAATCTGAACCACCTATTCCTATGTTAACTATATCCGTGATTTTTTTTCCTGTTATACCACGCCAGCTGCCATTTCGTATTGCATCACTACACCATTTCATTTTATACAGCATTAAGTTAATATCTGGCATAATATCCTTCCCCTGCACATAAATAGGACAATTACTTTTGTTCCTAAGGGCTACATGTAATACAGCCCTATTTTCTGTAAAATTAATATTATTACCAGTAAACATTTTATCTATATAATCGTTTAATTTAATTGATCTTATTAAATCTACTAATAGTTCCTTAGACTCCAAAGTGATAATATTTTTAGAGTAATCAAAAACTAGTCCTATCTTATCATCATGTACTGAAAATTTATTAAATCTATCTTGATCCTCAAATAAATATCTTAAGTGTAGTTTTCTAATTTTGGCATAATGTCTTTTAAGATTATGCCATTGTTGTGTTTCTGTCAATTGAATTGTTTTCATTGTAGATTAAAAATTATCACATAATTCTTCAGCATATGCTTTTGAATGTAAACATGCAGGACATATTTCTAAAGCTTCCTTACTTTCATATATATACCCACAATTCCTACATTTCCATCTAGTTACTATGTCCTTTTTAAAAGTTCTATCATTTTCAAGGTTATCAAATAACATTAAATATCTAATCTCATGATGTCTTTCAACTACAGCTATATAATTAAAACATTCAGAAACATCACAAAAGCCTTCATCTTTAGCAATCTTAGACATTAATGGATATATTTGAGAATGTTCTTTGTTTTCACCAGAAATAGCAAACTTTAAATTTCTCATTGTATCATATATAGGCATAGATGAAAAAGTTGTATTGATATTCAAATTATTATTTTCTAAAAAACTATAAAACCTTTTTGCATGTTCTTTCTCATTATTTGCAGTTTCTTCAAAAATAGCAGCAATTTGTTCTAACCCTTCCTTTTTAGCGGCTGAAGCAAAAAAATTATATCTTAGATTTGCCTGAGCTTCACCACAAAATGCTTTTAATAGATTTTTTTCTGTTTCTGTTCCTTTAATTGACTTATTCATTTTAAAGTTATATAACCTCCACTCAAATAATATTAGGTAATACTTGTAAACCAGGCAATTTAGTTCCAGATAAGAATGCTAAAGAAGCTCCTCCTCCTGTGGAAATATGACTAATATCTTTATTTACGTTAGCTTGTTTTACTGCAGCAACAGAATCTCCGCCTCCAATTATTGAAAAAGCGCCATTCCTAGTTGCTTGTGCTATTGCTTTAGCAATAGCTGTTGTTCCTTTAGAAAATTGATTTGATTCAAATACTCCAAGTGGGCCATTCCAAACAATAGTTTTTGCAAGATTAATAAATTTTGTAAACAAATTGACTGTTCTTGGGCCTATATCAACACCTAACATAAATTTATCATAAATCATATTATCTTTTGTAATTATAAACTGACAATTATCAGTAATCTTCCCATCAATAAAATTATTTTTACTAATGATTACATGATCTATTGGCAAAATAAACAACTTGTGTTGTTCATTGCGTAATAAATCTTTTGCTAATTGCAATTGATCATTATCAACAATAGAATGTCCCATTTGTATTCCTTGTGAAAACAGAAACGTATAAGCCATAGCTCCACCTAATGCTATATGACTAACTTTGTTTACTAGATTATGTATTACTTTTATTTTATCAGTTACTTTTGCTCCTCCTAGTATTAATAAGAAAGGATGTAAGGGATTGGTAATCACTTTACTTAGACATTTAAGTTCATTTTCAACTAAAAATCCTACAACCGCATTACTAATATACCTTACAATACCTACAGTTGAAGCATGTTCTCTATGCAGTACCCCAAAGGCATCTTGCACAAATACAGTTCCCATAGTTGCAAGTTGTTGTGCAAATTTATACATAGCTGATGTATCTTTTTCCCCTAAACTATTTTTGCCTTCTTCCTCACAATGAAATCTAAGGTTTTCCAATAAACAAATTTCTCCTGGTTGTAATTGTGACACACCTTGTTTTGTTTCATTACTTATACAGTCATTTCCAAAAAATTTAACATCTATATTAAGTATTTTACTTAAATACTTTGCAACAGGATACAAACTCATGCTAGGTATAAAGTGCCCTTTAGGCCTACCTAAATGAGACATTAAGATTATAGAAGCACCTTGACGTAAAATATATTGTATTGTTGGCACAGTTCTAATAATTCTCTCATCATCAAGTACTTCCAGATGTTTATCTAATGGCACGTTATAATCAACACGTAGTAATACCTTTTTATTTTTTATGCAAATATCTCTTAAAGTTTTCTTCATATTCTTGTTTCCATCCTAAGAATTTACTTTATTTATTTATTGATCTTATTCATATATACTATTAGATCTAATATTTTATTAGAATAGCCCCATTCATTATCATACCATGCAATAATCTTTACAAACTTATCTGTCAAAGCAATGCCAGCATTAGCATCAAAAATTGATGTTCTCGAATCAGAAATAAAATCTGAAGATACAACATTATCTTCAGTATAACCAAGAATTCCTTTCAGATTTGTTTCAGAGGCTATTTTCATAACTTGTTTGATATTCTCATAATGTGTAGATTTAATTAAGTTAACAGTTAAATCAACAACAGAAACGTCAAGCGTAGGAACTCTTAACGCCATTCCTGTTAATTTCCCATTTAACTCTGGAATAACTTTACCAACAGCTTTAGCTGCACCTGTAGAAGAGGGTATAATATTTCCTATAATTGCTCTACCACCTCTCCAGTCTTTCATAGATGTGCCATCAACAGTTTTTTGTGTAGCTGTAGTTGCATGAACAGTTGTCATTAAACCATTTATAATCCCAAAATTATCATTTATAACTTTAGCAATTGGAGCTAAACAATTTGTTGTACAAGAAGCATTAGATACAAATTGAGTTCCTCTCCTATAATCTTTTAGATTTACTCCACAAACAAACATTGGAGTATCATCCTTTGATGGAGCAGACATAACAACATATTTTGCTCCAGCCTCAATATGAGCTTTAGCTTTATCTTGTGAAAGAAATAACCCAGTTGACTCTATAATATATTCTGCTTGTATATCTCCCCATTTTAACTTTTCTGGATCTTTTTCTGCAGTAACTCTAATAATGTTGCCATTAACAACTAAATTATTATTTTGAATTTTTATATCACCTTTAAATTCGCCATGGACAGAGTCGTATTTTAACATATAAGCCATATATTCAACACCAATTAAATCATTTATGGCAACTACTTGTAAATCATTTTTTTTGTCTTGAGCTGCACGAAAAACTAAACGCCCTATTCGTCCAAATCCATTAATACCTATTCTTATTGGCATACTTTTCACCTCTCTTATAAGTTTATATTGTTTGAATACATAAATTGTATTATAATATAAACTTTATTGTAACATATTGAATTAACTTTTAAAAATGTGAGTTATAATTTAGACATGAAACTTGGAATCATTGGATTACCAAATGTAGGTAAATCTACGTTGTTTAACGCCCTAACTGGATTAAAAGTTGAAACTTTTAATTATCCATTTTGTACAATATCTCCTAACATAGGAGTTGTTGAGGTTCCAGATAACCGTTTAGATTTTCTTGAAAAATATTATCAATCTAATAACAAAATTAAAACTAAAATAGAATTCATAGATATTGCAGGTATTATAAAGGGAGCCTCAAATGGAGAAGGCTTGGGTAATAAGTTTTTACATAATATAAGAGAAACTAATGCTATCATTCATATAGTCAGATGTTTTAATACGAATACTATATCGCATGTTATGGGAAACGTTAACCCCATAAGAGATATAGAAACAATTAATACAGAGCTTATTTTATCCGACTTAGATATAGTAATAAAGAAATTTGATAGACTAAAAAATGATTTTAATGTACATTATAATTATAGAGCATTTCTCAAGAAAATTATGAAGCATTTAAATGATGGAAATCCAGTACGAACCATAGAACTTAACAATAATATAGAGCAATACTACTTAAATAGGTTGTATTTAATTACTTCAAAACCTGTATTATATGTTTGTAATGTATCTGAATCAAATTTAAGTTGTGATAATAAGTATATACAAGATGTTAAAGATTTTGCTAAAAATGAACATACATATGCTATTAAAATATGTTCAAAAATTGAAGAAGAAATTGCTACATTATGTGCAAATGATCGTACAATTTTTTTGAATGAATTTGGCTTACAAGAACCAGGATTAAATTATTTAATAAAATGTAGCTATGAATTATTACAACTAATAACATTTTTTACTGCAGGCAAAAAAGAAGTACGAGGTTGGGGAATTAAGAAAGGATCATTAATTACAGATGCTGCCAATAAAATACATTCTGATTTTAAAAAAGGTTTTATTTGTGCTGAGATTATGAGAATTGATGATTTATGTAAATTTAAAAATGAACAAAATGTAAGAAATAATGGACTAATAAAAATTGAAGGAAAAGAATATTTAGTTAATGATGGTGATATTATCAATTTTCGTTTTAATGTATAAGTTGTATTATATTTGACTAAAGAAAAAATAAAGTAGTAAACTTAAAATGTTAAAGTAATTTAAAATTATTAGTAATATAGGGATAGGGAGTATAAAATGAAGAGAATTTTACTAATTGTAATCACTATGATAATGTCATTTATGGCTAGTTATGCTATTGATAATACGAAAGGGAATATTGATAAAGTTGTGGCAGTTGTTAATAATGAACCAATTTTTATATCTGAAGTTAATACTATAGTTAATTCATTAATTAGTAGAAGTCCAACTACACTGGTTAAACAAAATGAATTAAAAAATATCATTTTAAATCAACAAATTGAGGCCCTACTTTTAAAACAAGAAGCAAAAAAACAAAAAATACAAGTTACTAAACAAGAAATACAATTAGGTATCAATGAAATAAAAAAGTTGTTTAAAAATGAACAAGACTTTAATAATGAATTAAAAAAACTAAATATGACTATTACTAATCTAACAAGAAATGTAACAGAGCAAATATCTATTATTAAGCTTCTTAGTAAATCATTAAGTTCTAAAATAAAAATACCTAACGAAACAGAAATCAAATCTTTTTATGATAAATTTTTTATAAATTTTAAACCTGTCAATAAAGAAAATAATACTGATATAATAACTTTTGTAAATTTATTAAGAAAAAAGTTTAGTGAACATGTTAAAATACAGCAAATATTTATCAAGTGCCCTAAAAATGCATCAGCAACTCAAATACAAGCAGCTCAAACCAAAATAGCAAATATAAAAGGGGCATTACAGAAACAAAAATCTTTTACAAGTATAGCATCACATTATTCTAGTAATTTTGGTTTAATATATAAAAATGATTTAGCTAATAATATAAATAATGTTATTTTTAATTTAAAAGTTGGAGAATATACTAAGGAACCAATTAAAACAGATAATGGTTATCACTTTATAAAAATTGAAGAAAAATATGCAAGGAGAGATCTAAATTATAATGATGTTAAAAATGATATCAAAGAATTTTTGTATAGAAAAAGTTTCATGAGGGAATATATATCCTATATTAAATCTTTGAAATCTAAATCATATATTAAAATAAATCAAAACTGGTAAAAGAGGAGTTTATTTAGATCCGTGTTAGCAAACTGTTTTATTATCAAAATTCACCTGCTAAAATAATTTAGGATACACAACTATTTGTGTCATGTTTGCTAGATCATTGTAAAGTTTGTTTAAATAATTAAATTTGATAATGTTTCCGGGATTGTGTAAAGGTAGCACAAGGGATTTTGGATCCCTTTGTCTAGGTTCGAATCCTAGTCCCGGAGTTTTATTTATATGCCCCAATGCATTTTTTTTTGTAACGTTTCAAAAAATGATTTATTATTATTATTTTGGATTATTAGTTTAAATGATTTTTTGTAAAGATAACAGTTTATTTCTTCTCCGTTAGCAATAGTGTAATTTTTCTGTCCATCTATAGATAGCATAATTTTACCAGAGTCACTTTTATTTTTAGCTATAAATGAAATTACGTTTTTATTAGATATGACCATAGATCTTTGAGACAATGTATGTGGAGAAATTGACGTTAAAATAAAAACAGGTAAATTTGGATATACTATTGGCCCTGTAGCGGCGAGTGAATACGCCGTGGAGCCTGTAGGAGTAGCTATAATCATACCGTCACATTTATAATGAGCTACAAATTTATTATTTATTTTGATGTCTACTATTATAAGCTTGCTACATAATAATGATTTAACTATACAATCATTAACAGCTATTTGTCTTACTTTGCTATTTTTATAATTAAATTCTATTGAAAGCAAATTTCTTCTTTCAATTATAAAGTTTGATAATAAAATATTATTTAATAATTGCAAGACATCGTTTATATCGGTATCAGCTAAAAATCCAAGTGAACCTAGATTAATGCCTTTTATAGGAACTGATAATGGAGCAAAAGTTCTTATAACTTTAAGCATAGTGCCATCTCCACCTAGTGATAGAACGAAATCAACTTTTCTAGATCTAATTAGTGTTGAACTATTAATAAATACTTTACATTGATATTTTTTAAGATAATTAGAAATGTTTAATGCTAAGTTTATTGCATTTTTTTTATATTTGTTATAAACAATTACAAAATTATATTTATTGTTTGTCATAATTTCAAATATTTATAATGTATTTTATATAATATAAAATAAATGAATTAAAAGTATTCAGAGGGCCAATTGGATGTCATTACAGAACATGAATTAATAAATACAATAAAAGAACGTTTTGCTAATTATACAAATGTTTCAAATGTTATCACAAATATTGGAGATGATGCATTTTGCTTTACTGTAAATGATAGTACTATTTGTATAACAAAAGATATATTAATTGAAAATACTCATTTTAAACTAAGTTGGATTTCTGCTACAGACCTTGGTAGAAAAGCTATTGAAGTGAATATAAGTGATATAGTTGCAATGGGGCAAGTTATACCTAAATATGTTTTTATAGGATTAGGCTTACCATTAACACTCTCAAAAGAGTTCATTTTAAGTCTTTATCAAGGTTTTAAAGATACTTGTGATGAATATAAAATTGCAATATGTGGTGGAGATACAGTCAAAGCTGAGCAACTTGTAATTTCAATTACAGTTATTGGGATATCTCATTGTGAAAATAAAATCATATCTAGACATGGGGCTAATGTTGGTGATGTAATTGGAGTAACAAATACTTGCGGAGATGCTGCGGCAGGGCTCGAGCTATTGTATCAATATGGGTCTAATTATACCTACAATTATGATGAAATATCCTTAATAAAAAAACAAAACAATCCAAAAGCAAGAAGACAAGAAGCTTGGATAATAGCTAACTATGCAAGTTCTTTAATAGATTCATCTGATTGTTTATATATCTCTATTCAAATGCTTATAGAACAATATTTTAAAGGAGCAAACATTTATTTGGAAAAAATTCCTGTGTCTGATCATTTACGAAATGTGTTTAATATACAGAACAAATGGAGGCAGTTTGCATTATTTGGTGGAGAAGATTATGAACTTGTATTTACTGTTTCAACTATGGCATCAAAAATTTTAAAAAAATTACTCCCTAATATTTCTTATATAGGGATAGTGACTAATGCAAAAAGGGTAAAATATTTTTATAATGGTAAAGAACAATATATTATCTATTCAGGATATACACACTTTCATAAATAATACTTTTGTTACGGTTACGCCAATAGAAACACGAAGATTGGGGGGCCAGTTTGCTAAATTCTTACACAGAGGTGACATTGTTTTTTTGTATGGTGAATGTGGTAGTGGAAAAACAACGTTTGTACAAGGAATAGTAAGAGCTTTTGGTAATAGAATATTTGCTAAAAGTGCTAGCTTTATCATTGTAAATGAATATAATGCTTTTGAGAACACAAAATTATTCCATTTAGACCTTTATAGATTAGATAAAATAGATATTTATGAACTTGGTTTAGAAGAGTACATTTATAGTAATAATATATCTTTAATAGAATGGCCAGATAGACTACTTGGAATGAAAAGTAATAACAGTTGGAATATTTTGCTTAAACAAGATTATGATGTTAATAAACGAATAATTAAAATAGATAAAATAAAATGAAAATTTTAGCTCTGGAAAATTCTGGCCCATATTTAAGCGTTGCTTTAAATGATAATAATCAAAACATTGCATCGTATTGTCAATATGGATATAATCAATATAAACAACATATTATTTCTGATGTACTCATTACATTAATTGACAAAATATTATATTATACAGATAATAATTTAAATGCAATAGATAAGTTTGCTATTTCAATTGGACCTGGTAGTTTTACTGGATTAAGAATTGGCATGTCCATTATTAAAACTTTTGCTCAAATATTTAACAAGCCTATAGTTGGAGTTGATACTTTATCAATTTTAGAAAATTATCTGCCATTTGCAATAGATGGAATTAAAATAGTTGCAGCAAGAAATGCTTTAAGGAAAGAAGTCTATATTAAGGATAATATTAATAATAATGTTATAATTATTCAAGACATCAACAATTTTGTCAAAAATTTAAAAAAACATAGCGGTAAAATTTTAATAATAGGGGATGTAGCTCTAGATTATAAAGATCTGTTAAATAAAGAATTAGGACAATATAGTACTTCACTCCCACAATTTATGCATATACCACAAGCTAAAATTTTAGCTCAAATAGCGTATAAAGTAAAAGGAGTCGATTATAAATCAGTAAAACTGCTATATGTTCGTAGACCATATGCAAAATAATGAATTTTTAATTATCTAGTATATCGTATATTTTATAATCTTTTCCTAATAAGATACAAATATCAGCATAATTGTCTTTATTATATGATGTAATGATAGTATTTGTATTAAAAATTTTAGCAAGTTGTAAAGCTTGTAAAAAATTTCCTTTATAATCTTTGATGAATGTTTTTTCAAAATTAATAACATTGTTACTCCAATTAATAACATCAAAATTTTTACCTCTTAAAAGCCATGTTGCTTTTTCTGCCATACGTGCTTCATTGGAAGCGTTTTTAATATCAATTATGATATTTCTTGTGCTATATTTTGAAAGTTTTCTTGTACAAAAATAAATTTTATTTAAACATTCTTGAATATTTGTATTATCAAGTTGTAATTGTTGTTTGTAAAATTTTATAGGCATTTCATAAAATATATATTGTGGCTTTAAAAGTTTTAATCTTAATATTGAAATTATAAAAGAACATTTTGATATGTTAGTATCAATTGAACTATAATATTTACAAGCATTGATTACCATATTGGGTGTTAAACGCAAAAGACGTTTTATAATATTAATTTGATGAATTAATTGTAAATCGTTATTATTATAGCAATTGTATTGTACATCTTTAAATTTACTAATTATCTTATCTAAGGTATTAATATTGATATTCAAATAAAAGTCTATTATATGTTTTTTCCCTATAATTCTATAAAAATTTTTATAAAAGCTATTTATTGCAAAATTAATATTGTGGTTTGCTATATTTTTAATAAATTCTTCCTTGATACTTATGTTAGATTTGGTTATAAAAGATTTTATATTAGTATTTATACAAAATAATTTTAGTAAATTATTTTTAGAATCATATAAAATAATATATGAGTACAGTTTGCTTGGAAAATTATTTTTCCACAATGTGACAGAGCAACTCACATATCCTTTTTTCTTAAGTTGAAAGATAATTGGATCTTTTTTATTCAGTAATATATATATAAATATTAAACTTATAGCAAATATTATAAGATTAACAATTCTTGTTATATTTGTTATTTTCAATGTACCAATTCCAAGTATCTACTATTTGAGGAAATAAATATATGTGTTTTTTAAGAATATATTGAATTTTATTCATTAAGACATTAAAAAAAGTTATATTTAGATTGTGTGTTGCAGAAGTTAGTAACTTTATGATCTCTCCCTTATTCTGTTTATGTGCAATGTAATCAGAAACAAAAATGATTTTTTCACAAACACTCATATTCTTTCGTCCTTGGGTATGATATTTGATAGAGTTTAAAACATCTTGATCTTGTATTTCTAGTTTGTCTTTGGCTATAATGCTTCCAACAAATGAATGTAATAAATTTGTACACTTATTAAACTTTTTAAATTTATATGTTTTCTGAAAATTAATCAATTGTGAATTAGACATGCATTTAGCACAATCATGTAGTATACCAGCAAGGTACGCTTTTGATGTATCCACATTATTATTATATGCAATAATTTCTGCAAAGTTTGCAACCTGAATCGAATGCAATAATCTTGTATACGTTAAATTACTGAATAAATAGATAAGTATTTTTTTCATTTTGTATATAAACTATTTTTTAATATATACTTATACACTTGTGGATTTAAATATAAACTAGCTTTATTATTTTTATCTTTAATTAATTGTCTTATCATTGTAGAAGAAATATCATATACCTTGTCATTAATACAATTGTAATAATTAATTTCATTTTTAGAGATGTTAACACCTGGTCTATTTATTACTATTAAATTATAATGCTTCTTAATATAACATATGTTTCTCCAAGAATGAAAATTTAGTACACAATCAGACCCAATAATCATATATATTTTAGCTTTACTATATTTTCTTTGAAAATAATCTAATGTTTGATACGAGTACACAGTTCTATGTTTATTAACTTCATATAAACTAATTTTCATGTGCTTTAAATTATATGTAGCAATTTGTAACATGTTTATTCTATCTATAATGTTAGCATATTGTATACTTTTATTTGGAGGTTTTATAGCAATAACAAAAAATATTGTATTCAATTTGTATAATTGAAGTGCTAATTGTGCTACTTGAATATGTGCTTTATGTATCGGATCGAAAGAACCACCGAAAATTGCTATTTTCCTCATTTAATTTCTCTTAATATGGATATGTTAATATTTTTATGATATATTAAAAATAAATTATAGCATTATTTATAAGGAGGAATTAAATTAAAATGCCAAAATTACAAATTGGTAGGCATGCATCTGCTTTAAAAGAAGTTAGAAAAACTATTAGGCGCAATATAACAAACACATATATCAAAAGTAAATTAAAAACGGCAATTAAAAAATTTGAAAGATTAATACAAAGTAATGATAAAAATAATATTGCACTTATTAAAACGCACCTTAGTTACACTTTTTCTCAATTAGATAAAGCAACTAAGAAAAATGTTATTCATTCTAATAAAGCAGCAAATCAAAAGAAAAGACTATCTCATCTTCTTATAAAAACGTTAAATAACTATACAGAATAATATTTTATTGACATATAAATATAATTATTTCATCTATTAAGGTTCTAATGTATGAAAAATCATAGGCTGATTTTATTCCAATATCTAATTTTAATAAGATCTTAAAACTATTTTTTAATTGTTCTAGATTGTGTTTTTGTACATTTTTGAAAAATGAGGTAATACTATCTTGTCTTACTTTTAATATTTTAGCAATCTTAAGCTTAGATATATTTTGTTCTTCTAACATACTCTTTGCATTAATAATTTTTCTTAGTGATGATGCAATGATATGTAAAATAACAATAGGTTCTTGGTTATCTATAAATAGTTGATTGACTGTTGAGAAGGCTACACTCATATTTTTTTTTATAATTGCTGAATATAAAGATATAAGTTTTGTATTATACGTGTGTTGTAAAGTTTTGTAACAATGATTGTTAGTTATTGAAGTTGTTTGATTGTCCATACATAAAGTTAATTTTTCTATCTCGCTTACAATACTGGCTAAATTTGTTCCAAGCTTTGTACTAATTAAGTATAGTATTTCATTTGAAATTATTTTATTTCTCGTAGTAAATTCATTTTTAATAAACTGTATTAATTCATGATGTAATAATGTTCTACAATTAACAACCATGCATCTTTTTGATGATATACATTTATAAATAAACTCTTGTCGCTTAATGTTAGTATCATTTTTATAGTTAGTAGGATATATCAGTATTAAGCATGATATATTAGTGCTATTGTCTACTAAATATCCTAAATACATAATTAAATGTTCAGATTCTTTTGTAGTCATTTTATCTATATCTTTAACTATGATTTCTCTTAACTTACCATAAAATGGATATGTTTGTATGCTACTTAAGATATATATTATGGAAGTGTACTGAAGATAAAACGTTTCTCTATTTACATAATCTACACTAATAACTTGTTCTAATTTATTTAAGCCTAAGTTGATTAGATAAGATTCTTCGCCCACAAAAATGTATATAGGATATATAACATTATTCTGTTTTAATGATTCACTAAATTCTTGAAATGTCAACATTACCATAATATTCAAATAAAATTTACAAAGTGTACTACTTGTTTTATAATATTTGTAGCTAATCTGTCAAAAGTGGTGTTTATAGAATATGTTTCATTTGATGTACAAATATATATACTTTGTAAATTAGGTTTATAAAAGATTACATTATTATTTTTATCAGTTATTGTTAAGCTTAAGACAGTACTAACTTTGTAAACTGGCATTGAAGAATAAGGATAATATGAATATATATTATCATCATCATTTTTCCAACGTATTTTCTTTATTATATATTTATTAATATGAATAAGTAAAATATATTCTGCTTGCTTTTTGTTATTAACTAAAGTCAATCTACCGTCATTTAAGATCTCATTAATAATTCTATTTGTTAATTTTGTTTCTAATCCAAAATAACTAGTTTTATTTATACATGGTGATATATATATATTACATTTATAAATATCACGATACAGCTTGTTACATGATATATAACTTAATGGAGATAACACTAAAAAAAACACACATATCAGTTTGTTTATAAGTAATTTATTTAATAACAATTGTTACAATTCTCTTTTTAACGTATATAAATTTTATGATTGTTTTATTCTTTAAATAAGTTGCGATTTTATTATTAGAAATAATATACTGTTTTATTAATTCTTGACTAGCTTCAATAGGTATACATATTGTACCTCTGACTTTACCATTAATTTGTATAGGTAAATCAATAAAATCATTTTTTACAACATTGCAATTATATGATGGCCATGTATAGTAAGATAAATTTGTTTTATATCCTAGCATTTCCCATAATTCCTCACATATATGTGGTGTAAAAGGATATAGCAAAATGATAATTGTTTTATATACTTCTAATGATGTTTTACAATCATTTGATTTAGATTGATACACATATAACGAATTTACCAATTCCATAATGTTGGCAATGGCTGTATTGAATTTAAAACTACTTTGCATCGTATATGTAACTTTTTTTATAGTTGTATGCATAAGTTGCACTATCTTAACTTTTTCATTTACTGTGGCAGTAGATTTTGCTTTTACATTAATAATATAAAAAAGATTCCATAATCTTTTAATAAAACGTCTACAACCTTGTAAACCTTCTATTGTCCAATCAAGTTGTTTTTGAGGAGGTGCAGCAAAAAGTATAAAAAGACGTAAGGAATCTGCCCCATATTGTTTAATTATTTTATCAGGTGATACTGTATTCCCTTTTGATTTAGACATAACTTTACCATTTAATGTAACCATCCCTTGTGTTAAAAGGTTGCTAAATGGTTCACTAGTTTTAACAAGTTCAAGATCTCTCATAACTTTATACCAAAACCTAGCATAAACCAAATGCATACATGCATGTTCTATCCCTCCTATATATTGATTAACTGGCATCCAATAATTAACTTTATCACTATTAAAAACTGATTTCATGTTTTTAGGATCACAATATCTAGCATAATACCATGCAGAATCTATAAAAGTATCCATAGTATCAGTTTCCCTTGTTGCATTTTGTTGACATTTTGGACACTTGACATTTATAAAAGATTTATTTGTTTTTAATGTAGAAGTTTTAGTAGAAAATTTAATATCTTTAGGCAAAATAACTGGAAGCTCATGGACAGGAACAGGTAGCATACCACAAATATTACAATAAATAATAGGAATAGGTGTTCCCCAATATCTTTGTCTTGAAATTAACCAATCTCTGATTTTAAAATTAATTACTTGTTTACCACAAGCAGTATCTTTCAATAATTTTGATATTTTGGCTAATGCTTGGGATGATGTAAGTCCATTAAATCTATCTGAATTTATAAGTATACCATCACCTTCATACGGTTTATATAAAATACTTTTATTATTATTTTTGATAACTTCTATAATAGGTATATTATGTTGTTTGGCAAAATTCCAATCTCTTTTGTCATGAGCAGGTACTGCCATTATTCCACCAGTTCCATAATCTATTAAAACATAATCAGCTATAAAAATAGGAATTTCATTACCATTAATTGGATTAATAGCTTTAATTCCTTCAATCATAATTCCAGCTGTATCTTTATATTCATTATTAGTTTGCTGCATTTTATTCTTTGATATATAATTCATAATTTCATCATAATTTTTAATATAACATTCCACTTCTTTAAGTAAATTATGTTCTTGAGAAATTGCTATAAAAGTTACCCCATAAATAGTATCGGGACGTGTTGTAAAGATTTTAAGTGTATATTGTGATAATGTTAACTTAAAATTGATTTCTAATCCTATTGATTTCCCAATCCAATTATTTTGCATTGCTATCACCTGGTTTGGCCAACCAGACAATTGTTGACTATCTTGTATAAGTTCATCAGCATAATTTGTAATCTTAATAAACCATTGTTTTAAATTTTTATATTCAGTATATTGACTACATCTCCAGCATTTACCATTAATAACTTGTTCATTAGCTAAAACAGTATTACACGTTTTACACCAATTGACTTTTGCCGTTTTACGAAACGCTAATCCTTTTTCAAACATTTTGATGAAAAACCATTGATTCCATTTATAATATTCATAATTACATGTTGTGACTTCTCTCTCCCAATCATATGATATTCCAAGTGATTTCAGTTGATGTTTCATACATATAATGTTTTTTTTTGTCCATATTGCAGGATGAATATCATTTGCTATAGCAGCATTTTCAGCTGGAAGTCCAAAAGCATCCCATCCCATAGGATGTAACACATTTTCTCCATTCATTCTATGAAAACGAGCTAAAACATCTCCAATAGTGTAATTACGAACATGTCCCATATGTAAAGTTCCTGAAGGATAAGGCAACATAACAAGACAATAATATTTTTTTTCATTATATTTTTCTATAGATGTAAATACTTTGTTCTTTGTCCATGTTATTTGCCATTTTTTTTCTATTATATTATGGTCATAGTTTTTCATGTATAATTCAAACACTCCTTGTATATAGTTTTTTACCTTTTTAATAATATAAAATGTTCTAAATTACCTTTGAGTCCTTTTAAACTAGATGAAGTTTCTGCAATAATTGTAAAACCTAATTTTAAAGAGAATTCTTTAACTTTCTTTATTGCTTGTTGTCTTAAATTTTCATTTCGCACAATCCCTTTTGTCATTTTATAAGGTTGAAGTTCGAATTGTGGTTTAATCATAGGTAATATGAGATGACTTGTAGGAACATATTTATATACTACAGGTAGTATTTTTGTAAGTGATATAAAAGATACATCGATAGTTATAAAATCTATTTTATCTTCTACCAAAGATTGGTTAAAATATCTAAAATTCACACGCTCAATATTAATTACTCGTTTATCTTTTTGAAGTTTATAATGTAATTTACCTTTAGCAACGTCTATAGCATAAACCTTGGTAGCCCCATGTTGTAACATACAGTCTGTAAAGCCTCCAGTAGAGGCCCCTACATCTAAACAAATACAACCATTTAAATCAAGTTTAAAAATATTTAAGGCTTCTGCTAACTTAAACCCAGCACGTGACACATATAAATTGTGATTTCTTATTGTTATTATATCATTAATGCTATAAAGTACCCATGGTTTATATTCAAGTTGATCATTAACATAAACCATTTTACTCATTATTAAAGCTTGCGCTATTTTTAATGTTGATGCCAAATGTTTGTCTAGAAGCAATACATCAAGACGTTTTTTATCTTTTTGAGATATTAGCATTATTTAATATTGTCTATTTTTTATATAATCTATTATTTGTATAAATATATCTGCTTTTGCACCAAAGTATGATATTGCTTTTTTAGCTTTTATCATATATTTATTAATATTATTATCTATTTCTTGTTTATTGTAAAGTGACAATACTGTTAATCTATTATTGTAAATATCACTACCTAATTTACCCAAAATTTGCTTATTAGCATATAAATCAAGAATATCATCAATTGTTTGAAAGATCATGCCAGCGTACACACCATAAACTTCAAGAGCCTTAATGCTTTTAGCATCTGCTCCAGCTAAAATTGCACCTATTTTTAAACTTGCAATAATTAATGATGATGTTTTATTTCTTTGTATAAACTGTAATTTTTTTTTTAATATAGGTTTATGGTCTTTACAATTATTATATCTTATATCATCCACTTGTCCTGCTATCATAGCTTTATAACCACTATATTCTGAAAGTATTTTTATGGCATGAACTATATTACTTTTACTACTTTTTACTTTTGTTAGTAAATTAAAAGCATCTGTTAGTAATGCATCTCCACATAATATAGCTATTGCTTCTCCAAATTTTTTATGATTAGCTAATTTACCTCTACGTAATGTATCATTATCTATGGCTGGTAAATCATCATGTACTAACGAATAAGTATGTAAATATTCTACAGCACAAGCTGCCTGAATTACATTATCAGATCGTAATCCAAAAAGATTACTTGCTAGCAGTACAAGAATTGGTCTTAAACGTTTACCACCTGCTAATACACTATAGCGCATACTTTGTGCTATAATGGATTTACCTTTTGGTAAAAAAGTTTTCAGTGCAGTATTGATATATATAATTTGTTTGTCCAAATATTTTTGTAAGTTGTTATATAACATATTATTGTTACCTAGCTATATCTTGAGCTCTCAGTTCACGTATCACAGTTACTTTAATTTGTCCAGGATAATCTAATTCACATTCTATTCTCTTTGCTATTTTATGTGCTAATAATTGCGATTGTACATCATCTATACAATCTGGTTTAACAAGAATTCTAACTTCTCTGCCAGCTTGTATTGCATATGCCATGAGGACTCCATGAAAACTTTTAGCTATTTCTTCAAGTTTTTCTAAACGTTTAACATAGTATTCAATAGACTCCATTCTAGCCCCTGGTCTAGAAGCAGAAATAGCATCTGCGGCAGCTATTACAAAAGCTTCAGGACTTTCAGGTTGAGCAAACCCTTCATGATGTGAAAGTATAGCATTGATCATTTTTTTAGATTCACCGTATTTACGAGCAATATCCGCAGAAATTTGATGGTGGCTACCATCTACTTCATGATTTACAGCTTTGCCTATATCATGCAACAATCCTCCTTTTTTGCAAAAATTTACATCTAGTCCTAATTCGTTAGCAATAATTTTTGCAATCCAAGTAACCTCTAATGTATGTTGCAATTGATTTTGACCATAAGAAGTACGATATTTTAATTTCCCAAGTAACTTAATAATGTCTGGATGAAGTCCTGATACACCTGCATTAAGAACAGCTTGTTCTCCTATATCTTTAATATGTTGTTCAATATCAATTTTAACTCTAGCAACAATTTCTTCAATTCTCGTAGGATGAATTCTACCATCTGTTACTAATTTTTCTAAAGCAATACGTGCAATTTCTCTTCTTACTCCATCAAAAGATGAAATTGTTATTGTTTCAGGAGTATCATCTATTATCAAATCAACTCCTGTTATTTGTTCAAAAGCTCTTATATTTCTACCCTCTCTACCTATTACTCGACCTTTGACTTCGTCACTTGGAATACTGACACTAGAAGTTACATTGTCCATTGTATATTCTGCTGAAATTCGTTGTATTGCAATAGCTAATATTTCTTTAGATTGTCTATCAGCAAGTTCACGAGTTTCTTGTTCTAAACGTTGTGTTAAAACCGTTAATTCTTGTTTCATTTTATTTTTTGTCTCATTTATAATGAGATGTTTTGCTTCTTCAATACTCATACAAGCAATGTTTTCAAGAGTTATCTGTTGCTGGTGCTTAATTTTGTCAATATCTATAAGTTTACTTGAAATTTGTTCGTCTTTAAAATTAATATTTTTTTCTTTTATAGTAAAATCTTTCTCTTTATTATCTAGTAAATTAATTTTTTTATCTAAGTGTTCCTCACGTTGATTAAGTCTATTCTCTAGAATTTGAATGCGATGTTTTCTTTCTTTAATTTCATTTTCACATTCTTTTCTCTCTTTATCTACAATATTTTTAGCTTCTAATAGTGATTCTTTGACCTTAGTTTCTGATATTAATTTTGCTTCTTTTATAATTTGTTCTGCTATTTGCTCTATAGATTTAGCATTTATCTTGGCATATATAAGACGCGTACAATAACCTATACAAAATGATACCAAAATGATTATTCCAATTATCATAAAATTTAACATTTAACTACTCCTTAACTTTTCTACTAACTTTTATGATTTGTCTCTCAGTAATAATTGTTCCTACTGATAAATCGTATTGATCTATAGGAATTTTTCTAATAATTTGGAAATTATAACTAATACCTACAATCTTGTTTTGTGGCACATCCTGTAGCCATCTATCATAGTACCCTTTACCATAACCTATTCTATAACCATAAATATCAAAGGCTACTCCTGGGACAAAAATTAGATCTATATTTTTTTTAGGAATAATATTATTTATCGTTAAATTAGGTTGTCGTATCCCATAAACTGCTTTAGTAGTATCTGATATGATATTTAGAATTTGTACAGCTTCCATAGTATTAGTTATTTTATTGGTTATAACAGGAAGTACAACAATTTTATTTTGCATACAAGCAAATTCTATCATATAGTCCATCATAACTTCAGAACCATAAGATAAATAAAACATTACTATTTTAGATTTTTGATATTTTTTAAATTGTTTTATAGCATTTACAATTTGATAACTAAATATAGAATAATAATATGATGGCATATTATTTCTTAAATATAAAAAATAATTTCTTAATTTATTTTTTTGTTGGGCTATATTCATAATATTATATATATTTAGACTTTATTGTATATTTCAGTTTTTAACATATCAATAAAATTATTAATAGTCATAGTTCCTAAGTTAGTGTTATCTTTTGTTCGTCTTACTGAAATTAAACTTAAATTTTGTTCATTCTTACCAATGACTATTACATAAGGAATTTTTTGGTGAATGCTATCTCTAATCTTATGTCCAATTGTAAAATTGTTGTCATTAAACATAACTCTAATATTGTTATTTTTTAATATTTTTAATATTGTTTCGCAATAATCTTTTTGTTCCTGATTAATAGTTAAAATTGCTACTTGTATAGGTGATAGCCAAAGTGGAAGTTTTCCTTCATAATGCTCTAAAAGTATACCTATAAAACGCTCTATTGAGCCCATTAAAGCTCTATGTATCATATAAGGTCTTTGTTTATTGCCATGTTTATCAATGTAATAAATATCAAATCTTTCTGGTAGATTAAAATCAACTTGTATAGTTGAACATTGCCATAGTCTACCAATAGCATCTTTTATTTTGATGTCTATTTTAGGCCCGTAAAATGCTCCTCCACCTTGATCTATTTCATATTTACACATTATTTTATGCAATACACGTTCTATTGAAGCTTGTGCTATATCCCAATCTTGCAATTTCCCTACATAATTTTTTTCAGGTTTAGTAGCAAGATAAATTTTATATTCTTTAAAACCAAATGTTGTTAAACAATCAATTGCCATCTTAAATGTTTTAAGAATTTCATTTTCAAGTTCATGTGGAGAAACAATAACATGACCATCATCTTGAGTAAAACCTCTGACTCTTAGTAAACCATATAATACTCCTGACTTTTCAAACCTATAAACTGTTCCTAGCTCTGCATATCTGACAGGTAAATCTCTATATGAATGTAGTCTAGTTTTATATATAGCTAAATGCATAGGACAATTCATAGGTTTAATTCTATATGGATTACCTTCTATTTGCATTGGTGCAAACATATATTCAGAATAGGTTTGTAAATGTCCACTAATGCTAAAAAGTTTATCACTTGTAATATGAGGGGTAGATATAAGTTCATATGAATTACAAGTATGAAGTTTTTCCCAATAATTTTCTATTATTTTTTTTAAGATAGTACCTTTTGGATGCCATAAAATTAAACCACCACCTATGCTATCATCAATACTAAATAAATCTAAATTTTTGCCAAGAAGTCTATGGTCTCTTTTTTTTACTTCTATGAGATTGTTTAAATAGTCTGTTAAACTTTGTTGAGTTAAAAATGCTGTTCCATAAATTCTTTGTAATTGTTCTCTTTTTTCATCTCCTCTCCAATAGGCACCAGCTACTGAAAGTAGCTTAAAGTATTTAAGTTCTCCAGTAGAAGTTATGTGTGGCCCCTTACATAGATCTATGAAATTACCACATTGATATATGCTTAAATTATCGTTACCTGGTATTTGTGATATTATTTCTAATTTATATTTTTCATTGTTGTTATTAAACTTTTCTATAACAATTTTTCTAGGTAAAGATAAATGAATAAAGGCATAATTTTTTTCTATAATCTCTTTCATTTTACTTTCAATTTGTATTAAATCATGATTGGTTAATGCTCTTGTAATTTCAAAATCATAATAAAATCCGTTTTCAATTGAAGGCCCTATTGCAAGTTTGCTATTAGGAAACAAATATTTAATAGCATAAGCCATTATGTGTGCTGCAGAATGTCGTAAAACATTGATATTTATATTGTTATTTTTCATTTTAAAATTCCATTATGAATATTATATAAGAAACATTAATCAAGATTGTCTTAATTTAATACCTAAATTATTATCTAATTTTTGTAATAAATTATGAACATCTTCATCAACTTCCTTATTAGTTAGTGTTCTATTTTTATTTTGATATAACAATCTAATAGAATAACTAATTTTATTATTACCTAACAGTTTATTATTAGAATACACTGAAAAGATTGAGTATTGTTTCAAAATATTTCCAGTTTGAATAATATCGTTTATGACATTTTCTATTTCAAAAAATTTTAACGATTTATTAGCAACTATTGAAATATCTCTTTTTACAAACGGAAACTTTGAATATTGTTTATATCTTAATATCTGAGTCTTAGTACTATACTCTATTAAATCTGTATTTATTTCACAATAAAATATATCACCTTGTATATGATCATGTTGAGTTATAGATGGATCTAAGGTTCCAAAATGCCCAACAACCTTATTGTGATGAAAGATAGATACCACTTGATCTGGATGATAATAACTTTTATGAATATTATTCTTTACAATATCAATATCTTTAAGTGGAAGAATATGTTTAATTATACCACCACAAAAATAAAAATCATATTTTGGTAATATATTTAAATCATTCCATTTCCACCATTCATTCCAAATTTTACCATACATTATAATTGCAAACTTTTTATTTTCACTATATTTATTAAAAGTTTTACCATATTCAAACAACGATATACTATCAATTCCATGACTGATATTTGATAGTAAATTATTATACATAGATGGTAATAACGATGGTCTTAGTACCTCATTTTCTTTTGATATAGGATTAATTATTTTGTAAAAATAATCTAAGTGAAATTTATTTAAATCAGCAATCTCTGCAAAACTAGAATTTAAGACTTCATGAAATCCAAGACATTTTAATGTAATTCTCATATCTTTAACAATATCAGGTAAAAAAGATTTGTTTGCATTGATGTGATTGGGTTTCCTTTTTATCATAGCATATGGGATATTATCATATCCATGTATTCTAGCTATCTCTTCTATTAGATCTATATTTTCTGTTATATCACTACGCCAAGATGGAATAATACAAGTAATAGTGACACTATTTGTTAGTAATATTTTTATTCCTAAATATTTCAAGATTTGTAGGATATCATGTTTGTTAATATGATATCCTAACACACTATCAATTTTTTTTAAATTTAATAATATCTTAGTTTGTCTAAACTTTTTTCTTTTTATATCTACTTGTGATTCAATCTTTGCTCCTGTTATTTGAATAATAAGGTTTATTGCTCTCCATGAAGCAAAATCTATCATATTCCAATCTGTACCATTACGCTCAAATCTATACGAAGCTTGACTAGTAATATTAAATTTTTTTGATGTTTTTCTAATTGAAATAGCATCAAACATTGCACTTTCTAATAATATAGAGCTAGTTTTTTCAGTAACACTGGAATCCTTACCGCCAATTATTCCAGCTATTGATAAAATATCTTTATTGCTTGATAGTACAATATCGTTGGCATCCAAGACATGTTGTTTATTCTCAATAGTTAAAATGGTTTCATTTGCTATAGCGTTCCTAATAATAATATTACTAGATTTGAAACTATTAATATCGAAAGCATGTAATGGTTGCCCAGTTTCAAGCATTACATAATTTGTTATATCAACAATATTGTTTATAGACCTTATATCAGATTTATTTAATATTTCTATAAGCCATTCTGGAGATCTTGAAATTTTAATACCAGATAATACAGTTCCTATATATCTATAACAAAGCTTTGATTGTATACATATATTTAGGCTCATATTATGTTTAGGCTTTATCATTTTTATATTGGGATACTTAATACTTTTATGTAGTTTAGCTCCTATTTCTCTTGCAAGGCCGATATAATTTAAACAATCTCCTCTATTTGATGGTATTTCAATATTAAGTAAGAAATCATTGTTGTCTATAACATTGCTGAAATCTAAACCAATTTTAGTACTAGCATCAAGAATTAAAATTCCATGTGATTTATTTACATCTAAACCAAGTTCGTATTTAGAACATATCATTCCTTCAGACAGTATTCCTCTAATGACAATTGGTTTTACCTTCATTTTATTAACGATAGCCCCTATTTTAGCCAAAGGAACAATTTGACCAATCTTAATATTATTGGCTCCACAGATTATTGAATAATCTTTGAGTCCATCACTTAATTTACATAATGATAATCTGTCAGCATTTGGGTGTTTGCTAATATTTACAATTTCAGCAGTTACAATATTAGTATAATTATTATTTATTGACATAAATGTAGCTTCTAACCCAATAGAACTCATTAGTGCAACTAACTTATCAGGATTTATATTAAAATCAATAAATTTTTTTAGAAAGTTATAAGATATTTTCATAAACTATATTTTAAAATTGTTGTAAAAATGCTAAATCATTTGCATAAAATAAACGTATATCATCTATTTGGTACTTTATCATTGCTATTCTTTCAATACCTATACCAAAAGCATACCCTTTATACTTGTATGTATCATAATTAACAGATTTAAATACATTTGGATGTACCATACCACAACCTAAAATTTCAATCCATCCTGAATTACTGCATACACTACAACATTTAGTATTGTCACAAAAATAACATTGAATATCAACTTCAGCTGATGGTTCTGTAAATTGAAAATATGACGGTCTAAAACGAATCTTTAAGTCACGTTCAAAAAACTTATGAACAAAATATTTAATAATAGTTTTAAGATCTACAAATGTCACATATTTATTTACTACAAGCCCTTCAATTTGATGAAAAGTTGATGAATGAGAGGTATTTTGGGTTTCATTCCTATAAACTCTACCAGGAACAATAATTTGTATTGGAGGTGACTGTTCTTCCATAACATGTATCTGAGCTGCTGATGTATGAGTTCGGAGAAGTTTTGTTTTCATTTCATCTATATAAAATGTATCTTGTATATCTCTTGCTGGATGATATTGTGGAATATTTAAAGCTTCAAAGTTGTACCAATCATTTTCTATATCATTTCCCTCAAAAATAGAAAACCCTAACAATTTAAAAATAGTAATAATATCTTCCATAGTACTTATAATAGGATGAAAACTTCCTCTTGAAAATGGGAAATATAAAGATGTAGTTGAACAATCAATTTGTTTAGTATTGTATTTATTGTTAACATTATTTAATAAAATTTCTTGTCTTTTACTTATGATTACATTTTTTATGTGATTTTTAGCTTGATTTGCTGTTAAAGCTATTTCTTTTCTTTGATCAATTGGATACTTGACTAATGCCCGTATAATTTTAGATAATTTGCTTTTTTTACCAAGATATTCACTTGAAATTTTATTAAGTAATGTTATATTTTGACTATTTTCTATTTTTGTATAAGCTTCTGAAATTATTTGCTCAATCTCTATAATATCATTCTTCATTAATTATATTTATTCCTCATCATCTAACTTTATTGTACTATTGAGCTTTTAGAAATATTAATTAATTGTTTAAAAGTAGTATTATCTAATACTGCAATGTCTGATAATAACTTTCTATTGAGTTTAATATTAGCCACTTTAAGTCCTAAAATAAATGAACTATATGACATGTTAAATTGTCGACTTGCTGCGTTAATACGTATTATCCATAAAGTCTTAAAATTAGCTTTTCTATCCTTTCTACCTATATAGGAATAAGCAAGAGATTTTGCTACTTGTTGTTTAACGATTCTCCAACGGTTTTTTTTAGAAGCATAGGACCCTTTAGCAAATCTAAATACTTTCTTTTTTCTTTGTCTTGTATATACAGCACTCTTTACACGCATTATTTTATAAAACTCCTTAAATCAAAAAAAAAGAATAATAAGATAAAACTTTAGAATTTATATGGCATCATAACTTTTATTGCTTTTGTATTTGATTTTGATAATATAATAGATTTTCTAGAAATTCTGTTTTGATTACCTGAATCTCCTGTTAACAGATGTCTTTGCCCAGCTTTTTTACACTTAACTTTTTTATTATGAGTAATTTTAAAACGTTTTTTTGCACCACTATGAGTTTTCATCTTCATATTAGACATTTATTTTTTTCCCTTAGAAATTTATTGAGACTCTAAATATTTTTTTGTATATCTTTTTTAGGAGTTAACACCATAAACATTCTGTTTCCTAGAACTGAAATTTTTGGTTCAAACGTTAATATATACTCAGCAACAGATGATTTAATTTTATTTAGTACTGCACTTCCTAAATCTTTATGTTGAACTTCACGTCCTGAAAACATCATTGATACTTGAACTTTATTCCCATGTGCAAGAAACAAAATTATACGTTTAATTTTTATTTCTAAATCAGCTACTCCTATTCTTGGTCTTAATCTAATCTCTTTTAATTGAACAACTTTTTGTTTTTTTTTACCTTCTTTAACCTTTCTTTCCATCTTATATTTAAACTTTGAAAAATCAACAATTTTACAAACAGATAAATCACCTTGTGAAGACACTTCAACTAAGTCTAAACCACTTTCCTTAGCTTTTGCTAAAGCTTCGTTATAATTAACTATTCCTAACATATTGCCATTAGCATCAATTAATCTTATCTTAGAAGCTTTTATAAATTGATTTATAAAAAACCTTTTCTTGTTTACAATTCCTCCCTAGACTAAAAAAATATGGGCAGTGCAGGATTTGAACCTGCGACCCTTTCCTTGTAGGGGAAACACTCTCCCACTGAGCTAACTGCCCAAAGTCAATTTAAACTATATTTTAACATAATATTTCAATCTTGTTTCATACTAATTATACAATATTAGATACATTGGAAAAATATATGAGTTAATCCTAAAATAAACAAATTATAAATATTTGTAACAAAATTTATTTTAATCGTCTGTAAAAGTAAATTGATAATTCCCAATTTGAATAATATCACCGTGTTTTGCTCCACTTTTTTTTAATTCTGATTTTAAGCTTAATCTTTCAATTATGTTATCATAATAGTATTTTAATATATTGATGTTATTATGCTTTGTTATTAATGTATAAAATGGTTTAGTCTTTCTTCCTGTAACAATAAATTTTCCGTTTGCTATGTTAATTTGTAAATCAGCCTTATAAATATATTGTTTAATATTAATATTACTTTTATTGTGTATATTGTTTATTGTTTGTATTTTCTCTAAACTTTTAACTATTTCCTTAATTAAACTATTAATACCTTGATTTGTTACTGTAGAAACTTCAATTATTTTATTATACTGTTGCTTGACTAAATATTTTTTAAACTGATTGATAAATTTATTTTGCGAGCAACATAAATCAATTTTATTTAATACTATTATAATTACTTTATCTTGTATTTCTTTTGAGTATTGTGTTAATTCAGAGTTGATTATATTATATTTTAGATATATATTCTCATCTTTATTATAATCTATTACATATAGAAGAACTTTAGTACGATAAATATGTTTTAAAAATTTTAACTTTCTTTCCTTCATTATAGCTGGAATATCTACAACTATAAAATTTTTAACATTATTTCTTAACACTCCTAAATTAGGAAATAAAGTTGTAAATGGATAATCTGCTATTTTGGGTTTAGCATTAGAAATTTTGGAAAGTAGAGAAGATTTTCCAGAATTTGTTAAACCAATTATTCCCACATCTGCTATTAAACGTAAATCAAGTTTAACTTTACTTGACTCACCTTGACTACCTCTTTCAGCAATTAGTGGATTCCTTTTATAAGTTGCATTTCCTCGACCGCCACTACCTCCCTTAGCAATTAATAGTTTCATTCCAAGTGTAGTAACATCTGCTATTAAATGTTCATTTTTCCAAATCATAGTTCCTAAAGGAACTTTAATTATTGTATCTGTTCCAGATTTCCCTGACTTATTATATTTATTTCCTTGTGTTCCATTTTCTGCAATAAATTGTAAATTTTGTGTAAGTTTTGATAATGTATTATTGCAAAGATCACTTTCGAAATAAATATCTCCACCTCTACCTCCATGTCCTCCAGTAGGTTCTTTATGAGTACTATATTTCTGTTTATCAAAATATAATCCTCCACTTCCACCATTGCCAGCTTTAAGATAAATAATGACTTCATCTATAAACATATAAATATTAAAAAACACTAATATAATGCTTATTACGTGCTTTTCTAATAAATTGTACGGTACCAGTAATTTTAGCAAAAAGAGTATTATCTTTCCCCATTCCAACATTTTTCCCAGGATGATATTTTGTCCCTCTTTGTCGTACTATAATAGCACCTGCTACTACTTTTTGATTCCCATATATTTTAACTCCAAGTCTTTGTCCATGAGAATCACGTCCATTTGTAGATGATCCTTGAGCTTTTACATGGGCCACTTGTATTTCAACCTCCTTTTGATTATATTTACATACTATACTAAAGTTATTTATTTAAATTAATGCTAAGTACTTTTAGCTCTATTAAATGTTGTCTATGTCCTTGAAGTTTCTTATATCCTTTTTTAGGTTTCTTTTTAAATATTATAAGTTTTGACCCCTTTTTTTTAGATACTAAAATAGTTGTAACAGTCGCTCCTTTTACTATTGGTCTTCCAATAATACTTTCTTTGTTATCATTTACTAATAAAAGCACTTTATCTATAAGTATATTTTGTCCAATTCTAACATCAGTATTTTGCTCTACTATAAAGTTACTTCCTTCTTCAACTTTATACTGTTTCCCTCCAGTTTCAATAACTGCATACATTTGACATACCCCTCCAATAATACTTATAATAGCTTACAAAAGGTTTATTTATTTGTCAAAATATATGAGGGAGGTATCATTTATGCAAATATCTGATAAATTATTAGCAGTGAAACCTTCTGCAACATTGTACATTGATGCTAAAGTTAAGATTCTTAAGCAACAAGGAATAGATGTTATTAATTTTGGTGTAGGAGAACCTGATTTTGACACACCTATTAATATTAAAGAAGCAGCTATTAAAGCAATTAAAGATGGTTTTACAAAGTATTGTCCTGTAGCAGGTACACTTGAATTAAAAGAAGCTATAATAAATAAACTATATAAAGATAATAATATTGCATACAAACTAGATGAAATTATAGTGTCTAATGGAGCAAAACATTCCTTATATAATGCATTACAATCTATTCTTAATAATGGGGATGAAGTCATAATACCTGCTCCATATTGGGTTTCATACACAGATATGGTATTTTTAGCTGGCGGAATACCTGTCATTGTAAATACAAGTGATAACAATTCTTTTAAAATAACTCCAACATTGTTGACACAAGCTTGTACTAAAAAAACAAAAGTCCTTATAATTAATGCTCCATCGAATCCTACCGGTGTTATGTATACTATTGATGAACTTAAAGAAATAATGGAAATATGTAGACAGTATAATATTTTTGTGATTACAGATGATATATATGAAAAATTTGTTTACAATAATCGTTCCTTTGTATCAATAGCAAGTGTTTTTCCGAAAGATGAAATAAAAGAGCGTGTATTGATAATAAATGGTGTTTCAAAAGCTTATGCTATGACAGGATGGAGAATAGGATATGCTGCTGGTCATAATAAAATTATAGCGGCAATGTCTACATTGCAAAGTCAATCTACTTCTAATGCTTCTTCTATTTCTATGAAAGCTGCTGTTGAAGCTTTAAATGGAACACAAGAATATTTGCTTTACATGAAGCAAATATTTGAAGAACGAAGAAATTATATAGTAGAGAATTTAAATACGATACAAGGTATAACTTGTAAAAAGCCACACGGGTCTTTTTATGTATTTCCTAATATTAGTAATATTATAGGTAAAACTTTACATGGTGGAAAAGTTATCAATAGTGATATAGATTTTGCTAATTATCTGTTAGATAAAGCTAGAGTTGCAGTTGTTCCAGGGTCAGCGTTTGGATGTGAAGATTATATTAGGATTTCTTATGCAACTTCAATGTCTAATATAAAAGATGGATTGAATAGATTAAAAAGTTTATTATTATAAATCAATACAATATTAAGAGTTAAAGTATATGTCCCTGTAGCTCAATTGGATAGAGCAACTGCCTTCTAAGCAGTAGGTTGTGTGTTCAAATCACGCCGGGGACGTATTCAATTTTTTTCTGGTGGCTATAGCTCAATTGGTAGAGCGTCGGTTTGTGGAGCCGAAGTGTGCGGGTTCAAATCCCGTTAGCCACCCAGACAAATAATATAAATAAGAGATAAGATTGTGTATAAGCAAACCAATATTTCTTGCGGAGCAGTAATATGTAACAGTAGTAATAAGAAAAAATTAAAATTCTTATTAGTAAAATCTAGACGTAATAACAAATGGGGATTTCCAAAAGGGCACAAACAACTTGGCGAGACTGATCTTGTAACGGCTACTCGTGAAGTTTATGAAGAAACTGGTTTAAAAAAAATAAAATTTTATAAATATTTCAAGCAACAAGAAAAATATATAATTATAGATAATGAAGATAATATAATGAAAAAATGCAATATATATTTTATTGCATTAACATTAGTACAAAATGTTAAACCCATTGACAAATGTGAAGTATTGAAGTTAAAATGGTTTACAGTAGTTGAAGCAAATAAAATTCTGTATTTTAAAAGTCAGAAAGATATTTTGCAAAAGGCGTACAATTTTATAATAAAAGGATGGTTTAAAGATGAGTAATCCATTTTTAAAGGATGATGTATTTAGAGCGCCTACATTTAACAATGAAGTTATGACAAGAACAGGAACTATAAATAAAAGTCTAATTTTATGGTTTTGTCTTATTATGGGGGCTGTGTATTCATGGACACACATTACAATAGTATCTAGCTTATTATTTCCAATATCAATATTAACTTTAATTTTAGCTACTATTATTATAATCAAAAAAAAGCATTCTGGATTGTTAGCACCATTTTATGCATTATCTGAAGGATTGATGCTTGGTGTCATTTCTTTTTATTTTGATAATAATACTGGTATAGTTCTTAATGCAATTCTATTAACATTATGTGTTTTACTTTGTATGTTATCATGTTATAAATTAGGACTACTTAAGGCTACTACAAGATTTAAAAAAGTTATAATACTTTCAACCTTTTCTATAACACTTGTTTATTTTGTAGATTTTGTTTTGAATATTTTTGGCATTAGAAACATTTCATATATACATAGTGCTTCTAATTTAGGTATACTAGCTAGCTTAATAATAGTAGTTATTGCTGCTTTTAATCTAATTATAGATTTTGATTTAATAGAAAATGGAGTTCTTAACAAAGTTCCAAAACATATGGAATGGTATAGTTCTTTTGCGCTTATGACAACTGTTATCTGGTTGTACTTAGAAATATTAAAACTATTCTTTAAAATTCGTAATACAGATAGTAAATAAAAACAAACGGGGATGACGGGATTTGAACCCGTGGTCTCTGCCTTGACAGGGCAACGTGTTAACCAAACTACACTACATCCCCAACTATTATGCAAATTATAATAATAAAATAATCTATAAAAAGCAAATAGATAGTATTATTTTTTCCTTTTCATTACTTTTATAACAGTATCTATAATATTTAAAGAAGTCAATTTAAATTTTTGTAATAATTCAGCAGGTTTACCTGATTCACCGAAACTATTCTCTATACCGATAGTTTCAAGTGGAACTGGGATATGTTTTGTTAAAACTTCAGATATAGCTGATCCTAATCCTCCATAGATCTGATGTTCTTCAACAGATACAATTGCTTTACATTTTTGTGCAGCTTTAATAATTATACTTTCATCTATAGGTTTAATTGTATGGAAATTTATAACCATGGAACTAATGCCTTTTTGAATTCTTAGTATGCTGGCTGCTTGCAATGATTCATATACCATATTTCCACACGACATAATGGCGACATCACTGCCATTATGCATAACGTTTGCTTTCCCAAAAATAAATGGGGTTTCTTGTGTTGTTATAATAGGAGTAGTTTCTCTACTGTATCTTATATATATCGGCCCATTTATTTGTCTACTGGCTATAACTGCCTTTTTAGTTTCAATAAAATCACATGGACATATTACTTTCATATTAGGAATACATCGCATTATAGCGATATCTTCTAAGGCTTGGTGTGTTGCCCCATCTGCTCCTACTGTAATCCCAGAATGTGATCCTCCTATTTTAACATCTAAGTTTGAATAACAAATAGTGTTTCTTATATGTTCCCAAGCTCTACCGGAAACGAAAATACTATAAGTTGCAATAAATGGAACAAATCCTACAATAGAAAGTCCAGAAGCTATTCCTACCATATTGTTTTCTGCGATTCCAACATTAAGAAATCTATTTGGAAATAAGGTTGCAAATTCATTTAAAGCTACTGATGAAGTAGTATCTGCTCCTAATACAAATACTGTATTGTCTAGTTTCCCAAGTTCAACAAGAGCTTCTCCAAACCCAAATCTAGTTGCTTTTTTTTCCATATGTATAAATTGTTCCTCTCTTTATTATAAATAAAATAAAATAAAAAACTATATTAGCTATGACTTGCAAATTACTATGTTTTTAGTTTTAGAAATAATTATAAAAATTATCAAAGATAATAAATATAACATAAAAACATATACATTAATATTATACCATACTATAAGTTTTAATAACTTGTAAACTGTTATTAAAATTATAGATAATAGGACTTGCAGTTGGAATATTTAAATTTACTATATCATTATCACTTATGCTATTTAAATATTTTATCAATGCTCTTAAACTGTTGCCATGAGCAACAATAATAATATTTTTACCAGCTTGTAGTTGCGGTATAATGTTTTTTTTCCAAAATGGAATCACTCTTGCTACTGTATCTTTTAAACATTCAGTTAAAGGTATTTTATCATTTTGTATATTAGAATATTTTACATCTTTTCCAGGATATCTAATATCATCTTTAGTTATAGGTGGTGGAGCTATATTGTAACTTCTACGCCATATTTGTACTTGTTTATCACCATATTTTTTTGCTATTTCAGTCTTATTTAAGCCTTGTAAAGCTCCATAATGCCTTTCGTTTAATCTCCAATCTTTTATAACAGGTATCCACAATAAATCCATTACATTGAGTATATTCCATAGTGTCTTGACAGCTCTTTTTAATAATGATACATAGGCAATGTCAAAAGTGAAACCATTGGCTTGTAATTTTTTACCAGCTAAAATACTTTCCTCATGTCCTTGTTTTGATAAATCAACATCTGTCCAGCCAGTAAATTTATTTTCCTTATTCCAAATACTTTCTCCATGTCTAATTAAAACAATTTTATGCATTTTATATCTCTCTTATCTTTATAAATTATAGCATTAAGCTACATAATTGAATCTACTATTAATATATAATTGACAAATTATATATAATAGTTATATGAAAATAAATAAGTATTATTATATATACACTTTTGGTTGTAAAGTAAATCAATATGAATCACAATTAATATCTGAAAACTTAAAAAAAAATAATTTTAAACGAACATGGCAAGTTGAAAAAGCTAATTTAATTATTATAAACTCTTGTACTGTAACTGAACAAGCTGATAAAAAATGTATATGTTTATTAAAAAAACTAACCAAAACTTTTCATCAAGCTAAAATAATACTTACTGGATGTCTTAGTCAAAATAATAATATTCATTTCAAAACTTTATTTAATAATGTTAACATTATAACAGATAAAACTAAACTTTTTAATACTTTTACAATTTCATCTTTCGATGCTCATTCAAGAGCTTTTGTAAAAATACAAGATGGATGTACAAATTTCTGTAGTTATTGTATTATACCATATATAAGAAATGTCTTATATAGTAAAAATCAAGAAACAGTAGTATCAGAAGTTAAAAACTTATTAGCACATGGATATTGCGAAATAGTATTAACTGGTATTAATATAGGGAAATATAAATATGGATTATCAAATTTATTAGAAAAACTTGTTAACATTCCTATGGATTTTAGAGTACGTATTTCATCTATAGAGTTAAATGCACTTAACAATACAATAGCTAAAATTATGTTGAATTATCCTACTAAAATATGTAGGCATCTACATATTCCATTACAATCTGGTAGTAATGATATTTTAAAAGCCATGAATAGACAATATTCTACAAAAGACTTTATAGTAAGAATAAATAGTATTTTTAATAAAATTCCAGATTTAACTTTAACAACTGATATTATAACAGGTTTTCCTGGAGAAACTAATCAACATCACAATGAAACATGTAACTTCATAGATAACATTAAATTTGCAAAACTTAATATTTTTAAATATTCTGATCGACATATAACACAAGCCTCATTATTTCCAAATAAAGTCAACACAGACAGTATAAATAAACGCGCTAAAGAATTAATGGCTCTAAATATAATAAAGAAAGCACGTTTTATTAAATATAATATAGGCTTAACTAGATCAGCAGTACAAATAGGTAATAATAAAGCTCTTACTGACAACTATATTATAACTGACATGGCTCAATCACACTCAACAACATCAGGTATTTTTAACGTAGTAATAAAAAATACTTCTACAATTTAACAAAATATTATTTTGTACACTTAATATAAAATTTATTGTCAATTACTTTAATTGGTCTGTTTCTACCATGAATTTTAATTGTAAGATTATTACTTATAACATCAACGTTGATTAATGCCAAACCTATTGCTTTTTTTAATGTAGGAGAAAATGCTCCACTAGTAACATAACCAACAATAGTATCTTGTATACAAACTTTGTCCATTTCTCTTGCTATGCCTAAGACACACTCAAATTTAATTAACTTTCTTGAACAATTATTCTTAATATTCAATAGTGTATCTTTTCCAACAAAAGTAGCATCCCAATTGATTATACTATTAAATCCAAGGCTGATAGGATCTATATTTTCATGAAGTTCATTGCCATATAGTGGCATACAGGATTCAAGTCGTAATGTATTTCTACTACCAAGGCCACATGGAGGAATAGATAATTTAAGTAACTTTCTCCAAAGTTGTATTGCATTTTTATTTGATATAAAAATTTCAAATCCATCTTCGCCTGTATATCCTGTTCTAGCAATTTTACAAAAAGTTGAATTTAAGTTATTCAATTGAATATCTACTATTGAGAAATACTTAATCTTTTTAATATTAGTTTTAGTAAGAAATTGCAATTTGTCTATACATAAAGGCCCCTGAATGGAAATTAAACAAATCATATTGCTTATATTGTATATTCTAACATCAGTATAGATATGTTTATTATAATTATACTGTTCATGTAACCATGTGAAAACTTTACTGATATTTCCAGAATTTACAACAACCATATATTCTTGTGTTTTATATTTATATACTATAATGTCATCTTTAATGCCACCATGCATATTTAATATCATTGAATATTTAGCTTTACCAATAGGTAAATTGATAATATTTCCGAGTGTGACATAATTTATAAAATGTTCAGCATCTTTCCCAGATATTATAAATGTTCCCATATGAGATATATCAAACATTCCAACATTTTCCCTTACAGAATTATGTTCATTAATAATTGAAGTATATTGTATAGGCATTAACCATTCATGAAAATTGATGAATTTTGCTCCAAGTTTTTCGTGTTCATTATATAAACATGTTTTTTTCATTGTTGTACTTCTATTTTGTTAATTTTTTTTGTGAGTTCAGTACATTTTGAAAACGCATCTTCATAGGCATTTAACAAAGTTTCACTGAGAGAAGGATGAAAAATTGTTTCTCTTTGAATATGTTTTATTCCACTTTTAAGTATTTGAGAAGCTACATTTATAATTTCATCAGCATGCTCTCCAAATATCCAAAATGCTAATGGCTTTTTGCTAAACTTATCAACTGCACATTTAACAAAACCTATACGTTCAGAATCTAAAATAGCTCTAACACTAGCAGTAAATGGAAATTTACCAAGGCTTACATCTTTGTACTGTGAAAAACCTGATATTTTAACTGAAGCACTCTGTGGCATAGAAAACACAACTAATGGAATTATCGAGTTGTCAATTGTAACGCAGTTGCCTGTTACTGCATTGATAGCAGCAATAATTCCATCATTTTGTGCAGTGTAAGCAAGTAAATGTTTACCTGTAATATCTCCAACCGCGTAAATATTTTTAATATTTGTTTGGCAAAATTCATCAACCTCTATAAAGCCTAACTTATTGATTTTAATTCCTATATTTTCTAATTTTAAATTATTATTTGGTTGTCTACCTACAGTTACTAATATCTTGTCATATTTTTTTTTACTAACTTCTTGATCTATTTTGTTATAACAATTATTAATCACTGTAACCCCTTGTCTCATTAAATTTTTTTTTATTGATTCTGAAATTTCTATGTCCTCTTTAGATAATAAATAATTTTCATATTCAAGTAAAGTAACATTACAACCAAAGCCTGAGAAGATAGTTGCCATTTCTATCCCTATTGGACCACCACCAATTATGAGCATATTGTTAGGAAGTTCATCGATATTTAAAATATCATTAGAATTAATTATTTTACTGCCATCATATATTAATAAATCTGTTAGTGGCTTTGGTTGAGTCCCTGTAGCTATAATGATTTTCTCAGCATGTAGTTCATATGTCAACCTTTTATCATTTTCTACGATCATTATAGTGTTTTTATTGATCAATGAAGCTGTAGCATAAATTAAATCTATATTATATGATAGTATTACTTTTATCATCCCCTTTCTAATATTATCTATATTTTTATTTTTAATTTTAACTATATTCTTAAAATTAATTGGACTGATGTTAACATTTAAAGCATACTCATAAGCCTTTTTAATTTCTATCTTTCTTTTTAATACTGTCCATAAAAATTTAGTAGGAATACATCCATGATTTAAGCAAACTCCACCAACCAAGGACTTCTCGATAAGAGCTACCTTTGCTCCAATTTGAGATGCTCGCACGGCTGCATTGTAACCACTAGGCCCTGACCCTATAATAATAATATCATAATTATTTACACTCATTTAATGTCCTCCTTGCAAATAAAATATAATAGTTGTTTACTTAACTTGTTTATCTTTTTCCAAACTATTTAATATATTATTAGTTATTGTATTTATATGTACCATTTGAACATTGTTTATATGTTGTCTTCTAACTCTAAGCTCAACCAGCTGTTGCGTTATATATTTTGCATTAATTATAATCCTGTAAGGTATTCCCATTAAATCAGAATCTTTGAGTCTATTTGAAATACTTATGTCTTTTCTATCATCAATTAAAACATCTAATTTTTCTTTACAAAGTTGGTCATATATACATTTTATTGTTTTATTTACAACAAGAGTATTATTATGATTGATTGGAATTATTATTACTTGAAATGGAGCTATACTGTCAGGCCATATTATACCATCTTTATCATGATATTGTTCTATTACAGCCATAATAATCCTTGTAATTCCTATACCATAACATCCCATTAATAAAAAACTATTTATACCATTATGATTTATATATGTTCCATTCATAAGTTTAGAATAGTGTGTTCCTAATTTGAAAGTATGTCCAATTTCAATACCTTTTGAAGTATGTAGTTTATATTGTTGACATTGAGGACATAGATCGTGCTCAGTAAATTTCCTTATATCAGCTATTATATCAACATTATAATCTCTTATATAGTTTATATTTTTTATATAATAATTATCTTTATTAGCACCAGATATAGCATTTTTTATTTCTATTACTGATAAATCAGCTATGATTTTTATATTACTTAGTCCAACTGGTCCTAAGAAGCCTATTGCCAAGTTCAAATTTTTTATAGTTTGTATATTAGCAAGAAGTATATTATTTGTTTTCAATACTTTTTTTAATTTAGTTTCATTTATTTCATGATCTCCTCTGACTAATACAATTATAGGCTTGTTATTAGTAATATAAATTGTAACTTTAATAAATTTTTTGATAGGTATATGAAATGATTTTACTATGTCAGCAATAGTATTGTTATTTACAATTAATACTTCTTCTCTTTCTAGTAATTCTTCATCATTGTCTTTGAGCTGTAAACATGTAACCATATCTATGGTTACACTATAGCCACAATTACACCATGCTATTTCTTCTTCACCAGTATTTGATATTGCTATAAATTCATTTGAAAATGTACCGCCTATTTTGCCAGATGAAGCATTGACAATTTTAAAGTTAAGTTTAAAATTAGTAAATAGTTTTGTGTAAGAAGCAACAATTATTTGATAATATTTATTTAGATCTGATTCACTATCGTGAAATGAATACGCATCTTTCATTAAAAATTCTCTTGATCTTAATAATCCAAATCTTGGTCGTAATTCGTCTCTAAACTTTAAACCAAATTGATAAAACATCATAGGTAAGTGTTTGTAAGTAATATATTTATTTTTGAGCATATCAAGTATTAATTCTTCTGCAGTTGGTACAAGACAAAATTCAGATTGTTTACGATCTTTTAATTTAAAAAGTTCTTTTCCATAATTATTCCATCTATTTGTTTCTACAAGTAAATGTTTTGGAATAAGTAAAGGAAGTATAACTTCTTGTCCACCTATGGATTCCATTTCATATCTTATTAAATTTATTACTTTTCGTAATACTCTAACTCCTAATGGTAAAAATTCATATAAGCCAGATGCCACTTGACGTATCATACCAGATTTTAACATCAATTTTGTAGAAACTGATTCTACATCTGATGTAATATCTTTTTGTATTGGAATAAACAACTGAGAGAAAAACAAAATTATATAACCTCCTACAATTTAATAATAATTTAATTTAATGTCGCAGGTTCTATTTTAAGGATTTTAAATTTAATTGTGCCAATAGGCACAATTACTGTAC
The DNA here is from genome assembly GCA_031261715.1 of Endomicrobium sp. GTDB lineage: Bacteria > Elusimicrobiota > Endomicrobiia > Endomicrobiales > Endomicrobiaceae > Endomicrobiellum. Next base: position 138,988 of record JAISJB010000001.1, read on the forward strand.
AAATATCTCCAATTTTATGATCTAAAAGTCCATTTGTTAAAGGAGAGTCTATAGATATTTTATTTATAGTAGGATCTGCTTCCTCAGAATCAACAATGGTATATTTATATGTATTATTATTTTCATCTTGAATAGTTACATTTACACCAATATGTACTGCACTAATATCAACATTTTTACTTTCAAGAATTTCTGCACCTCTGATCTTATTTTCTACAACATCAAGTCTATTAATAATATTTGATAGTGTTTCTTTTGATGCATGGTATTCTGCATTTTCTCTTATATCGCCAAATTCTCTAGCTTTTGCGATTTCTTCTTTTAATGTTTCTTTTCTTTTTTTAAGCATTTCCAATTCTTCAATAAGTTTATCTCTTCCTTTCTGTGTTAAATAAATTTTCACTTTATAATCCTTTAATTAATTTATACATTTATCAGTTTTAATTCTATATAATTTTACCATTTTAAAATAAGATACCAATTTTACGTTGTACTTTTACAAAAGTAAGACTAAAATTTGTAGCTATAGGTTTAGATAATTTCATCTGTGAATTTTTTCAATTTTATGTTACCTTATACTTCTAAACAAAAGCAGGTCAAGAAATAATTTCTACACCTGACTTTGACTTAACAAGATTCATTGCTACACGTCTGTAATGTTGAATCTTTCTTCAAAAAATATGATAAAATTGGCATTCCTTACTCATAATATTATATTTCATTTTGCACCCTTATAGAAAATTTATAATTTATAACAAAGGCTTAAAATATAGTATACAGTAGGAGCAACAAATATATATGAATCAAATCTGTCAAATACACCACCATGACCAGGTATTAAACAACTGGAATCTTTAATACCACTGTCTCTTTTAATCATAGATTCTGCTAAATCAGAAAATTGCCCTATGATAGATATAGTGCACCCTAATATCAGTGTCATACTCATAGTTAAAATTTGTTGCATCAGTAGTGTTCTAAACAATATTGATATTAACACTCCTAATATACATCCTACTATGGAACCTTCTAATGTTTTTCTAGGACTAATGTTTTGTGTGAGTTTATGTATGCCGAATAATGAGCCTATTATATAGGCTGCAGTATCTACAATCCATGTAACTATAATAATAAAAAAAGTAATTTCCATTCCATGAGGCAAAGTTCTAATATAGACAAGATGCATTAGAGTCATGGGAATAAAAAATATACCAAAAAATGACAATGAAATTCTGACTATCGAGGATGTAACTACTCCATTAAATATTTCAATACTAAAAAGAATCAACATCATTAACATAGTATATAGCAATATATTTTTATTGATATTAAATTTATTGTAATTTAATAATACAGAAAATAACACAGCCATTATCATTGATATGTTCTTATGTATATGATATTTTCTTATCATAGTAAAATATTCATAAACACATAAAACAGATATAACAATCATCATCACACTAAATACTATATGGCCATAATATATACATGTAACAATTACAGGTATTCCTATAGAGGCAACTAATGTTCTAATTACAAAATTTTTTATATCTATACTCATTTATTTGTTAACTCCACCGAAACGCCTTTCTCTTTTTTGAAATTCTGAAATTGCAATTCTCAAATCATTTTCAGTAAAATCTGGCCATAATGTGTCAGTAACATATATTTCAGAATACGCAATTTGCCAAAGAAGAAAATTTGATATTCGTAACTCTCCAGATGTTCTAATAAGCAAATCTGGATCAGGTTGTCCTGCAGTGTATAAAAAAGATGATATTGTTTGCTCTGTAGGATTCTTTATTCCATGTTTTAACATTTCTTTAAAAGCATGTACTAATTCTTGCCGTGCTCCATAGTTTAAAGCTATATTAAGTTCAAATCGTGTGTTTTTAGCCATGAACATACAAACTTTGTTAAGTTCATCTCTAATTTCTTGAGGAAATTTTGATAAATCTCCTAGTATGCGTAAACGTATACCAGCTTTGATAAATTTATTAGTTTCATTTTTTAAAAACTGTACAAGAAGAGAAAGTAATGAATCTATTTCAATTTTTGGTCTTTTCCAGTTTTCTGTTGAAAATGCATATAAAGTTAATATTTTAATTCCTATCGTATCTGCAACTTGTACAATAGTTTTTACAGTTTCAATTCCACGTTTATGTCCCCATATCCTTGGCAAAGACTGTTTAACTGCCCATCTTCCATTACCATCCATTATAATAGCTACATGCCAAGGTATCAACAAAAATAAAAACTCCTTTTATTTTTTTACTGTAATAGCATTTACAGGACAGGTTGTAGCACAGCTACCACAACCTGTGCATAGATTACTATTAATAATAAATTGACCTTCATTTTGATCTTGAGTAATGGCCATAAATTGACAATTACTAGCACAAAGTCCACAACCAGCACAAATATTTGCATCTATTGTATATATATTGTTCACTTAAAAACCTCCAAAATAATTTTTATAATGTTAATATTTCTTTTTCTTTAATATTGCTTTTCTTGTTAATTTCGTTTATATAATGCTCAGTAAGTTTTTGTGTGTCTATTTCATATTGTTTTTTCTCATCTCTTGTGACAAGTTTATTTTTTTCTAGTTTTTTTATATTATCAAGTATTGCTCTTCTTTCATTTCTTATCATTATTTTAAATGATTCACCTATTTTATTTATTTTTTTTATTAACTCTTTTCTTCCTTCCTCAGTTAATTTAGATATACAAATACGAATAATTTTATTTGCTTTTAACGGCACAAAACCAGACGTTAGTATAGCTTTTTCTATTTGATTTAAATAAGATAGATCCCAAGGTATAATTTCTATTGTAGTTATATTTGTAACATTAATAGTAGCAAGATTTCTTATTGGGACAAATGAATCATGAAGTTTGACTTTTATCCCATTTACAAGAGCAGTACTAGCTCGTCCAGTTTTTATTGAAAATAACTCGTCCTTAAATCTTGTTAAAATTTTTTGCATATTTACTTCTGTTTGTAATAATAAAGATTTGTTTTGCATTATAATTTAGTTATGCCTCCACCAATGTTCCTATTTTCTTTCCACTTACTATTCTTTGCAAATTGCCATCTTCATAAAAATTAAATACTATAACTGATATATTTGTTTGCATACATAAAGAAAAAGCTTCAGCATCCATTATCTCAAGTCTTTTATTTAATGCTTCTTTAAAAGTTAAATAATCGAATCTGATAGCATTACTATTTTTTTTTGGATCTGTATCATATACTCCATCAACTCTTGTAGCTTTAAGTAAAAGATCAGCTTTTATTTCTGCTGCTCTTAAAGCTGCTGTAGTATCTGTAGTAAAAAATGGATTGCCTGTTCCTCCTGCAAAAATCACAATATAACCATGCTCCAGATGTTTAATAACCTTGTCATATTGAAAATCTTCAACGAACCCACTAACTCCATTTGCTGAAAAAATTTTGGATTTTATTCCTATTTTAGATAATGAATCATTAAGAGCTAAGGCATTCATTACAGTGGCAATCATTCCCATTTTATCAGCAGTTACTCTATCAATAAATTTATCAGCCCCGCGCCAAATATTTCCTGCTCCTATTACTATTGCTAATTGTACTTTACATGCAGTTGCAAGCTTAATTTCATTAACAGTTCGGAATAAACTAGATGTACTTATTAGAGACAAATTATTTGACAGTGCTTCCCCTGATAGTTTTAACAGTACTCTTTTTAATGCCATAATACTTTAATCTTCTCCAATACAGAATCGTGAAAACCTTTTTACAGAAATATTTTCTCCTAATGTAGAAATTGAATTTAATAGTAAATTTTTTATTGTTAAAGTTTTATTATTATCTCTAATATAAATTTGATCATACAAACATACTTGACTATAAAACTTTTCCAACTTCCCATTAATAATTTGTTCCCATATATCTTTATTAATTTTGCTTGTTGTCAGTTGATCATAATATATTTGTTTTTCTGATTCTATTACTTTCAATGGTATTTGTTGTCGTGATATATAAATCGGATTCATAGCAGCAATTTGCATAGCAATTTCTTTGACAAAGTTAATAAAGGATTCGTTCCTAGCAACAAAGTCGGTCTCACAATTAACTTCAACAAGAACGCCTAAGCTATTATTATTATGTATATAGGAATAAATAATTCCATTATTTGTAACTCTATTAATTTTTTTTATAGATCCCGTCAGACCTTTTTTTCTTAGCAATTGACATGCTTTATCTAAATTATTATTTGATTGTTGTAATGAAAGTTTGCAAGCCATAATGCCTGCTCCTGTCATTTGTCTAAGTTTAATTATTAATTCAGTTGACATTATTTATATTAGGCTCCTCTATAGTGTTATTACTTTCTGAATTTATAGTACTATCACTCTTGCTTTTTATATTATCATTTTTATCAATAAGATACTTACCTTCTAAAACTGCATCTGCAATTGTTGAACAAAAAAGTTTTACAGCCCTTATAGCATCATCATTCCCTGGTATAGGATAATCAATTAAATCAGGATCACAATTAGTATCACAAACTGCAATTATTGGAATTTGTAATTTTTTAGCTTCTGAAATTGCAATAATTTCTTCATTAGGATCTACAACAAAAATTAAACCAGGTAAAGCATACATATTTTTAAGACCTTCTAAAGATTTATCAAGACGTACTAACTCTTTTTCAATTTGTAAACGCTCTTTTTTAGAAAGCATTGAAAATATATTGCTTTGTTTTAAGATTTCCATATCTCTATATTTTGCAAGTGATTTCTTTAATGTATCAAAATTTGTTAGTGTACCACCAAGCCATCTTTTTGAAACAAAATGTGCACCACAACGTGAAGCTTCTTCTCTGATAGCAAATTGTGCTTGTTTTTTTGTTCCTATAAATAAAATATCTTTACCTTCTAGTATCAAATTTTTAACAACTTTATAATTCTTTCTTAATTCTTTTAAAGTTTGTTGTAAATCAATTATATGTATTTTACTTCTAGTCCCAAAAATATATTTCTTCATTTTTGGGTTCCATTTTCGAGTTTGATGTCCAAAATGAACTCCAGCTTCTAATAACATTTTCATTGTAATATTTACCATAAGACATCTCCATTAGATTCAATTTTATAAACAATTAATGCATTAAAATTATTATTCAAATTTATAATTTTTATTTACAAAAATTAACAGCATTTTGAAAAACAATTTTACCATATCCATATTCTTCCTTAACATTATTACGTACAGGATGTTGTAAAGCTAAAACGTATCTTTCAGGATGTGGCATCAAGCCAAAAACATTTCCTTGTTTGTTACATATACCAGCTATTCTGCTTATTGAGCCATTTGGATTTAAAGGATAATCTGGAATATTACCATCTTGTGAAGAATATCTCAAAACAACCTGATGATTTATATTTAAATCATCTATGAGTTGTATATTTATAGGAATGAATTTACCTTCACCATGTGCTACAGGCAAAGTTATTATATTAGGTAAATTTTTAGTCCATATACAATTAGATTCTTGCTCTATTCGTAAATAAATCCAGCGACATTCAAATTGGCCAGAATCATTATAATATAAAGTAGACACTTGGTCACATCTATCTGAATATGGCAGTAAGCCCATTTTTACCAATACTTGAAAACCATTACATATACCTATAATTGGCTTTCCACTTAATGCAAATTTTCTTATTTGATCTCCTAATATGTTTTTTAATTCATTTGCTAATACTTTGCCAGATGATATATCATCTCCATAAGAAAAACCACCAGGCAAAACTAAAATGTCGTACTCAAACATTTTAGTTTTTGTAACTATAAGCTTATTAATATGTAAACAATCCACATGAGCTCCACAAAGTTCAAAAGCAAACTTTGTTTCATATTCACAATTAGTGCCAGCAACTCTTAAAATTAATACTTTCACTTTAGTGTTAATCATAAATAAATTACCAACTTATAGCATTTTGCCATATTTTAAATAACCCCGTAACATTTTCATTAATACTTATTTTATGCTTTTTGCTTTCAATAATAATACTATGCTTATTATTAATATAGCCAATTTCATAACAGTGTATAATATCTTTAAAAATATTTTTAAATTGAAGTTCGTTATTATAATCTACTTCAACAATAAATCTCCCATTAGATTCTGAAAATAATATTTCACTAGCTGTCATTGAATTATTTTCAGTTCCAATAGCATCTATATCAACATTCACTCCTAGATGTTGTGAGGAAAATGTCATTTCAATAAGTGATATTAGTAAACCACCTTCAGCACAATCATGACATGACTTTATGAGTTTTTTACTCATTGCTTCATAAAGTTTTTGCATAATAATTTTAGATTCTTTAGGATAAACTCTTGGAACAATACCACCACTTAGTTTCCTTACATTAAATAACATAGATCCACCAAGTTCATTCCTTGTCAAACCTAATAAAAATAGTTTATTTCCATGTTGTTTTAATGACATTGTTACAGTATTATTAACATCATCTATTATTCCCATGGCAGATATTAACAGTGCTGGTGGAATTGAATATTGCTTATTATTTATAAAATATTCATTATTTAAACTATCCTTCCCAGATATAAATGGAACACTAAACTGTTTTGACATGTCATAACAAGCTTTTGTTGCACGTACTAAACTTCCAAGTGTGTTACAATTATTAGGGTTTCCCCAACAAAAATTATCTAACAAAGCCATTTTATTGATATTTCCTCCAACAGCAACTGCATTTCTGAGACTTTCTTCTATTGAACTTGCAGCCATATGATAAACATCGTTATAACCATATTGTGGAGATAACCCACAAGATAAAACTATACACTTTTTAGTTTCTTTTACGATTGTATATGGGAAGATCACAGTAGCGTCACTATGTCCACAAAGCTTAAAATTTTTACCAATAGTTAATGGTTTTATAATTGTGTGACCCTGTACTTCATAATCATATTGGTGAACAAGCCATTCTCTAGAACAACAATTAATATTTGAAAGTAATAATTGAACTGTTTGAATAATTTCTACATTTGTCATCTCTAATGATGGTTGAATAGTATCTAATTTGATTTGATAGCTTGCTGATATTTTAGGTTTTGGAATACCATTATGTAGAAACATCATATCTAAATCAGCGATAATCTCTCCATCATAAGTTAAAGTAAGTTTTTTATCTTGTTTAAACATACCTATGAAAACAGCATCTACATCTTCTTCTTCAAATATTTTCTTAATTTTATTTTTATTTTTTTCAGGAACTACAAGTACCATCCTTTCTTGAGCTTCTGAAATCCAAATTTCCCATGGTTTTAATCCAGAATACTTTAAAGGAATTGTATCAAGATTCACAATAGCTCCAATATGTTCGCCAAGTTCTCCAATAGCACTTGATAAACCGCCTGCCCCGCAATCTGTAACTGAACTATATAGATTTAAATCTCTAGCTTTTAACATTGTATCTAATATTTTTTTTTCAATAATTGGATTGCCTATTTGTACAGCATTAATATCAGTGTTCTGATCTAACTGTATAGAAGAGAAAGTAGCTCCGTGTATCCCATCTCTACCTGTTTTCCCTCCAATTAACAGTATCAAATCTCCTGGACATACTTTTTTATAAATTTTATTTTTTGGAATGATTCCCATACACCCACAATATACAAGTGGGTTGGCTATATATCCATCATTAAAATAAACAGCACCATTAACAGTAGGAATGCCCATCCTATTGCCATAATCTCTTATTCCAGATATAACACCTTTCATTATTCTTTTTGGACTATGCATCCCTATTGATAAAGCTTCAGCATGTGGAGATCCAAAGCATAACACATCTGTATTGGCTAATGGTTTAGCCCCTAATCCAACTCCCAAAATATCTCGTATTACACCTCCTATTCCTGTTGAAGCTCCTCCATAAGGTTCAAGAGCTGATGGATGATTGTGTGTTTCAACTTTAAATGCAACACCATAGTTAGAATCAAATTCAATAATACCAGCATTATCATTAAATATAGATAAACACCACTGTTTATTTAGTTCTATTGCAGCTTTAAAAATAGTTTCTTTTAATAAATTGTTATAAGTGAACTTAGTTGTATGATAATGAGAATTAGAATTATTTCTAGGTATTAATTCAGTATACTCTACTATCCCAGTTAAAGTTTTATGTTTACAGTGTTCACTCCATGTTTGAGCAATGGTTTCAAGTTCAATATCAGTAGGATTTCTATTAAGTTGTTTAAAATGTTTTTGAATAGCTTGCATTTCTTCTAATGACAAAGAAAGAACATTTGTTTGACTAAAATTTACTAACTCATCATTAGATAAATTCAACAAGTCTATAGTTGTAACAATATTTTTTTTAATCATTTATGTTGTTTTATTATATAATCTTGAATTAAGACATTACATAAACACGTACTTACTATAATTTTTACAGTTTCTTGTAATATTTGTCTATGACTATATAAGTAATATTTATATCCTCTTTTAACACTAATTTTGTTCATAATACCTAAATCTTTAACAGCTTTTGTAACAGTTTCAGCCACTGTATCAGTTACTCCATTTTTATACCAAATTTCTATACAAAAGATACTATGATCAGTTTTATTAAAACTAAATTCATTTTCTGTCAAATTATTATTTTTACAGTAATATCCTTCTGTTATCTTATCAATTAATAACTCAGTGGCTATAATATTAATCTGTCTAATGGTCAAATTACCATCAATAGCGTATAAATACGAACTATAAAGTTTATCTATTAAAGCTAATCCAGTAGTATTAATATCAAAAAGAATATGTTCTGCATATGAATTTCTAAAATTTATCTTTGTATATACTTCTATTTTAAACATAATTAAATTTGCATCCAGTTAATTTTTCATATACGTCTATATATTTCATAATAGTTTGCTTGACAATAGAATCAGGCAATTTTGGTATAGGTGGTTCTTTGTTCCACTTAATATATTCAAGATAATTTCGAACATATTGTTTATCTAAACTATCTTGAGATTTCCCTTCTTGATATTTATCAATTTCCCAAAATCGTGATGAATCTGGAGTAAATATCTCATCTATTAATATGATATTATTATTATATACTCCATATTCAAATTTTGTATCAGCTAAAATAAGCCCTTTAGATAAAGTATATTGACTTATTTTATTATATAATTCAATTGACGTATTTTTTAATTTATATGCTACTTCTTGTCCTAAGATATTGATCATATCAGCAAAAGAAATATTTTTATCATGCTGTCCAGTTTCTTCTTTTGTAGATGGAGTAAAAATAGGATATTGCAATTTAGATGATTCCTTGAGGTTCTTATCTAAAGCTATATTGCATATTTTACCTGTTTTACAATATTCTGACCAGCCTGAACCAGAAATATACCCTCTAACTATACATTCAATATTAATTCTTGTAGCTTTTTTTACTATCATTGATCTTCCACATAAATAAGAATATTTTTTTAGATTTTGTGGGAAAGTATTAAAATCACCTGTAACAATGTGATTTTCTATTATTGACTTTGTCATATTAAACCAAAACATAGACAATTGATGCAAAACTTTCCCTTTGTTTAAAATTAAGGTTGGAAGTACATAGTCAAATGCTGATATTCTATCTGATGCTACAATTAGATAATTATCTACCAAATCATATATATTTCTAACTTTACCTTGATGAATTAAGTTAAATGGCAGATTTATATTATAATTATTATTATCGCAAAACACTTGTATATTATTTCCTCCTATTATCTTTTAATAAGGCTTGACATTTTGTTGTCAAGCCAAAGATATTAATAAAGCCTTCAGCATCTCTATGGTTATATACTTTATCTTCTTCAAACGTAGCAAGATTTTTATTATATAAAGAATATTTTGATTCTCTAGATATAGGTTCTATTATTCCTTTATAAAGTTTCAATACTATCTTCCCAGTAACATACTTTTGAGTTGAATTAATAAATGCTTCAAGAGCTTCTCTTAATGGAGAAAACCATAAACCATAATATATAATTTCAGCATATTTGTTAGAAATCAATTGTTTAAAATGTAACGTGTCTCTGTCTATAGATATAGATTCTATCTCCTTATGAGCAAAATATAATACTGTTGCAGCAGGAGCTTCATAGACGCCTCGTGATTTGATTCCAACCAAACGATTTTCAATTATATCAATTCTACCTACTCCATTAGAGCCTGCAAGTTTATTTAATGTTGTGATGAGGTTTATAGGAGACATACGTTTATCATTAATTGCAACTGGTATTCCTCTTTCAAATTCTATTGATACATATGATGGAGTTGTAGAAGCTAGTTCAACTGACATTGTTAATTTGAACATTGCATTATCATAACTATTATTTAAGTCTTCTAAATTCCCTCCCTCATAAGATATATGCCATATGTTTGCATCAGAAGAATATGGTTTATCTTTTGTTACTGAAATAAGTATATTTCTTTTTTTTGCATATTGAATAGCCTCGGCTCTTGATTTTATTTCCCATTCTCTCCAAATAGCAATGATTTTTATATTAGGCATTAACGCTTTAAAAGCAAGTTCAAAACGTACTTGATCATTACCTTTCCCAGTTGCCCCATGACAAACCGCATCAGCATTTTCTTTTTTAACTATATCTATTATTTTGGCAGCTATTATAGGCCTAGCAAGCGCTGTACCAAGAAGGTATTTATCTTCATAAATAGCATTAGCTTTAATCGCAGGATAAATATAATCTATGATAAATTCTTGTCTAGCATCAATTATATAAGTTTTTGATGCTCCTGTTTTTTGTGCTTTTTCATCTAAATTTTTTAATTCTTCATCTCCTTGCCCTACATTAATACAACATGCAATAACTTCACAATGATAATGTTCTTTAAGCCAACATAGTGCAACAGAAGTATCTAGCCCACCAGAGTAAGCCATTACTACCTTTTTAACATCATTTTTGTTTTCCATTTAAATGCTGCCTCCATAATTGTTATAGCAAAGTCTACATCAGCTTGTGTGATTATAAGTGGAGGTAATAATCTTATAACATTATTATGAGTACAAGTTACAAGTAACCCATTACCAAGACAGTACTTCATAATATCTTGACCATCATCTATTGATAGTTCTATCCCAATCATAAGACCAATTCCTCTAATATCTTTGATAATTGAATATTCTTTTTTTAGATTATGAAGCTTCTGATTCAGATATTGTGAGACAATACAAACATTGTTTAACAATTCATTGTTGATAATATTGAGTACTGCAAGACCAGCTGCACAAGATACAGGATTACCACCAAAAGTTGATCCGTGATCTCCATAGATAAATGCCTCAGCACATTTAGATGTAGCAATTGTAGCTCCCAAGGGCAATCCGTTAGCTAATGCTTTAGCCAACGTAATAATATCTGGCGTCACATTAAAGTTTTCAAATGCATAAAACTTCCCTGTACGTCCAACAGCACATTGTATTTCATCGAAAATTAAAAGAAGGTTCTTATTATCACAAATATTTCGTAATTCATGTAAAAAAGTATTATTAAATGGTATGACACCTCCTTCGCCTTGTATTGGTTCTATCATGATAGCAACAGTACGCTTATTAAGTGCTTGATATACAGAATCAATATTATTATGTTCAGCAAAAATAAATTTTTCTTGTAAAGGAAGCAAATAATTGTGAAATTTATTTTGGCCTGTAGCAGAAATAGTAGCCATAGTTCTTCCATGAAATGAATTCTTAAAACATATTATTTCATATCTATTTCCTACTTTATTTTTATTTATAAAACCCCATTTTCTAGCAAGTTTTATTGCACATTCATTTGCTTCGGCTCCAGAATTGGAAAGAAATATTTTAGAATTTTTAAATACAGTTGTGTTATCAATAATTTTTTTGCCAAATTGCATTTGTATGGGAGCATAATATAAATTAGAAATGTGCACAAAGTAATTTAATTGCTCTTTTATAGCTTCTATAATTAACTCATTACAATGTCCTAAATTACATACACTTATTCCAGCTGTAAAATCTAAATAACGTTTATTATATATATCCCATATAAATTGATTTTTAGCTTTTTTTATAATTAAATCACTTCTTTTATATGTTTGCATAAAATATTTATTTTCTATATTATGTATATCTTTAAGTTCTATATTCATTTCTTTATTACTGTTCCTTTTAGTTTTCGTATTCCACTTTTATTGCCAATAATCCATACTTCTTCAACCCCTTTTTTTACAGATTGAACACAACTTCTTACTTTTGGTATCATTCCTTTTTTAATAATTTTATCATTAATTAATTTATTTATTCTTTTAGTATGAAGTGTTTGAATTATTTTTCCTGATTGATCAACTACTCCATCAACATCAGTTAAATACACTAATTTTTTAGCCTGAAATGATATTGCTAAAAAAGCCGCTAATGTATCTGCATTAACATTTAATACACATCCACTACTGTTATTTGCAATTGAAGCTATAACAGGAATAAAATGGTTGTTTATTAATATTTCTATTAATTCTTTATTACATGTTTTTGGCATTCCAACATAACCTAGTTTTTTTATTTGCCTACAAATTACACTATTCCCATCTTTACCAGACATACCAACAGCTTTAATACCACGTTGTAATAAATCTGTAGTTAAATCTCTATTAACTTTACCACTTAAAGCCATTTCAACAATACTTATTGTATCTTTGTCTGTATATCTTAATCCATTGACAAATTGACTTTTTAACGAGAAAGTATTTAGCAAATTAGTAATTTCAAGGCCACCACCATGTACTAAGATAATATTCTGTTCCTTAGAAACATAAGATATTTCTTTGATAAATTTTTTTCTAGTATATAAATCATTAACTACACTACCTCCAAATTTAACAACTATTAATGATCTCATTGTTATGACCCTCTTTTATTTACTTTTTGAATATTTACATTTAGATTGTAACCCACAAAAATTGCATTTTTTGATATTAGGAACAAAATGTTCAGTATTAACATTTTCTGCGATTTCTAAAGATAATTTAACAGCTTTGTAAATAGAATTATCTGTTCTACTAGTATAAATTTTTATATTTTTAGATAAAAAATATATTGCTATCCTCTTAGGGTTTAGATTTAAAACATTCTTACATGCATATGCATACAAACTCAACTGCAAATCATCATCCACTTTGCTTTGACTCCATATATTCATATGAGTTTTATAATCTATAATTTCGTATATATTATTTTTATATTCATCAATTCTATCAATAATACCAACAAATTTATATTTACCTATGTTAGAAGTAAATTGTTTTTCAACGAACAACACTTTTGAAGTAGAACGACAAAAAGATTTATAGTAGTACTTAAGTATTGTCTTGCCACGTATGTAATACTCAAATATTTGTTGAGGTTCAATAAATCCATCATTTGTCCATATATTATTATATAACTCTATTATTTTGTCATAAGATTTTTTCTGTTGACTATGAAATTGCTCAAGAGTTTTATGAATAATATGCCCAAATGTTATATCAGCGTTAAGCGGTATATGAACATTGTCTAAATAGATTAGCTTATATTTATAAGGACAAAACAAATATGTATTAATCCTTGAATAACTTATTCTAAAATCTTGATTCATTTTAAATTAATTACTTGACTCTATAAAAAATTATAGCAGTATCTCCATATTGTAACATTTTAATACGTATAAGATCTTGAATATTATTAACAACTTCTTTTATATATCTTTTTGATATAATTAAAGAACTTTTTTTTACAATTTTGTATTGTAATATATTTCTTAAAGTTATATATGTAAAATTACCATTGTATGGTGGATCAAGAAAAATGATATCAAACTTATTATTTTTTAAAATTTGAAAATTGTTTAATAAATCACATCTTATAATACTTGATTGAGCGCTAAAATTTAAAGTATTAATATTACGTTTAATATATTTAATAAGTTTATAGTTTAATTCTACAAATGTAACATGTTTTGCAGAACATGACAACGCTTCTAGTCCAACTGTTCCAATACCAGCAAATAGATCAACAAAGTTAGATTCTTGAACTATACCTTTAATTATATCAAAAAGAGATTTTTTTACTCTAGCTAAAATAGGTCTTGTATTAGATTCACTCCTAGATATTGTTTTTAAGTAACGTCCTTTCATTAAACCTTTAATTATCTTGATAGACAACTTTATATTTCCTAATGTGCCAAAATTTGGAGCTAAGGGGATTTGAACCCCTCACCTCTTGCATGCCATGCAAGTGCTCTTCCAAAATGAGCTATAGCCCCTTTCTTATTTGCTTTACTTATAATTTCCCTTTATCATTCCTTGTTTTTCTTTTTTCCAAGTAAAGGCAATTAAAATCATAGATAATATACAACAAAAATAACATGTTATAAATATACCATTCCAGCTATGTTTCTCTAAAATTTTACCTAATAACCCAGTCAAAATAGCTCCAAAATATCCAAACATTCCAGTAAAACCACAAGCAGCAGAAATAGATTCTTGTGCTGTTACACGTGATACATATAATCCTCCTATAATAGTTTGAGGCCCTGCTACACAAAAACCAACTAATGCAAAAAATAAACCTATAATAAAAGGAGATGTAGTAGCATATGTATATTTTTGCATACCCCATAATCCAAATATTAAACCGATTAGATATATAATAATAACTGGAGCACAGCGTCCTTTAAAAAATTTTTCTGAACACCATCCAGATAATAATCCTCCAAAACTACCTACCAAAGGCATAAATGTCAATAAAAAAGCTGCAGTATGATTTGCAATGCCTCGCTGTGACATAAACAGCGTGCCCCAATTAAGAGGAAACCAGCGTATAAAATATATAAATATATAACTTATTGATAATATCCATATATAAAAATTACAAAAAACATATTTTTTCAAAATTTCAAAATGTGACATATTTGTTTTGTTTTTTATCACTGGAGGGTCGTTACGATAAATATCAATAGGTGGTAAGCCAACAGAGGCTGGTTTGTCTGTCAGAACAAGTAATAAAATTATTACTGTAAATAAGCCAAGTATACCAGGTAAATAGAATGCTGCACGCCAACTACCATACTTAATAGATAGTGCAACCAAGACTCCTATTAGTGAAGACCCAATTGTATGAGATGTTGACCATAAACTCCATTTTGTTGCTCTTTCAGTTGGTGAAAACCAATAAACCAATCCTTTTGCTGCTGGTGGATAACCCATTGATTGGAATATTCCATTAACACCCCATAGTAATGCTAACAGTGAAACTGATGGAACAAATCCAAATACCAAATTTATTATGGAGGAGCCTAATAAACCAACAGACATAAAAGCTCTTATATTACATTTATCAGCTAAGACTCCACTAACAAATTTACCAATTCCATATGTAATAAACAATGCCATTGTAATATATCCAAATTTAGAGGCTGTAATATGATAAGTTTCCATCATAGATGGAGTAGCATAATTAATATTAGTACGTGTAAAGTAATAAATTACATAAGCAAAATACATACCACAAAACATTCTTATGCGCCAAGATTTATATTTTTTTTTAAGTTCTTCGTCATTTTTAAAAAGTACTTCACGGTTTGGAAGTGGTTTCATCCAATTAACAAATTTTTTTAACATTTTTATATTGTCCTCCATTATTTTACTGCATTAATTTGATTTATTTGCCTTTTGTGTTTAGAATAGAATTTAGTAATCCTATAAATATAGGGTGTGCTTGAGTTATCCGTGAAGCAAATTCTGGATGAAATTGAACCCCAATAAAAAATTTATGATTTGTCATTTCAATTATTTCAGGTAGTATATTATTATGATATGCACTTACTATAAGCCCCTTTTTCTCTAAGAGATTTATAAATGCAGGATTCATTTCATATCTATGCCTATGTCTCTCAATTATTGTTCCAGTATTGTACAAAGAATAGGCTAATGTATGTTTCTTGATTATAGCCTTATAACTTCCTAACCTCATAGTTCCACCTCGATATGTAATATTTTTTTGATCATCAAGAATTTTAACTACAGGATACTTTGTATTTTTATCAAATTCTGTAGAATTAGCTTCGTATAAATTTGCTACATTTCTTGAAATCTCTATGATGCTACATTGCATTCCTAAACATATCCCAAGAAATGGAATGTTATTTTTTCTTGCAAAAGTTATTGCCTTGAGTTTACCATTTAATCCTCTATATCCAAAACCTCCAGGAACAATAATTCCATCACAATATATTAATGTGTCAATTAACTTGTTGTCTTCATCTGCATTGCAATATAATATATTTATATCTATTTGTAAGCTCATTGCTGCAATATGTAAAGATTCATCAATAGACTTATAAGCATCTTTGCATCCAGCATATTTACCTACAATAGCAATTTTAAATTTTGGCTTATGAAGTATGTTACTATTATTAATTTGATTGAACCATGTCGTTGTAAATTTCTTTTTTGGTTTAATATGTAATTGATTTATTAGCAATAAATCAACTTTCTGAAGATAAAATTTTTCTGGTAATAGATAAATTGATGCTATATCCAATGCTTCAATTACAGCATTTTCATGTACGTTACAAAAAAGAGATATCTTTCTTCTTAATAATTTATTGAGCTGATGTTCTGTTCTACAAATAATCATGTCTGGTATAATTCCAATTTCTCTTAATTTATTTACAGAATGTTGTGTAGGTTTAGTTTTTAATTCTTCAGCACTTTTAATATAAGGTATAAGTGTAACATGAATATGAAAAACATCATGTGGACTTTTTTCCAATCTAAACTGTCTTACAGCTTCAAGAAAAGGTAAACTCTCAATATCGCCAACTGTTCCTCCAATTTCTATGATATATATATCATATTTGTCCTTAAAAGATACAAATCGTTTTTTTATTTCATTTGTTACATGGGGAATGACTTGAACAGTAGCTCCATTATAACATCCTTGTCTTTCTTTATTAATTACAGTTTTATAAATATCTCCTGCAGTATTAGTATTAGCTTTAGTAGTATAAATATTTAAGAATCTTTCATACGTGCCTAAATCTAAATCTGCTTCAGAGCCATCTTCAGTAACAAAAATTTCACCATGTTGATAAGGATTCATAGTGCCTGGATCAATATTAATGTAAGGATCAAATTTTATAATATTAACAGTTAACCCATGTAATTGTAAAAGTTTACCAATGCTAGCTCCTGAAATACCTTTCCCTAAAGAACTCACAACTCCGCCAGTTATAAATATATATTTCATTATTTTACTTGCTCTTTTAATACTATTATATCTTTTTCAAATTTTGTTGGATATATTCCAGTAAAGCAAGCACTACAAAAAGTTTGCTTATTATTAGTTTTTAATGAACAAGCATTAATTAAATTGTCTAAACTTAAAAAAGTTAAACTAGTTACATTTAAATATTGTTGAATTTCTTTAATTGAATACATAGCAGCTATTAAGTGTTGCTTTTGCGGAGTATCAATACCATAGTAACAAGAACTAATTATAGGTGGACATGATAAAGCAAAATGTATATTGTGAGCACCTGAATCTTTTAAAATCCTTATTAATATTTTAGAAGTAGTCCCCCTAACTATTGAATCATCAATAAGTACAATATCTTTACCACTTACTACTTCTTTTATCGGACGTAATTTTAATCTTGCTGTCATAGATCTTAAATGCTGTGACGGTTTTATAAAAGAGCGACCAACATAATGATTTCTTATAAATCCATTTTCAAAAAGTATTTTAGATTCCCTTGCAAATCCTAAAGCTGCAAAATAGCCAGTATCAGGAACTGGCATAACAATATCAGCTTGTATATTTTTCATTTGCTTGGCTAAGTATGTACCCATTTTTACTCTAGCTTCTTTGATTGTTTGTCCAAACATTATACTATCAGGTCTAGAAAAATACACTTGTTCAAATATGCATGCATTTTGTTTTTTTGATTTTGCATAAATAAACGAATCCATAATGTGTCCATCTTTTATAATTATAATTTCACCTGGAGCTATATCGCGTATATATTTGCCTCCAAGAACTTCAATAGCAGAAGTTTCTGAGGCCAATATAAAAGATTTTGCTATTTTGCCTAAAACTAAAGGCCTGAATCCATTTAAGTCTTTTACACCTATCAGAATGTTATTTTTCAATATAACTAGTGAAAAAGCCCCGTGAAGTTTCCTAACAGATTTTGAAATAATAGTTTTTAAATTGCCTTTTGTCATTGCTATTAAATGTAATAGAATTTCTGTATCTGATGTATGATTAAAGATTGCTCCTTTATTTAAAAGCTTTTTTCTTATTTCAAGAAAATTAGTGATATTACCATTATGTGCTACAGCAATGTCCCCATGAATACAATTAATTTGAAAAGGTTGTGCATTTATTAAAGAACTTTTGTCAGATGTAGTATAACGTACATGTCCTATTGCTGCTTTTCCAGGTAAAGCACTACACAGTATTTCTTCACTAAATATTCTAGAAACTAATCCCATAGCTGTAAATGTTTTCATTGTATTTTTTTGGCCATTATTAACTGTAATGCCAGCAGATTCTTCTCCCCTGTGTTGTAATGTAAGTAGTCCAGCTGCGACTAGAACAGAAGCTTTATTATTATTTTCAATACCTATTATTCCACACATTAAATATCCTTTTAACAAATATTGTTAATATAATTATAATACATTTCTTACTAATTATAATATTTTTTCTATTAAATTAAGCCATTCTTGACTGCTACTATCAGATGCCATCCTCCAATCTGCTCGCGGTGAAAGTGATAAATTTGTTATTTTTAATCCATCGGGAAGACAATTTCTTTTAAATTGATTAGCAAAAAAGCGTTTTATAAATATTTTTAAGTATTTTAATATCTTATCTTTGCTATATTTACCTTTAAAAGCTTTATAAGCAAGCATAAGTGTTTTATCCGAAGTCTGACCAAAACGCACTATATAATATAAGAAAAAATCATGCAATTCATAAGGCCCTATTATTTGTTCTGTTCTTTGTTGACTTTGTTTTATATTAAACGTTGTTGGAATTAATTCTGGGCTACTATCCGCATATAATATAGATAGTAAAACATTTTGATATTCTTTTAATCTTTTAGATTCATAATTAACCAAATATCTAATTAAAGTTTTAGGTACTGAAGCATTTATAGCATACATTGACATATGATCACCATTGTATGTATTCCATCCAAGAGCATTTTCTGATAAATTGCCTGTTCCTAGTACCATACCATGTTCAGCATTAGCTATATCCATCAAAATTTGTGTTCTTTCACGAGCTTGTGCATTTTCATAAGTATTATTCAATTTTCCATTATGATTAATATCTCTTAAATGGTTATCTACAGCTTTACAAATATTAATATTTCTTATTTTAATTCCAGTTACATCAACTAAATTTGACACATTTTCTTGTGATTTAATACTAGTACCTGGGCCTGGCATAGTAATTGCTATAATTCTTTTTTTATCTCTATGTAATATTTTATAACTTCTTAAAGTTACAAGAAGAGCTAAACATGAATCAATGCCACCAGATAATCCTATTACAACATCTAGATTGGTAATTTTCAGTTTTTCTACAAGTGCTCTTGATTGCATTTGTAATATAGATTCTGCATAATTTGGTATACATTTTTTAATAAATGGATATGGCGAAATATAACGTTGAATATTAACATCTTGTATATTTAAATTAAAGTCTACAATATGATATTTAGACGAGTCAACGTTAAAAACATTGACTCTGCGACGTTCATAAGCTAGTTTATCTACATCGATTTCATACGTAATAATATCCCTACTAACCTTAAACATTTTACTTTCTTTTAAAATATTTCCATTCTCTACTATAACTTTATATCCAGAAAAAATCATATCACTTACAGATTCGCTACATCCAGCAGATGCATAAATATATCCTGATATTAAGCGTTTACTTTGTGCCATAATTAGAATTTTCCTATATTTACTTTTTCCAATTAATTCATTAGAGGCAGATAGATTTACAATAATAGAAGCCCCAGCTTTTGCATGACAGTTAGAAGGGGGATTAATAACAAACATATCTTCACATATTTCAGCAGCAACTTGTATCTTTGGATTTGTATTAGCTCTAAAAAGTATATTAGTTCCAAAGTATACTTTTTGGTTGCATAATGTAATGAATCCACATATATTTTTACCAGATGCAAAATATCTAGATTCATAAAATTCAGAATATGATGGTATAAAAGTTTTTGGTATGATACCTAATATTTTTCCATTTTGTAGAGCTATAGCACAAGAATATAATTTATGTTCATTATATATTGGTGCCCCAATAAAAATCAGTATATTTGTATTAATCGTATATTTCAAAATTTTTGATATTGAATTATATACTGATTGTATTAAGACTTCTGATAAAAATAGTTCACCACATGTATAACCAGTTAAACATAATTCAGGAAAAACTAAAAGTTCAATTTTGTTCTTATAAGATAATTCAATTATTTTCAATATTTCGTTAGTATTATCAGTAGTATTAGCTATTCTTATTTTGTGTGTTGCAGCTGCCACTCTTATAAATCCATATTTCATTGTTTAATCTCATTAATACTTATAAACTAAGGCATCTATTTATAGAGTATAATTCATTATATGAACTATATGCATTAAAATATGCTATAACTTTTTCTAGATTAGTTAAAACAGAACATCCACATTTTACAGCTGTCTTTCTTATTGATGCATTATTGTATAATTCATTTACACTTAGGTTTTTACTAATATTTATTACGAAATCTACTTGCCCATTAAGTATTATATCTACTGCTCTGGGCTTTCTATTCCAATGTACTATATTGATTTTATATCCTTTACTTTCAAGATATTTAGCACTTCCTTTAGTTGCATATATTGGAATATTTAATTTATATATATTATCCATGACTTCCATAAATTTAATTTTATCTTTGTCTCTACCAGTACTTAATAGTATTCCCTTAGTAGGCTTAATTATTTTTGTAGCTTCCATTGCTAACAACATAGCATGATTAAAATTTTTGCCTAGACAGCCTACTTCGCCAGTAGATGCCATTTCTACTCCAACTATTGGATCAGCTCCATCAAGGCGTTGAAAACTAAACATTGAAGCTTTAACACCAACGTGTTGTATTTCACTTTCATCTAATATTATTTTATTAATGTGTTCATTATTCATAACCTTACATGCAATTTCTGCAAGGTTAATGTTAGATACTTTGGAAATAAAAGGAAAAGAGCGTGAAGCTCTTGCATTACATTCAATAACTTTTATATCATTATTTTTAGCTATAAATTGAATATTAAATGGTCCATTTAAATTAAATCCCTTTACTATTTTTCTTACTGTGTCTTTTATTATGTTTACTGTTCTAGTATATATTTTTTGTGGAGGAAATACCATTGTAGCATCTCCACTATGAACACCAGCGTTTTCAATATGTTCGCTAACAAGAGAAATTATTACCTCTCCATTTTTAGCTA
Source organism: Endomicrobium sp. (assembly GCA_031261715.1). Lineage (GTDB taxonomy): Bacteria > Elusimicrobiota > Endomicrobiia > Endomicrobiales > Endomicrobiaceae > Endomicrobiellum. Next base: position 160,621 of record JAISJB010000001.1, read on the forward strand.
CTCCATCACATTCTATTTCTTTTGCATCAATTATAAATTTAGAAATAACAATTGGATAATCTACTGAAATATTTTTAGTTAATGATAAGTAATGATCTAAACTTTTTTGATCATGTGCAACATTCATTAGAGTACCTGACAAAACAAAACTTGGACGTATTAAAACAGGAAAACCGACTTTTTCTATGAATTTTGTTACTTCATCATATGAAGTTGCAGATGTCCATTCAGGTTGATTAATGTTTAACTTATCAAGTATAGCTGAAAATTTTGTTCTATCTTCAGCATTTTCAACAGTTTTGTTACTGTGTCCTAAAATGTGTACTTTAACTTTATTTAATGGACTAATTAAATTATTTGGATTTTGACCTCCCATACAAGCAACTATACCTTTAGGTTGCTCAATATCTATAATATCTAATACTCTTTCGAATGATAACTCTTCAAAATATAATCTATCTGATATACTATAATCTGTAGATACTGTCTCAGGATTGCAGTTAATTATTATACTATCATTTTTTTTGTTTTTAAAATATTTGCTTGTCATTACAGAACACCAGTCAAATTCCAAACTACTACCTATACGATAACTTCCACTTCCTAATGTAATCACTCCGTTTCCTTTATTATTTTTGTTGGATATATCGTTATGTATTCCATCATACGTTAAATATAAATAATTAGATTTTGTAGGATATTCTGCAGATGTTGTGTCAATTTGTTTTACTACAGGAAAAATACCAAGTTTTATCCTTAATTTTCGTATTCCCAAAGATAATTTTCTTATAGTTTTAATACTGAAACTATATTTAATATTTAGACATGTTGAAATTAATAGTTTTGTTAATTGGAAATCAGAAAAACCTATTGATTTTAAATGTATTAAATAATCTTTTGAAATATTACAATAAGATTGATATACATCATGCATTGTAATTTTAGTTTTGAGATTTCTAGTAGAAGCAATAAAAAAATTTTTTAACTTTTTTTCAGTAGTTGCTATATATAATATATGGGATAAAAACCATTTATCTATTTTTGTTTTATTGTGAACATAATCAATAGATCTACCTCTTCTAAAGGTTTCATAAATAGCAAAAATTCTTAGATTTGTAGGACTTAATAATTCTTTATCAATTTGTGCATCATTGGCTGCAAAAAAAATATTTGTAGTTATACCGCTTTCGTTTTCATTAACCATTCTTAAAGCTTTTTGTATAACTTCACAAAAATTCTTACCTATAGCCATTACTTCTCCAACGGATTTCATTTGTGTTCCAAGATTTTTAGATACACCTGTAAATTTATTCAGATCCCATCTTGGGATTTTTAATGTAACATAATCAAGCGATGGTTCATAAAATGCTGATGTAGTTTTAGTAACAGGATTTTTAAGTTCCAATAATTCAAATCCTATAACAATTTTTGCAGCTATATATGCTATAGGATAACCTGTGGCTTTACTGGCCAATGCGCTAGATCTTGATAATCTAGCATTAATTTCAATAACAAAAAATTTATAATCAATAGGATTCAATGCATATTGTACGTTACATTCACCTACTATATTTAAACTTTGAGCTATTTGAAGTGCCATATCACGTAACATGTTATTTTCTATATTATTTATTGTTTGACAAGGTGCTATTACTATTGAATCACCTGTATGTATACCCATAGGATCAAAATTTTCCATATTACATATAGTAATAGTATTCCCAGTTTTATCTCTCATTACTTCATATTCTATTTCTTTCCACCCATGTAATGATTTTTCAATTAAAACTTGTGGAGAATTCATTAGTGCCGATTGCACTATTTTTTTTAATTCTGTACTATTTTGTGCAAAGCCACTACCAAGCCCACCAAGTGCAAATGCTGATCTAACTATAACAGGATAACCTATATTTTTGGCTTTCTTTAATGCTTCTGTCATGTTTGAAACTGCATAACTATTAGCTATAGGAGCATTGATACATTTCATATGTTGTGAAAACAACTCTCTATTTTCAGATATGTCAAGAGATTTTATTTGTGTTCCTAAAACTTTTACATTATACTTTCGTAATACTCCACTTTTATCAAGTTGTATAACACAATTTAAAGAAGTTTGTCCGCCAAAACTTGAAATAATAGCAGCCGGCTTTTCTGTTTGAATAACTTTAGTAACCCAGAAAGGTGTTATTGGATACAAATAAATTTTTCTATTTTTCCCTTTGTTTGTTTGTACGGAAGCTATATTAGGATTAATAATAATAACTTTTAAATTCTCTTCTTCTAAAGCCTTAACTGCTTGCGACCCAGAATAATCAAATTCTCCTGCTTGTCCAATAGACAAAGCTCCTGACCCCAATAAAATTACTTTTTGTTTTCTACCTTGTTTTGCTAACAAAAAATCTAAAATTGGCATATTGTCTCCCAATATTAACAAATATAAAAAAAGTCTTGGCAAATATTATATATATATACAAAAGATATAAAAATATGCCAAGACTGAAATATAACAAATTACGTATTATTTTTATTTATTATGATTATATTCATTTTTTTGTACAAACAACTTATAAACTATATAAATAAACAGTAGCCAAACTAAACTTAAAATTGACATACGTGTTTCTTTATTTACAAATAATAGATAGGTTGTTAATATCAGAGCTAAAATAGCTATATAATTGGAGTACGGATAAAACAACATTGGATATTTCAATTTAGATATTTCTTCATGAGTTTTGTTTTTACGTGATTTCATTTGAACCACAACTATAACTCCAAAAATCCAAATACCAAGAGCAGTAGAAATCCCAGCAAGAATCATAAAAACATTATCAGGCATTATATAATTAAGCATAACCCCTATTAAAGAAACAAAAAATGAGAATATAATACCATTTGCAGGAATTTTATTTGAATTTAATTTACCTAGAAATTGTGGAGCATGATTTTGCAAAGCTAAATTATAAAGCATTCTGCCATTACTAAACATTCCACTATTACAAGATGATAATGCTGCAGTTATTACAACAAAATTAATTATTGCTGCTGCTTGTTTAATTCCTAATCCAGAAAATGTTGCAACAAAAGGACTGCCTGATACGCCACTTCCCTTTGTAATATTCATCCAAGGATAAATACACATAAGGACAAACATTGTGCCTACATAGAAAAATATCATACCTCCTAATACTTTATTTATTGACGAAGGAATACTTTTCTCAGGATTTCTAACTTCTCCTGCTGTTACTCCAATAAATTCAATGCCTACAAAAGCTAAAATTACCATTCCTAAAGACCTAAGAACTCCTGATATACCAAACGGAAAAAAACCACCTTTAAGAGCATATAAATTATGTAATCCTATTATTTTACCACCATTTCCTAATCCTAGGAATATCATAGCCAATCCAACAAGAACAATTAATACAATAGTAACAACTTTTATTAATGAAAACCAAAATTCTATTTCTCCAAACATTTTTATACTAAATAAATTTGCACACATTATGCATAACAACGATAGTAAACCTGGTATCCATTGAGGTAACTCAGGCCACCAAAAACTACAATATATACCAACAGCTGTTACTTCTGTCATACTACTAACTACCCAAAGAAACCAATAAGTCCATCCTACCATAAACCCTGCACATGGACTTATAAATTTATTAGCATATGCACTAAATGAGCCAGTTATAGGGTTTTCTACAGCTACTTCACCTAAAGCGCGCATAATAAAATATACGATACATCCACCTAATAAATATGATAGTAACAAGGATGGTCCAGCAGATGCAATAGCACTTCCAGAGGCTAGAAATAAACCAATTCCAACTGCTCCTCCTATTGCAATTAATTGCACATGTCGTTCACTTAGACCTCGTTGTAAATTTTCACCTTCACTATCAGACTGCTTTTTCATTATACCTCCCTTTTTATAATAACTTGACAAAATAATCAATTATCCATGAAGTATCATTTGGACCACTTGAAGCTTCAGGATGAAATTGAACTGATATAAATGGTTTTGTTTTATGTATTAAGCCTTCTACAGAATGATCATTAGCATTTTCAAACCATAAATTCCAATCAGGTTGAATAGAATGTCTTTCAACAGAATATCTATGATTTTGACTTGACATATAAGCTTTTTTTTCTGGCAGAGAGAAAACTGGTTGATTATGACTTCTATGGCCATGAGCAAGTCTTTTTGTATCTGCTCCAGTTGCAAGAGCTAATAATTGATGTCCTAAGCAAATTCCTAAAATAGGTTTAGTTTTATTGACATTTAAAATATTGTTACGTATTCTCTTGACTAAATCACCAGTGTTTTTAGGATCTCCTGGCCCATTACTAATAAGCCATCCATCACAATCTATATGTGCAAAATTATTATCCCACGGTAATAATTCAACTTTACAATTTCTGTCTATAAGCATTCTAAGAATATTCCATTTTATACCACAGTCAACAACTGCTACTTTCCTTTTTGCATATTTATTACCCATGATAATTTTGCTTTTTGTTGAGATTGATGGCATTAAATTATATTTTGATGGATCTACATATTCATTACTATTAAACTTATTTAAAAAATAAAATTTATTATGGGTTTGTATTACAGAGTCATCAGTAAAAATTTTGCCAAACAAATTTTTACTTTTGCGTACTAATTGTACTAAATATCTAGTATCAACCCCTGCAATACCAGGAACATCTTGACTTTTCATCCATGATTCAAGCGAAACTCCTCGATCATGGTGATAAGCTTCATCATAAAGATTTGATACAACAATACCCTGTGTTTTAATTGATGAACTTTCATGTCCCTTAGACATAAATAAATTTCCATTTTTTGGGATAGGAATCCCATAATTCCCAATCATGCAAAAACTAAAGACAAGTATTTGCCCTAAGTATGATGGATCTGTCATAGCTTCACTATAACCTAACATACCAGTATTAAATACCATTTCTCCAGTAACTTGTTTATTCGCTCCAATTGCAATACCTGAGAATTTAATGCCATTAGATAATTGTAAGTAAGCCTTTTTGACATTTCTAGTTAGTCTATAACTGTGTTTTACCACTTATTGAATATAACTCCATAGTTAATTTGATTTAATAATTACAGTACATATTTGAATATGGATTTTTACCAACTGCTATGTATTTCCCAAATAGCTCTAATTTTATATTAAAATTAATATTAAAAAATTTTTTATATGAATTAGTATATTTTTTTAAAAATAATATATCTGTTTTATTTATATTACTTTGCAATACTTCTTTGCCAAAAACACTTTTATCATATAAATGAGAATTATTTAAATAAATTACACCACCATGTATACCTGTTCCACAAAATTGTCCAACAATTTTATCATTTTTATCTTTAAGATTTAAGCCTAATACAATAATAGCACCACCTGCCATATATTCACCTAAAAAATCTCCAGCTTTTCCTCCTATAACTATAATTGGAGTTTGTTCTTTATATTCTTTCATGTGAATTCCACATCTATACCCTACATTATCTCTCACGTAGATTTCACCACCTCTCATAGCATAACCAACTGTATCTCCACAATTGCCATGTATTATTATACGCCCAGTATTCATAGTATTTCCAACAGAATCTTGACCATTTCCAAATACTTCTAATTGAGCTCCATCCATATAAGCAGCAAGATCATTACCTGGAGTCCCATAAATTTGAATTTTTATATTATTTTCTAAACCTCTGCCTATATATCTTTGGCCACATACATTATTTAAAACAATTTGTTTTGTCCCTGTTAAAATAGTACTATCAATCTCTTCATTTAAATGACGATAACAAGAAACATTTAAGGCGTTTATTGTTTTCATAAATTCCTTACCTTATATCTTAATATTTGCTAGATCTAAAAGTCTTTTTCTTTCTGTTGTTGAGTATACATTAAAACCTACGTTACTATTTTGATGATTAGTAATATCATAAGCTAATGAAGAAAGTTGAGTCTTATTTCTAATAAGTGCAGTATAAATGCCAGCTCTTTTGTTCTCATTAATCATTATAAAACCAACTAAATTATTGTTTAAAATGTTTAATCTACAAAGTTGATTACTTTGACATTTCATAGTAACACTTTGTATGTTTTGTAAATTAGTATTCACAACTCCTGCAGAAAGTATGTGCATGCCAAAAAATGAAATAGCATTCATTGCAAATTCGCTAAGGAATTTAGAATGATTACCTTGAGACATGTTTTCTCCTGCAATCTTACCTTGATTTGCAGCACTTGTCCATAATGCAAATACAGATTTTTTATTAGATAACAAATCTACCGATTCAACACAGTCACCAGCAGCATATATGTCTTCATTAGATGTCTGTAAATATTCATTCACAATTATACCTTTATTAACTTTTAAACCAGCTTTATATGCCAAATTAAGGTTAGGTAATACTCCAATAGCTATAATCAATATATCACACGCTATAATATCTCCAGTTGATAAAATAACTTCAGTAACAAGGTTGTGTGTATTATTAACATTTGTTATACTAGACTTTAATTGAAACTTAATATTATGATTTTCCATGTGTTTTTGTATAATATTAGCAGATGCTTGATCAAGATTAGAAGACATAATTCTATCTGATAAATCTATAACAGTTACGTTCTTAACTTGTTCAGCTAATCCTTCAGCAACTTTTAATCCTATTAACCCAGCTCCTAATATAACAACTTTAGATGTCCTAGTTATACTACTTTTAAGTTTGATACTATCTTCGTAAGATAAAAATGTAAAGACATTAGTATAGTTATAATCTAATCCTGCAATGGAAGGCAATATAGGGTTGCTTCCAATTGCAATAAGTAGTTTATCATATACTAGTATATCATTGTTATGTTTTGTTTTTGTACAAAATAAAATTTTCTTTCGTTTGATATCTATTTCTTTAACTTCTGAATTCAATAATACTTTTATATCATGTTTAATATAGAAATCTTTATTATGATAATATATATCTTCAGGCTTTATTTTATTGTTCAAATAATAAGAAATTAATGGCCTTCCATAAGTATTAAATGTGTCCTTAGAGATCATTGTTATGCTACTTACGCTATCTTTAGTTCTTATTTCACTAGCAGCATTTATTCCAGCTGCACTATTACCTACGATGAGATACCTCATTTATATCTCCTTTTTATAATGTTCTTCAAGTAGCTCTATTGCATTATTTGGACACTTCTCCACACATAATGATTTACCATAATCAACACATAAATCACATTTTGAAACAGTTTTACCATCCTTACCTAGTTTAATGGCTCCGAAAGGACATACTAAAATACATGACAAACAACTAACACACTTCTTTTTATCATTTTTAACAATACCATCATCATCTTTATACATAGCCCCAGAAATACATGCTTTAACACATTGTGGATCTGCACAATGACGACACTGCAATGCAAAATAAGAAATCTGTTTTTCACTGATAATTTCCTCAATAAAAATAGCAGATTCTATATCTTCTTCTTTATGAGCTTTAATTATATTCTTTGATTTAGAATGTGCTGTTTTACAATATACTTCACAAAGTCTACACCCTAAACATCTTTCTTCCAATGCATAGATTTTTTTCATATGTTTCTTCTTTTATTCTCCTGCGTGTTTTACTCCAAGTATTTGTAATTCCTTAGCATTTAATCCTATACCACGCAACATAAGTCTGTTACCTCTTAAACTATCAACAGCATTAATACCCATGCCACCTAACATTTCCTGAATTTCATGGTTCCATGCAGTAATTAAATTAACAAGTCGCTTATACATAATTTCTGGATTCAATCTTTTCACAAGGAAAGGTTCCTGAGTTGCTATACCCCAATTACATTTTCCTGTGGAACATGAATGGCACATATGACACCCTAATGCTATAAGTGCTGCAGATCCTATATAAACAGCATCTGCTCCTAAAGCAATAGCTTTAACGATATCACTGCTATTTCTTATACTACCTGCTACTATAAGTGAAACAGAATTTCTGATACCTTCTTCATTTAATCTTTGATCTATTGAAGCTAAAGCAAGTTCTATAGGTATACCAACATTATCTCGTATCCTTGTAGGAGCAGCTCCTGTTCCTCCACGCAACCCATCAATGACAATAGCATCTGCTCCAGCACGTGCAATCCCTGAAGCAATAGCAGCTGCATTATGAACAGCAGCTATTTTAACAAAAATTGGTTTGGAATATCTTGTAGTTTCTTTTAAAGAAAAGATAAGTTGTCGTAAATCCTCTATAGAATAAATATCGTGATGTGGAGCTGGCGAAATAGCATCTGACCCAATAGGAATCATCCTTGTTGCTGAAACATCTTCTCCAACTTTTTTACCTGGTAAATGTCCACCTATGCCAGGTTTTGCACCTTGTCCTATCTTAATTTCAATAGCAACGCCAGCATTTAAATATTCTTTGTGCACACCAAAGCGACCTGAAGCAACTTGTACAATTGTATTCTTACCATATTTGTAAAAAGCTTTATTTAATCCGCCCTCACCAGTATTATAACAAGTACCTAATTCTGTTGCTGCTCTGGCTAAAGCTTCGTGAGCATTTTTTGAAATTGAACCATAACTCATTGCAGAAAACATAATAGGAACATTTAGTTCTACTTGTGGTGGCATAACAGTAACTAACTTTCCTTCATTATCAAAATCAAGTTTATTTGGCTTTCTACCAATGAAAATTTTAGTTTCCATTGGTTCACGTAACGGATCAATAGAAGGATTAGTAACTTGACTTGCATTCAGTAACAATTTATCCCAATAAATAGGAAAGGTTTTTGGTGTCCCCATGCTAGAAAGTAATACTCCACCAGATTGAGCTTGCTTATAAATTTCTTTAATGGCTTGTCTAGTCCAGTTAGTGTTTTTTCTAAACTCAAGAGGATACTCACGTATTAACAAAGCTTCAGTTGGACACAATGTAACACATCTATGACAATTAACACACTTGTTATTATTCGAATAAACTACAGCATCTTCTTCATCATAAACATGAACCATATTAGAACATTGATGTATACAAACTTTACATTGAATACATTTTTTTTCATTACGTATAACTTCAAATGAAGGAACATTAAAATCTAAACTCATATTTGCTCCTTTTCTAATAAAACTATAACAGGTTCTCCTCCTTTTGGAGCCCATATTTTTTCTGGATTATTACAAATAATTCTTATTGCACTTTCTTCACTAGAAACATAAACTTTACTTCCTTTTGTTGCTGCAATTAAAGGACGAAGTTTTATGCGATCATTTAAAGCAATCATTCCATTATTGCATCCTACAATGATAGAAAATGGCCCATTAATTAACGCACTCGAATAGACTGAACGTAAACATTTTAAATCATTTTTAATAGTATTACCCAATTTTTCTATCTCACTCCAAAAAGGAGCAACAAGTATTTGTATTGCTTTGTTTATAGGTAATTTATGTTTTCTAATTAATAAATCAAATAAATATGTTATTACTTCAGTGTCTGTTTGTAAATTGCAAATATATCCAGACATTTCAACAAACCTTCTATTAGTATCATAAGATGATATTTCCCCATTATGTACTACGGACCAATCAAGTAATGTAAATGGGTGCGCTCCTCCCCACCATCCAGGTGTATTTGTTGGAAACCTTCCGTGAGCTGTCCACATATAGGCTTCATAAGTTTCTAGCATATAAAACTTTCCAATATCTTCAGGATATCCTACCCCTTTGAAGGCTCCCATGTTTTTTCCGCTAGAAAAAACATATGCACCATTATAATCTTTATTGATTTTCATTACACAGTTAAATATAAAATCATTGTCACTTATCCTCTTGTCTTGTAATTGAGAAGTTTTTGGTACTACAAAATAACGCCAAATAATAGGTTGATTTGTTATTGTTGACAATCTTTGCGTTGGTATTGCTTCATCCTTTGCAATGTCAAAATATTGAAAAAGTAGCTTATCTGTTTCAGTTTTTATATTAAAATCATCATAAAAAATATGCAGTGCATAAAAATTTTTATATTCTGGATATATTCCATATGCTGCAAAACCACCGCCTAGACCATTAGAACGTTCATGCATCAGAGTTATAGATTTTATAATATCATTGCCATTAAATCTACAACCTGTTCTATCAATTATTCCACTAATAGCACATCCAGACGGAATTCTGACTTCTCCTTCATTCAGCATTCAACCTCCTAAAAATAGCTACAATAAATAGTAAAAGCGACTACAAATGAGTTTATAAAAACATTAAATAAATGTCAAATTCACTATATTATATTGCTTTAGATTACAATGAAGTGATAAAATAATAATAATATAGATATAAAAATGGAGCTTATAATGGATGATTTGCTTAGAGATTTACTTATAGTTGATGGCGTATCTGGCTATGAAGAAAATATTTCAAAAATTATTGAATATAATCTTAGTCACATATGTAATAATAATGTTGTTCGAGATACTCTAGGAAATGTTATTGGCACACTGAAACTAGGAAAATGTACAAAAAAAATAATGATAACAGCTCATATGGATGAAATAGGCATGGTAGTTAAATATATAAATGAACATGGCTTTATACGTTTCATTAAAGTTGGTGGAATAAACAATTCAATATTGCCAGGTAAAAAAGTTGAAATTATAAATAAAAAAAATGAGCACATAATTGGCATTATAGGCGTTAAGCCACCACATATTATGAATGATAATGATAGCAAATATCAATTAAAATCTGAAGATATGTTTATAGATGTAGGAATGACTTCTAAAGAACAAGCATCTAAGTTTATAGATATTGGAGATCCAATAATCTTTGAACCTCAAGCTGGTATTTTATATGAATCTATTCATTATGGCAAAGCAGTAGATAATAGAATTGGTTGTTATATTATGATTAAAGTATTAGAACAACTAGTTAATAAACATGATTTAAATTTAGAAATTTGTGCTTGTGCCACTGTACAAGAAGAGGTTGGATTAAAAGGTGGACACACAGCTGCGTTTAACATAAATCCTGACTTTGCTCTTATTATAGATACTACTATAGCAGGTGACACTCCTGAAATAAAAAAAGAAACTTCATCTTTAAAATTAGGAGCTGGAGTAGCTATAACTATTTTAGAAGCATGTGGTAGAGGAGCTATAATAACAAGCAAGGTACGTAATTTTATTCTTAATCTTGCACGTAGTAATGATATTTCATATCAAATAGATATAATTGATGGAGGAATGACAGATGCTACTTCAATACAACTCATCAAAAGTGGTGTTTTATCAGGAATATTAAGCGTTCCTACACGCTATATTCATGCACCAATATCTGTTTTTGATATCAATGATGTTCAATCTACAATAATGATAGCAACTAAAATAATAGAACAAATTAGACTATTATTATGACATTATAAAAAATTTATTTGATTAATAATATCGCACTAGTTAGATATATGTCCTCAGTATTACTCCCTCTACTTAAATCACTAACTGGCAGTGAAAATCCTTGTATTATAGGCCCTAGTGCTTGAAAAGCTCCATAACGTTCAGCAATTTTGTACCCTATATTTCCTGAATTTAAATCTGGGAAAACTAGAATATTTGCTATTCCAGCAACAGATGAATGAGGCGCTTTTCTTTTTCCAATTACTGGCACAACTGAAGCATCAAATTGTAATTCTCCATCAATATTAATATCTGTTGTACCTTTGAAATATGTTTTAATCAGTTCTGTTGCTTTAATAATTTTATCTAGTACTTTACTGTTGGAACTACCTTTTGTAGAAAATGATAACATTGATACGTTAACTGATTCGTTTGGAAAAATTTTCTTAAAACTTTTTATTGTTGCAACAGTTATATCCCTTAAAGTACAAGCGTTTGGTTCAGGATTGACAGCGCAATCTGTAAATAAAACTGGTTTTGTTACTAAATAATGATTTTTTGGTGGTAACATAAGAAAATATGAAGAAATTTTTTTTATTCCTTCAGCGACACCTAAAACTCTTAACCCTGCTCTAAGAACATCTGCTGTATCATATACTGCTCCACATATACAAGCATCACACTTCTTACTTTTTAAATACATCATTGAGAAATATAAAGATGTTTGTAATAAATCTAATGCTACATTTAAATGTATATTTTTTTTTGCCATTTTTGTAATAAATTTCTGAACTTCATTTTGTTCCAATAAATCTATATTTATATAAACAGTTTCAATTCCATCGAGATCAATATTATTTTGAAACGAAATACTTTTGATTTGATTCCATTCTTTATTGCTATTAATCGGAATGATAACTTTGCCAATCTCATTATGAATTAACTGTTGTGCTGCTTTTAGTACTCTAATATCAAAACTTTCTGGCATAATGATTCTTCCATTAGATTGTTTGGCTAATTGTAAAATATTATCTTTAATATTCATAATTATCTTTTATATTACCTTTTCTTAATTTATTTCTGATTATTTTCCCACTTATTGTTTTAGGTAATTCTTTGACAAATTCAATAATTCTTGGATATTTATATGGAGCAGTCATTTTTTTTACATGTTCTTGTAACATTGTTCTGAGTTGCATAGTAGGAGTGTACCCATCTGACAATACTATAGAAGCTTTAACTACATTTCCTCTATCATTATCAGGAACACCAATAACAGCACATTCCAATACACATGGATGTTCCATTAAAGCATTTTCAACTTCAAAAGGCCCTATTCTATAGCCTGCACTCTTGATTATATCATCTGCCCTACCAACAAACCAAAAATATCCATCATGATCTCGATACACTATATCTCCAGTATCATAATAATTATTATCTAGGATTGCTTTACTATTATAATAACCATCAAATAATCCTACAGGTTTAGTTTGATTAAGTCTTATGATTAACCTACCAGCTTGGCCAATTTGACAAGTATTATTTTTGTCATCAACAATATCAATATTCCAACCAGCTGCTGGTTTTCCTATTGAGCCTGGTTTGACTTTCATCCAAGGGAATGTTGCTATAAATACAACAGATTCAGTTTGTCCAAAGCCTTCTTTGATTTCAAGCCCAGTCATATGTTTAAATTTATAAAAAACTTCTGGATTTAATGGTTCCCCTGCAGTTTCAACATATTTTAATTTAGATAAATTGTATTTTAGTAGGTTTTCTTTAATTATATATCTATAAACAGTAGGTGGAGCACAAAATGATGTAATACTATGTTCAACTATTTTTGTGAGTAAATTCTTACTATTAAATCTTTCATAGTCATATACAAATACACATGACTCACACAACCATTGTCCATATATTTTACCCCAAGATGCTTTTGCCCATCCCGTATCTGATACAGTGAAATGTAAGCTATTTTCATGTAAATTTTGCCAGTATTTTGCTGTTATGATATGCCCTAATGGATATGCAAAATTATGACAAACCATTTTTGGCATACCAGTAGTTCCAGAGGTAAAGTATAATAAAAAATTATCATTAATTTTTGTTGCTTCACACCCTGTTGGTCTTGTAAAATAAATTGAAAATTTATCAACTTCTTTCGAATAATCTAACCAGTTCTCAATATAGCCATTAACAGAAATTGTGAACTTTAATTTTGCTAATTTAGATTTTTTAACTTTATTGACAACATTATAAATTCTTTCTTCTGCCAATGCAATAATTACTTGTACTTTAGCAATTATAACTCTATATAACAGATCTCTTGAGGTTAATAAATGAGTAGCTGGAATAACTAAAGCTCCTAGTTTATGTAATGCTAGTATACATATCCAATATTCATAATGTCTTCGCAATATTAACATTACAACGTCACCTTTATGTATTCCAAGTGATTTAAAAAAATTTGCGGCTTTATTACTTTTTTCACTAATATCATTAAAAGTTAAAACTTTATTATTTCCATGATCATCACACCATATTATTGCTTTTTTTTTAGGATTTAGTTGTGCTAATTCATCAACAACATCAAATGCAAAGTTAAAATTTTTCGGAACATAGATTTTACAATTGTCTATGAAATCATTATAGGAATTATAACGTGTTTTTATAAGATATTTATTTAGTAACATTATTATTATACATGTATCCTTTTTATTCTAGTTCCTTGAGCGCTTTCATAAAGTCTTTCTCAGATAAAGACTTTCCATGCCATTCTGCTGTATTCTCCATAAAAGATATGCCTTTACCTTTTATAGTGTTAGCAATTATACACATAGGTTTATCATCCTCTGTTTTAAATGTTGAATATGCCATATCTATTTCTTCAAAGTTATGACCATCTATTTCTACAACTTTCCATCCAAAAGCTTTATATTTATCAATTAAAGGCTCAACATTCATAATATTTTGTGTTTTACCATCTATTTGTAGTTTGTTATTGTCAATAATCGCACAAATGTTATTAAGTTTATAATGAGAGGCCGCCATAGCTGCTTCCCAAACACTCCCTTCTTGTTGTTCTCCATCTCCCATAAGAACATATATTCTATTGTTTTTATCTTGACGTTTTATACCAATAGAAATTCCTACACCAATGGATAAACCATAACCTAATGAGCCAGTAGAAACTTCTATACCTGGCAATTGTTTGTCCTTTGAAGGATGTCCTTGCAATCTACTCCCAAGTTGTCTAAGAGTAAGTAATTCACTAACATTAAAATATCCAACTCTTGCTAATATTGAATATAGCACAGGACATGCATGTCCCTTTGACAAAATGAAATAATCTCTGTTTGAAGCACTAAAATTTTTAGGATTAATTTTTAAATGTTTAAAGTATAATGATACTAACAATTCTACTGCAGATAAACTACCACCTGGATGTCCAGAACCAGCATTATAAATCATTTTAATAATATCTTGTCTAACAGTACAAGATATTTTTTTTAAATTTAATGTATTTGTCATAATTTATAAGTTTTTAATAACCTGCCTTTTTATTTAAGATTTTTGATAAGTTGTGTAAATGATTTAGCTTGTAAACTTGCTCCTCCTATTAAGCCTCCATCAATATCTGTTTCTTTCATAAGATCTGATATATTTTCACTATTAACAGATCCCCCATAAATAATTCGCATTTTATCTGCTATATTGTATCCATATTTATCTTCACAAAATTTTCTTATAAATAAATGTACTTCTTGTGCTTGAAATGGAGTAGCAGTTTGCCCTGTTCCAATAGCCCATATAGGTTCATAAGCTATAATTACTGATGTAATTTGATTACTTTTAACATTAGCCAAAGCATGTTCAAGTTGTGTCTTTATAATATTGAAAGTTAACTTATCGACTCTATTTTGTAATGATTCACCTATACAGAGTATAGGAGTGATATTTTTGTTTAGGCTTACTAATATCTTTTTATTGATATCACTATCTGTTTCTTTAAAATATTGTCTACGTTCTGAATGTCCTACAATAACATAAGAACAACCAAGATCTTTTATCATTGATGTAGAAATTTCCCCTGTAAACGCTCCGTTTTCTTGCCAAAATATATTTTGAGCTCCTAACATAAGTCTTGAGTGAGCTATTGCGTGCTTAACAGCATACAATGCAGTATAGGCAGGACATATTACAATATCAATGTTATTAATATTTGCAATGTCTGTAACTAAAGTTTTTAAATCATTGATAGTCTGTATTGCTTCCTGAATAGTTTTATTCATTTTCCAATTTCCAACTATTAAAGGTCTTCTCATTATTGTTATTCCTCACAATCTTATTTTGTATTTTTAATAAAATTTATTATAGCTTGTGCTGCTTTTTTACCCATGCCCATAGCTTCTATAACTGTACTTCCCCCAACAATATCTCCACCGGCAAATACACCATTAATAGAAGTCATATAATTGTGATCTATTTTAATATAGCCACTTTGATCAATATGTAAATTTTTAGTCAAAGAAGGTAAAATACAATTTGGTCTCAAGCCAAGAGCTAAAACAACCATATCAGTTTTTATAATATGCTTTGAATTTATAATGTATTTAATAGATTTTTCCCCTTTGTTATATATTGATTCTACTTTTACACACTCAACTCCATTAACAGCTCCGTTGTCATCACTGATAAAGCGTATAGGGGTGGTCAATGTTATAAACTCTACACCTTCTTCTTTAGCATGTACTTTTTCTTTTCTTCTAGATGGCATCTCATGTTCTGTACGTCTATAAATAATTTTAACGTTTTTAGCTCCTAGCCTTATAGCTGTCCTAGCCGAATCCATTGCAGTATTTCCTCCACCAACAATAACAACATTTTTTCCAACATAAACAGGAGTATCAGCTTTATCTGGAAAGTCATAAGCATTCATTAAATTAACGCGAACTAAAAATTCATTTGCACAATATATATGTTTTAAATTTTCTCCTTCTATTCCAGGGAAAATAGGTAATCCAGAGCCTGTTCCTATAAAAATAGCTTTATATTGTTCGTGAAATAAATTATTTATTGTTTTTGTTCTACCGATTAAATTATTCAAAATTATTGTTAAACCAAATTGTTTTAAATTATTTATTTCCATATCCAAAATTTTTTTTGGTAATCTAAATTCTGGGACTCCATAACGTAGTACTCCACCTGCATCATGTAATGATTCATAAATTATAACTTTATGTCCAACTTGCAATAAATCACTAGCACAAGATAGCCCGGCAGGCCCGGAGCCTATAATAGCAATTTTTGCATACTGCCCATTTTTATTGATTAAATTTAGTGAATTATTCATTGTTATATCAGCAACATATCTTTCTAAATTCCCTATACAAATACTTTTATTTTTCTTAGATAAAATACAAAATTTCTCACATTGATTTTCTTGAGCACACACTCTCCCACATACAGCTGGAAAGTTATTCTTTTTTTTTATCACTGCTACAGCTTTATAAGGATTATTTTCAGCAATATATTTAATAAATTCTGGAATATTAACTTCAACTGGACATCCCCTTCTACACAAAGGATTAGTACACTGTAGACATCTTTTTGCTTCTTGAATCATATCATTATGATCATAACCATAGCTTACTTCTTTAAAATCATGTATACGTTCTTGTACGGTTCTTTCATGAATTAGTGTTGTTTGTGACATTTACACTCCTTGTGGAACTTAAATCTATCATTAGCTATTTTCTCTAAATTATTAAAAATTTTCAATCTAGAGATAACTTCATCCCAATTAATGGAATGTGCATTAAATTCAGGACCATCTGTACAAACAAATTTTATAGACTGATCAACAGTAAGCCTACATGAACCACACATACCAGTTCCATCTAACATTATAGTATTCATTGAAACTAATGTTGGTATATTCTGCTTTTTTGTTATTTCTGAAACTGCTTTCATCATTAATAATGGCCCTACTGTATACACCATATCTATTTTATTTTGTGCTAAAGTTTCTTTTAAAACATCTGTTACAAATCCTTTATGACCATAAGTCCCATCGTTTGTAGTAAACAATATTGAATGACTTACTTTTCGTAATTCAGTTTCACATATAATTAAACTTTTATTTCGCACTCCAACTATACTAATAATTGTATTTCCAATTTTTTTAAATTCTTTTAATACTGGTATAATTTCAGCAACTCCTATACCACCAGCTATAGCAACTATTGTACCATGTTTAATAATATTTGTTGGATTGCCTAATGGGCCTAATATATCTTTAATATAAGCGCCTTTTGAAAGCGAAGCAAGTTCCATAGTACTCTTCCCAATTATTTGAAAAATTATTTTTATTAATCCATGTTTCTTATTAATACCAGCTATTGTTAAGGGTATACGCTCACTATATTGTTTAAGTCTTATAATAATGAATTGTCCAGCTTGTGCTATTTGTGCTATATCAGGAGCATAAATGTCATAACTAATTATTTTATCACACAGAATGATTTTGTTAAAAATTTTATACACTACCTTCTCCTATAAATTATTTTATTACAATCATTTTCTTTTTCTCATTTAACATATTTAATTTATTACTTTATAAACCGTATTTTATTTTTCAAAAATTTTTTTCAATTTAGTAATTTCTATAAAATAATTTCATAACTTGACAAATTAGATCTATCTATTATAATAGTTGATGTTAAACGTTAAAATACTTTACAATATAAATAAAATAATCTAAAATTACCATTCAATGTTGTTGATATGACATATTGCTATTGCTAATGCATCTGCAATATCATCTGGTTTTAGTATTGTTTTTAAATTTAATAAATCTTTGACCATGTCTTGAATTTGTTTTTTAGAAGCATTGCCATTACCAGTTAAAGTTAATTTTATTAATTTAGGATTATATTCAAAGAGTGGAATTTGCTGTAAAGATATAGTTAATATCATAACTCCTCTAGCTTGTGCTATAGCAAGAATATTTTTAGTTAATTTCATAAAAAACAATTCCTCTATTGCAATAATATGAGGTTTATACTGTGTAATAACAAACTGTAATTTATTATGTATTTCTGCTAAACGTACACCAACACTAGAATTAGAATGAGTTTCAATACACCCACAATCAATAAAAGTAAATTTATCTCTTGAATATGCATTAAGAACTCCCCATCCAGTTAAAGCAATTCCTGGATCTATTCCTAGAATTATCATATCAGATATTATAAAGTACTAAAATTAGTATGTATATTTGTAACATCTTCATATTCATTTAATGCATGTAAAAAGGCCTCAAATAATTCTATATCACCATCATTTTTTCCAGTAACTTTTATTTTTGGTATCATCTTAATACTATTTTGATGTATATCTATATTATTTGTAAGCAAAGTTTGTTTTACATTATTCAATTCGTTTAAAGGTATAAGTAATTCATACATATGATTGATTAATTCTATATTAAAATCATTATTGATATTTGTGTTCAAAACTATATCAATTAATTTATTTTCATCAATTATAGTTTGATCAATAAGAATACAAGCTTTTTTATCAAATAACCAACTAACGCATCCATTATGTCCAAGATTACCGTGATATTTAGAAAAAATTTTTCTTAATTCTGATGCTGTTCTATTTTTATTATTAGTTAGTACTTCAATAATAACTGCTATACCAAAAGGGCCATATCCCTCATAACATACGTCTTCAAATTGTGTTGTATTTAAATCCCTAATACTTCGTTGAATAGCATTTTTAATATTGTCCTGTGGCATATTATATTCTTTAGCATTTGCTATTGCTTTTTTTAAACGAGCATTACTTTCAATTTTTGAGCCACCTTCTTTAACAGCTATGACAATATCTCTAATAAGCTTATTAAAAATCTTACCTCGTTTAGTATCTATTAACATTTTTTTATGTTTAATTCCTGACCATTTACTATGTCCAGACATAATATTTAATAAAATCCTTTTATCAATTAAGATATTTTTAATTATAATTTTAACAACAATATATTAGAAAGTTTATTTAAAAGTAATTTATTTTTAGCAGTTATATAATTATTTAGTAAAATCCATATATTATTGTTACATATTTCAACAAATCCGCCAGTTATATTAATTTGTGTTTCTTTAATTACTGTTTTTATTAAAACTTTGCCATTATGTAATTTTGTAATAAAATTTACATGATTTGGCAAAATAGCAATTTGTCCATTAATAGTAGGCAAAATAATACGTAATACGTCATTTTCACTGAATATAATATCTTCTATAGATAAAATTTTCAATATCATAGCATTATTTACTATTATCTATATCGTCCATAGATCCTATCATGTAAAATAAATGTTCTGGATATAAATCATATTTTCCCTGAATAATATCTTTAAATCCTTTTATTGTATCTTCAATTTTAACGTATTTACCACTAATCCCAGAGAATGTTTCAGCAACAAACATTGGTTGCGTCATAAATTTTTGGATTTTTCTTGCTCTTGATACTACTTTCTTATCTTCTTCAGATAGTTCATCTAATCCGAGTATTGCAATTATATCTTTCAAATCTTTATATTTTTGCAATATTTTTTTTACATTCATAGCTACATTATAATGGTCATCACTTACAGTTGTAGGATTCAATAATCTTGAAGATGATGTAAGTGGATCAATAGCTGGATATAATCCATGTTCCATAATTGTTCTATCTAATGTTAATGTGGCATCTAAATGTGTAAAAATAGTTGTTGGAGCAGGATCTGTATAATCATCTGCTGGTACATATACTGCCTGTACAGACGTAATAGACCCTTTTTTTGTGGAAGTTATTCTTTCTTGTAAATCTCCCATATCTTTAGCGAGATTTGGGTGATAGCCTACTGCAGATGGCATTCTCCCAAGCATAGCAGAAACCTCACTGCCAGCTTGAGCAAACCTAAAAATATTATCTATAAATAACAAAACATCTTCACATTGTTCATCCCTAAAATACTCAGCCATAGTCATAGCTGTTAACGCAACTCTCATTCTATTACCTGGTGGTTCATTCATTTGAGCAAACACTAAAACAGTTTTATCAATAACTTTTGATTCCGTCATTTCTAACCATAAATCTGTACCTTCTCTTGTTCTTTCTCCTACACCAGCAAAAACTGAGTGTCCTTTGTATATTGTTGCAATATTTCTTATTAATTCTTTAACTATAACAGTTTTACCCACACCAGCTCCACCAAATATTCCTATCTTACCACCTTTTGTAAATGGGGCAATTAAATCTATTACTTTAATTCCAGTTTCAAGCATTTCTGGATTAGTTTTTTGTTCAACAAGTGTTGGCGCAACTCTATGAATAGGATGTTTTTTTATACATTGAGGAATTTTATCTAAACAATCTATAGTGTTGCCCAAAACATTAAACATGCGACCTAATGTTGCATTTCCTACTGGTACTGTAATTGGTGTAAATGTTCTTAAAGCTTTCATTCCTCTTTTTAATCCATCTGTAGAGCCCATAGCTATGGTACGTACTTCAAAATTTTCCATTATAAACGTTGTCTCAAAGACTAAACTACTATGCTTATTTTTTGTTAAAATCAACGATTCATAAATGTCTGGTATAGTATCTTTATTGAATTGAAAATCAACAACAGTGCCATGTATCCTAATAATAGTTCCTTCTTGTTTAATATTTTTATTCATATTATATTTTCCAAATATTCATTTCCATTACTTAGATCTAATATATCACTTGTAATTTTTTCTTGCCTTACTTTATTATAGAAATTAGTTAATGACATTGAAACATCACATGCATTATTTCTAGAATTCTTCATAGCAATGATTCGTGCTGCTTGTTCCGATACATAAGCATTAAGTAAAGTATTATAAAGTGCTATTTCAATATAATAAGGTAATAAATCCATTAATACATATTGTACATTTGGCTCAAACATATAATTATGATTATTATTACAATTATTAAATTGTTGAATTGGCCAAATTTCTTCTATGAGTGCTTTTTGATTAAACATATTTTCAAATTTAGTATATGCAACTATTATCTTTGTAATCTTGCCTGTTGAAAAAAATTTAGTAATAATTTCCATTAATTCATATATTAACTCATTATTTAACATATTAGTATCAAATGATGTTACTATAGTAGAATTACCTTTATTAAATATTTTCTTGACTTTTTTTCCAATAAGAACAATATAATTATTATTATTATATGCTAAGTCTAAGTAAGAATAAACTTTTTTAGTAAGTTTAGTAACAATGCTTCCACATAAACCCCTATCAGGGGATACAATAAATAATAAACAATTATTATTTGCAATACTTATATATTGATTATTAATCATATTATTATTAATACTATGTTGTAACATGTATCTAATTCTTTTAACATATATAGTATATATGTTGAGTAAATTTTTCTTTTTATATAATTTTGATATAGCCATCATCTCAATAACTTTAGATAATTTAGCTATATTATTAGTAACTTGTAATTTCTTTTTAATTTGCTGAAGATTTTGTACCATAATTATTAAGCTTCTTAAAATGCACTATTGTATCTTGTAATTCTCTTTGTAGGTTCTTATCTATTTCTTTTATTGTAAGTAATTTTTCAATAATTAATGTCTGTTCTTGTTTGAAAAAACATATTAACTGTTGTTCAACTTTATTAAGTATAGAAATATCTATGTCATCAAATAAACCTGATGTAACAGAAAAAATTGATAATATTTCAGAAACTTCGTCATATGGTTTATACTGTGATTGTTTTAATATTTCAATAATTTTTTCTCCTCTTTGTAAAATCTTTAATGTATTCTTATCTAAATCATTGCCTAATTGAGTAAATGCTTGTAATTCTCTGAATTGGGATAATTCTAATCTAATAGGAGCTGCTAGTTGTTTCATAGATTTGGTTTGTGCTGAACTACCAACACGTGATACAGATAATCCCACATTAATAGCAGGGCGTATTCCTGCATTAAATAAATCTGTTTCTAAATATATTTGTCCGTCAGTGATAGATATAATATTGGTTGGAATATATGCAGATAGATCATTTTCTTGCGTTTCAACAATTGGTAGTGCTGTTAAAGTTCCTCCTCCTTTTTTTTCAGATAATTTAGCTGATCTTTCTAATAGTTTTGAATGAAGATAAAAAATATCGCCTGGATATGCTTCACGCCCTGATGGCCTTCTTATAAGCAATGAAATTTGTCTATATGCCCAAGCATGTTTAATTAAATCATCATAAACAACTAAAGCATCATCTCCTTTATCCATAAAATATTCTCCTATTGCACATGCCACTAAAGGAGCAATATATTGCATTGAAATGTGATCTGAGGCAGTTGCTGCAACTATAATAGTGTACTTAAGAGCTCCATGTTCTATAAGTTTAGCTACAATAGAAGCTAAGCTTGATTGCTTTTGGCCTATAGAACAATATATACATATAACATTTTTATTATTTCTAATATCTTGCTGTTGATTAATTATAGTATCTATTGCTATAGCCGTTTTTCCTGTACCTCGATCTCCAATAATAAGTTCGCGTTGCCCTCTTCCGATAGGGGTCATAATATCAATAGCTTTAATACCAGTTTTTAAAGGAGTATCAATTGCACTTCTTTGAGTTATATTAGGAGCTAATCTATCAATAGGATAACAAAGTGCTTGATTTTGTTGTAATATCTTACCATCTATTGCTTGTCCTAACGGATTGAGAACTCTACCTAATAAATCATTAGACACATTAATACTTAGTACTTCACCTGTAGCTTTTACTTTCATCCCACATGTTATGTGTTTTATAATTTTTAGTAAAATTATTGAAACATAGTCTTCATCAATATTGATTACTAAACCTATAGAACCCTCATCAAAAATTACTTTTTCATAATAACCAACATTCAAAAGACCTGAAGCTTTTACAATTTCATCTCCAATACTTTCAACTATACCAAAACTTATAAGCTCTGTAGGTGATGTTTTAATTAAATATAATTTTTCTTCAATTTTTTGTATTATCTCTTCTGGTTTCATAATTTATTTACTTACTCTTTATTTGTTTTACAATTCTTGTTATTAAAGTTGTTATAGTACAATCATAAATAGAGTAATTATATTCAATGTATATTCCTCCTATAATTTTCTTATCATTACGTATGCACCTAACTTTATGATTTGAAAACATATTAATAATTTTATATTTATCATTGTCATTTAATATTCCAGCAAAGTATATAAAAACTGTTTTATTTTTTATTTCTTTGCATAATAATGATTTAAATCGTTTAAGTTCTCTTATTGATAAATGAGAACAAATCCAATTTAAGCCATTGTCAGATAATTCGTTATGTTTAACAATAGATTGTATAATGTTATTAATTTGTATTTTGGTCATATTGTACATGAATTTGTTTTAAAGCTCGCACAATCAATTGATGTTTTTCTGGTTCACTAAATAAATCAGATAAAATTTTTTTTATCATTGTTTCAGCAACATTTACTGATAAATGTTCAATATCCCTTCTCATATTGTTGAATTCTTCATTAGATACATTTACAGCTTCGTCTATTATTTGTTTAGCTTGGTTATTAATATCTATTAAAGCTTTTTGCTTGAGTTTTTCTATATATTGTTGTGTTTCAAATAATAATTTACTTGCATCTTCTTGAGCATTGTTTATAATCTTGCTTTTTTCTTGCTTGATACTGTTCATAACTAATTTTATATGTTTAGCAGTCATTATAGATTTCTTTATTTGTAATTGTCTTTTATATAGAATTTTATGTAACGGTTTATAAAAAAATTTTTTAACTATAAATGCAATAATTAGAAAATTAATTATTTGAAATACAAATATACGTATATCAAAACTAAATCTTTGTAATATGTTCATACATTCCTTTTTATAATGCTGAAACAACAACTATAAGAGAATAAATTGCTATTGCTTCAGCAAAAGACATTGCCATCAACATATTGACCATTATTTTACCTGAAGCTTCAGGATTACGACCAATAGCTTCAACAGCTTTGGATCCAATTACGCCAATTGCTAATGCTGGGCCTATACTTCCTATTGCCATAATTAAACCACCTGAAATTGTTACAATCATATTCAAGTTTCTCCTTTTTAATTAATTGTGATGATTATATGTGAATATATGCATAAATACTATTGTAAGTATTACAAATATTACTGCTTGAACAACTGATACCATAAATTCTAAACATATAAAAGGAATAGGTATTATCAATGGAGCTAAAGAATATATTGTAGTTAAAACTTTTTCTCCAGCCAGCATGTTACCATATAAACGAAAAGAAAATGAAATTAGTTTTGCTATTTCATTAAATATTTCTAAAAGCCCTACAAACATAAAAATAGGGAAATATTGAAAATTAATAAATTTATTTAAATATTTTTTGATTCCAATATATTTAATACTTAAATAATGAGTTGCAATAACAGATATTAATGACAATGCAAGTGTTAGATTTAAATCACTTGTAGCAGTTTTCAATATATGTACACTATGGCGATTTTGATAAAATTTCATTAAATCAAAGCCTGGTAGTTGAGCTGTAAAATTATTAATTAATATAAAAATGAAAAATGCAAATATCAATGGCATTATTGAGTGTAACCTATGACGTGAATTTGTTATTTTGATAATAATATCTTCAAAAAAAACTACACTGTATTCTAATATAATTTGAAAATTATTTGGCATTATTTGCATTTTACGTTTTATGCTCCATATTAATAACATTATTATGCAATCAACTATTAGAGTAGTTACAACTGTATTTGTAACTGGAAATCCGTTTAATTTTAATAACATATTAGAATACATATTAATATTACTATATTTAAAATTTAATTATTTTTGATTATTGTACTTAATTAATATATTATCAGTCAATTATCTAATTATTTTTCATATTGCAATTTTTGTTTTAAAATATCAATTTGATGCAAAACAGATATTTTAGAAGTTCCTCCATAAGAATTTTTCATATTAACTATTTTATCTATATTCAAGTAATTAAATATGTCTTGTTCGAAAACTTGCGAAAATTTTTTGTATTCTTGCAATGAAAGATTATTAAAATCTTTTGATGTTTGTTGACAATATAAAACTATATTTTGTACTATTCCATGAGCCTGTCTAAATGGAACATTGTGCAATGATAGATAATCAGCTATTTCTGTTGCTAAAATAAACCCTTTTTCTGTACTTTGTAAAGTTTTGCGCTTAATAAATTTTATACTTCGAAACATGTCATCTATTATACAAAGACAATCTGTAGTATTATCTAATGCATCAAATAAACAAGCCTTATCTTCTTGTAGATCTCTATTATAAGCTAGAGGTAAGGCTTTCATTACTGTAATAATTGATATTAAATTTCCTAGAACTCTACCAAATCTGCCTCTAATAACTTCAGCGTAATCAGGATTACGTTTTTGTGGCATTATAGATGACCCAGAAGTAAATTTACTATCTATAGTAATATAACAAAATTCAGGATTTATCCATAAAATTATTTCTTCACATAATCTAGTTAAATGTATAAACATAACCACTATACAAAATATAAATTCTATAACAAAATCTCGATCGCTTACTGCATCTAAAGAATTGTTACTAATATTTTTAAAATGTAACAATCTAGCAGTGTAATGTCTGTCTATATTAAATGATGTTCCAGCTAAAGCTGCACTTCCTAATGGTAAAACATCAATTCGTTTATAACAATCTACGAAACGTTCTTTATCACGTTGCATCATCCATGCATAAGCAAGTATATAGTGAGAAGCCAAAATAGGCTGAGCATGTTGTAAATGAGTAAATCCTGGCATAATAACATCAATATTTTCAATAGCCTTATTGATAAGAGTATTTTGAAAATGTGTTATTTTATTTTTAATATTTTTAAGTTCTTTTTTAAGATACAATCTTAAATCAGTGGTCACCTGATCATTTCTACTTCTAGCAGTATGCATTTTACCCCCAACACTTCCTATCCTATTAATAAGCTCTTTTTCTATTGCATAATGTATATCTTCATCGACAGGCAACTTCCATCCATTATGTAAATCATCTAAAATTGCTTCTAACCCAAGAATAATTTTTTTAGCATCTGATTTACTTATAATCTTAGATTTGCAAAGCATTTTAGTATGTGCTATAGAGCCTACAATATCAGCTTCTGCAAGTCTCTTATCAATATCAAACGAACTAATAAATTGATTAACACTTTTCATAGATTTTATTTACTCCTTATTTATTATAGTTTGTATTTAAATTATATTTAGCAATAAAAGTACAATAATTCCTATAATTCAATTGGAGTTCCAGTTGACATTACTAAATTTTTAAACTCTCTCATAAGTTTTATTGTTATTGGGCCTGGTTTACCAGACAAAATATATTTGAAATTTACTTTAACTACAGGTATGAGTTCTATAATAGTTCCAGTAATAAAACATTCATCTGCATTGTAAAGATTGTATATATTGATTCTTGTTTCTTTAACAATAAGATTTAATTTGTTTCTAGAAAGTTCTATAACTGTTTCTCTAGTTATTCCATCAAAGCAACCTTCAACAATAGAAGGGGTATACATGATTCCGTTTTTAATAATAAAGATATTGCTTGAACTACATCCAATTATGTATCCTTCAGAATTTAATAAAATAGAATCATGAACATTGTGTTGTATGGCTTCCATTTTATATAACATATTATTTAAATAATTAATTGATTTAATATGAAAATCTAAAGAATCATGTCTTACGTTCTTTAAAGGAAGTGTAATAACATTAATTCCATTAATATATAACGATTGTGTATATAAACACACAGAAGTATCAATTGCTATAATTATTATGGAAGTGGTATCATATTCATATTTCAGTTGATTATATTGTAATCTATTATCGCCTTTTATTGTTACTATAAGTTTAATATATCCATTAATAAGTTTATTAATAGTTAATGTTTGAATAATTGCTTTTTCTATTTCACTTTGTTCAATTTTAATAATTAAACTAATAGTACGTGCTGAATATAATAATCTTTCTAAATGTTCTTTTAATCTAAATATTCTTCCATTATAAATTCTAATATATTCATAAACTCCATAACCATACAGAAATCCATAATTAAAAATTGATATTTTAGCTTCACTATCATCAAAAAAACTACCATCTATATATACTTTCATACTTGTGTCTCCAATCTACTTAAATTAATTTACCATTTACGATTTGTATTATTTTGTTAAATTTATACAAAATTTTATCATTATGAGTTATAAGTACAAGAGTTATATTATCAGCAAGTTCAAACAGTAAATTTTCTATTTCTAATCCAGTTTTATAATCTAAATTACATGTTGGTTCGTCTGCAAATATGATTTTAGGTGTATTTATCAATGCTCTTGCTATAGCTACTCTTTGTTGCTCACCTCCAGATAGTTCATTTGGATAAAAATTTGATTTATACAATAAACCAATTTTGTGCAGAAGATATTTTGCAAAAGATATTTTTGTATTTTTTATTTTCCATACAGGAATTAATATATTTTCCATAATTGTTAAATCATGTATCAAATAATGAAATTGAAATATAAAACCAATATGATTTTTTCTAAAATTACATAAAGATTTATTACTACTTGCAAATAAATCTATTCCATTGATATATACTTTTCCACTAGTAGGTTTCTCCATTAACCCCATAATATGAAGTAACGTACTTTTTCCAGCTCCAGATGCTCCTATTAAAGCAACTTTTTGTTCTGTTGAAG
This sequence comes from Endomicrobium sp., assembly GCA_031261715.1. GTDB lineage: Bacteria > Elusimicrobiota > Endomicrobiia > Endomicrobiales > Endomicrobiaceae > Endomicrobiellum. The sequence continues at coordinate 188,952 of JAISJB010000001.1, forward strand.
TAATTTCAAAATTTAGTGTTTGTAAAACATTTATTGAACTAAGGTCACCTTTTTTTTGATATTGTTTAGTTAAATTAACTACTTTTAAATACATAAAAAAGCTTATTACTATCCATTTTTAATAGCATTGAGTGGATCTAATTTAGAAACATAATAAGATGGATATAAACTAGATATAACAATGATCACAAATGTACTTATGGTTACTAGTACTATATCAACAGGAATAAGACAAATAGGTAAGTTATCAATAAAATAGATATCGTTCGGTAAACTAACTATATGTATATATTTTAATAATAAACTTATTATAATTCCTAAAATAACACCTATAATAATTCCAAAAGAACCTATAATTATACCTTCAAGAAAAAATATCTTTGAAATTGACCATCTAGAAAAACCTAATGCAGACATTATACCTATATCTTTAGTTTTTTGAATACTTGACATGATAAGATTGGAAGTAATATTAAATGATGCTACAAAGATTATAAATCCTAAAATAATAGTCATCATTATTTTTTCAATTTTAAGTGCAGAAAATAATTGTTTATTTGTTTCTATCCATGTAGTAATATTATATAACGAAGGAAGTATTTCTTGTATTTGTTTTTTTGCTGTTTGTGCTTTATTATAATTAGTCAGATATATATCAAAACCATTTATCTTGTTATCCATTTCAAACATTCGTTGCCCTTGTTGTAAATTAATCAAACATAAATATGAGTCTAACATATATTGTCCAAAAGTAACTATAGAGCTAATATTGCAATAACATGTTTTAAAGTTATCATGTATTAATATTATTTGAACTTTATCCCCAACATTAACAGAAAGATTTTTTGCAAGTTCTTTTCCAATTATTATATTAGGAATTTTACTAGAATTTGTTGTTAAATTTTTATTATAGTTTAATGCTTTTAATGTAATTAATGTTGTATAATCCAAATTTGAATTAGTAACTAAAGCTTGTTTAGAAATGAATGGAATAACATTTTGTACTGTCTTATTTTTTTGTATTTTTTTTTGGACAATGAAGTAATTTGTAAAACAACTATTAAGAGATGTAATAGTCATATGAGGTTGACTACCTATTATTCTATTTCTAATATCTCTTTGAAATCCACTCATTACTGATAAACTAATAATCAATGTAGAAACACCTATAGCAATGCTAAAAGCTGTCAAGTAAATAACTAATTTAGATGCAAAACTTTTATTTTTACTATTTAAATATTTTATTGCTATGAACAATTCTACAGATAACATATATAAGTTTCTTTTTATCATTAAAATGTATTTTATTCCGGCTTCAAAGTAGGAAATAGAATAACATCCCTAATAGACTGTATTTCTGTAAGAACCATTATAAGCCTATCTATACCAATACCTAAACCTCCTGTTGGTGGCAAACCTTGTTCGAGTGCACAAATAAAATCTTGATCATATGAAGAAACGGTTTCATTATTACTTTTATTTTTTTTAGTTTCTATTTGACGTATAAAATTGTTTTTTTGTATCTCAGGATCATTAAGCTCAGAGTAAGCATTTCCAATTTCCAATTTATTAATATAAATTTCAAACCTTTCAGCTATTTTGACATTATGTTCTTTCATTTTTGCTAACGGAGAATATACTGATGGATAATCCATAAGAAAAAATGGAGCATGTAAATTTGGTAAAATTTTTTCATCAATTATTTGCTCTAAAACTTTTTTATTTGTTGCATTTTCTGAAATCTTAAGATTTAAATGTTTAACACGTTTAAACATTTCCCCTTCTGTTTCAATATATGGCAACAAGTCAAGTCCAGTGTATTCATTTATTAAATCAAATATTTGTGCTTTCTTAAATTTTAAGTTAGTTTTAGAATTAAGAGCTTTAGCTACAGTTTGAATAAGTGTTTCAGCTAAATTTAGCATATCATTATAATTAGCATAAGCTTGATAAATTTCTATCATAGTAAACTCAGGAGTATGAGTGCTATCTATCCCTTCATTACGAAAACTTTTTCCTATTTCAAAAACTTTGTCCATACCACCTATGATTAACCGTTTTAAAAATAATTCTGGCGATACTCTTAAGAACAAATTTGTATTTAAAGCATTATGATGTGTAATAAAAGGTTGTGCACTTGCTCCCCCTGCAATGGATTGCAAAATTGGAGTTTCTACTTCAATAAATCCTAACTCCGTAAGTTTAGTTCTAATAGCAAACAAAGCAATACTTCTTTTAATAAAAACATCCTTAGACTTTCTATTAACAATTAAATCTATATGACGTTGTCTATATCTTATTTCTATATCCTTAAGCCCATTCCATTTTTCAGGTAATGGACGTAAAGCTTTTGTTAAAATCTGCCATTGGTTGATAATGATACTTAACTCATTTGTTTTTGTCTTAAAAGGTTTTCCTTCAACTGCTATAATGTCAGATACATCAATAACTTTTTTTAAAAGTGTATACTTGTCCTTGCCCATAATAGATTTATTTACATATATTTGAATTTTAGACACACCATCTTGAATATCGAAGAACATAACTTGACCCATCTTTCTTATACTAATAATCCTACCACAAATTTTAATTATTGTATCTGAGCATTGTCCAATACTCAATTTGTTGAACTTATTTTGAACTTCTAAAATATCTATTTGTTTGTGATATTGTGATGGATATGGATTAATCCCATGATTTCTCAGTATGTTTATTTTATTTTTTCTATTATTAATTATTTCATTAATATTTTTTGTATAGTGATAATTATTATTTTTCATTTAAAATTTAATGTGTTTCTTTTTCATTAAAGTAACATGAATTTTAACATTTTTTTCTTATAGTTTACAACCTGATGTTTGCTAATATTAACTAAAATTTATTATTCCATTGGCTATTAGTATACTTAATTTTCATAATAGTATGTGCATATTTTATAATGTCTGTACTTAACTGTATTTGTTGTACTTTCATATTTAACATAATGCCTATATTTTTTCTAAAATGTTTTAGAAATCTTTGTGTTTGTATTGTACTTAAATGCAAATGTATTGATCCTTGAACTATTAATTTGTCTTTACATCTACGTAGACATGAACCAACAATTTTATTCCCGTTTAAAATAAGATCGTTGTTTAGAACAGTATTAAGACAGAACTGATTATTATGGATCTTGGCATGATTAGTACAAATAATAGGTTGAATATTTATTTTCTTTAGCGAATTATAGATTGCTAGGTGAATATTTTTATATGTTTCACTATAATTATATACATTCCACAACGGATATGAAATAACGAAACAATATGAGATGTCATAATTATGAATAACTGTTAGACCTCCAGTTATTCTTCTTACAAATTGATATGGTAAAATAATATCACGACTTTTTTGAAAATACCCTATTGTTATATATATGCTATCCCAATAGTATATTCTTAATATTGGAATTTTATTATTACTATATGTAAACAATATTTCATCAATTGCCATATTTATAGCAACATTTCTTGGAATATCGTTAATAAAATACATATTATTTTTTTTCTATTCTTTTCGTATTAATCTTTTTATATTTATATATTTTATCATTTCTTTTAATTCTTCATTGTTAAGAATATATGATATCAATATAAAGATTATACAACTTAATATTATTGTAATAATAATTAAAGGTAACAATCTTATTGTGAAATACAGGTGACTATATATAAAAAGTTTAGCGATTATTACAGAAATAATAGAAGCAAATAATGATTTGATAGCTGCAACACATATCTTTTTTAATCCAAATTTTCCAATTTTTGTTTTAAGATATAAAATAAGGAAAATGAAATTAAAGTATGATGAAATAGATGTTGCCAATGCTAAACCTCTTATATCCATAAATTTTATTAGGATTAAACATAATAATACGTGAATTATCATAGATAAAATGGATATTTTAACTGGTATTTTCGTATCTTTCGATGAATAAAATGCATTATTAAGTAGTTTTGAGCCAGCAAAGGCAGGTAAGCCTAAAGCATAATAAAATAGTGCTTTATTAGTCATTATAGATGCTGTATTATTAAAATTCCCATATTCAAATAATGCTTTTACTAACGGAAGACCAATAAACATTAAGCCTATTGAAGCAGGAAATAAAATAAAATTTGTCATTCTAATTGCATAATTTAGTTCTTGTTTAAAAGTTTGCAAATCATTTGTTAAATAAGCTTTTGACATAATAGGGAATAATACACTAGCAAATGCTAAACCAATCATTGATAATGGTAATTGCATAATTCTTGTAGCATAATAAAGAGCTGTAATAGATCCCTGTGTTAAAAATGATGCACAATTACTATCTATAAAAACATTGATTTGTTCAACTGCTACTCCTAATATAGATGGAATCATGAATAGTATAACTTTTTTTAAACCTGTATTTTTAAAGTTAAAATTCAATCTTAACTTCCAACCTAAATGTTTAAATTCTAAGTATTGTATAATAAAATACAATAATGAACCTATGACGAAACTTATAGCTAATCCTTTAATTTTCATATTGTCAACACAAAATATTATGTATGAAGTTGTGAATAAGTACAATATTTCTAATACATTTGATATTGATGGAGCTACTGCAGGTATAAAAAATGAATTTAATGTATTTAACACTGATACTAAAAAAGCTGACAAAGCTACAAAAATAATAGATGGAAAAATTAGTTTTGTTATTTCTATTGTTAGTAATATTTTTGTTGTATTATGTTTCAATCCAACAGCAATTAATTTAATAAAGATAGGAGAAAGTACTATACCAAATATAGATATTAAAATAAGTATTAATACTAATAATGTAAAAACTACATTTAAAAACTCTTGTGTTTCTTTTTTTGAATGCTTATTTAAATATTCACTGAATACTGGAATTATTGCTATTGCAAAAGAGTTTTCTCCAAATAAACATCTAACTAAATTTGGAATTTTCATTGCTATATAAAACGAATCTGCGCATGTAGTGGTTCCAAATGCGATAGCAATTAAGATATCTCTTATATATCCAAGAAATCTAGATATAATAATACCACAAGAAACCTTACCAGCATGTGCAATTAGTCTGTTATTTTTCATTTCTTACTTATAATATGAATTCAATATCTGGTTGGTGTTTAAACCATGTTATTTGTCGTTTAGCATAGTTTCGTGTATCTTTTGAAAATTCTAAAAATAATTCATCTTTTGAAATGATATTTTCTAAATATTTTATGATATGTCTATACCCTATACTAGTCATTGCTATAGTATTTTTATTAAAACCCATTTTGATAATTTTGTGAGTTTCATTTATTAATCCATTATTTAACATATATTGACATCTATTATTAATTCTATTATATAAAATATTTTTATTTATCATGATATTATAATGTTTGAAATTATACCTACGATGTTTTACACTATAAAGCTCTTTCATTGTTTTTTTAGTCATAATATTAATTTCTAGTGCTCTAATAAGTCGCTGTGGATTATATTGATTTTTTTTAGCAGATTCTGGATCTAATAATTTTAATTGATTATAAAGTTCATTACATGATTTAAGCCGTAATGTATTTCTTAAATCAACATTTGATTTTGGCATTTTATCAATACCATAAAGCAGTGCTTTAATGTATAATCCACAACCTCCAGTAATAATTGGTACTTTTTTACTATGAATAATATTGGCTATAATTTTATCAGCATCTTTAACAAATTGTGCTACATTATAAAATTGATCTGGGTCTATGATATCAACCAAATGTTGTTTGATACCTTCAATTGTTCTAAGGCCATTTCTAACTAACACACCTTTTTTATTCGTTCCAATATTTAAATATTTATATATTTGTCTAGAATCACACGAAACAATTTCTCCATTAAGTTTTTTACATAGTTGTATGGCTTTATTTGTTTTACCACTACACGTTGGGCCTGAAATTACAATTATATTCATATCTTTATCTTTTAAAAATTTTTTTAAGTTCTGTTATTGATATTTTATGAGAAGTAGGCCTACCATGAGGACATGCAAATGGATCTTTACATTCAAAAAGTTTACTAATCAACTTTATTATTTCGCTATTAGAAAGTTGATCATTAGCTCTAATACTAGTGTGACATGAATGTGATACAATTGTAGTAATTAATAAATTAAATGTATAATTTTTATTATGTTGTATTTTAAATAATATTTTCATAACTATATTTTTTATTAAAGATACATTTCCTAATGCTGCTGGATACCCAGTTATTTTAAAAGCATTTTTACCAAATTCTTCAATATATATTCCTAACTTATTAAAAATATGTAAATTATCTTTAATTTGATTAGAGAGACTAATAGAAGTATCAAAAATTTCTGGTATTAGCATTTTTTGTACTATAATACTATGATTTTCTAATTCAGTAAGATATTGTTCGTATTGTATTCTTTCAGATACTGAATGTTGATCAAATATGTATATATTTTGATCTTTACTATTTTCTAAAATGAAATAAATATTAAAAATTTGGCCTATAACTTTAAGATACTTAATATTATTTGACCATAATTCTTTTAGTGAGGTGTTGTTATTCCCAATAAGTATTTTACTTGTAGGCTTATACGCAGTATTAGCCGTAGATATAGATAAAAAATTATGATAATTAAGTTTATTGATTAAATTTTTATAAATAAACTCACATATTAAATCTTCTTTAAGTAATTTTACTTCATGTTTCATTGGATGTATATTAACATCAATTTCATCTGCATTAATATCAAGATATATTAATATACCAGGATGTTTATTATGTGGAATAAATTGTTTATAAGCTTGATAAATGCAAAGTTTAAGTAATTTCGTATACTTTACAGGTCTTGAGTTAACAAATAAATACTGAAATTTATTATGATTTAATGAATCATTTTTATCTGTGTAATATATATCTAAAAACATCTTATTTTGACTAATATTTAGATTATGTAATCTTTTACCAAAATCATTACCTAAAATATTTATTATTCTATTTATTCTATTATTAACAGAAGTTGTAAATAATATTAATTTAGATTCATTAAATAATTTAAAATTTATATTATAATTCGCAATGGCAAATTTTTCAATATATTGAAGAATTTTAATAAATTCTGTAGAATTAGTTTTAAGAAATTTCTGTCTGACTGGTATATTATAAAATAAGTCTTCAACTTCAACTATTGTTCCTGTTTGTCCATACCAAGGACTTATTTTAATATTATAATTATCATGGTTGCATAGTTCCCAACCAGATAATGCATTTGCTTGTCTAGTTTTCATTGTCAACTTTGATACAGTGATTATAGCGGCAAGCGCCTCTCCTCTAAATCCTAATGATGTAATATGCCATAAATCATCAAAGGTTCTGATTTTACTAGTTGCATGTTGTCTTATAGACAGTTCTAGATCTTTTTTATTCATACCACAACCATTGTCAATAACTCGTATAAATTTTTTACCTGATTGTTTTATTTCTATATTTATATAACTAGATTTAGCATCTAAAGCATTTTCTACAAGTTCTTTAACAACATTAAATGGACTCTCTATAATTTCCCCAGATGAAATTTTATTTATTGTATCTTTGGATAATATTTTGATCATAATTATTTCGTTTATATGTTAGTAACTTTACTTTGTAAGTCACTTAATACAGAAAGCGCTTCTAGTGGTTTCATATTATTTAAGTTTATATTTTTTAATGTATTTATAATAAATGTCATAGTACTTTTTGTTAATGTTTGATTTATTGTACTTGTTTTAAGTATGCTATTTAAAATTTTATATGCTCGTTCTATAATTGGCATTGGCATACCGGCAAGTTTTGCTACATGTATACCATATGAATGATCAGCACATCCTTCTTTAATTTTATACAAAAATTTTATATCTTCTTTGTCTTCTTGCACGTTAATACTATAATGTTTCACTCCTTGAATATCTTTAGTAAAATTTTTTAATTCAAGATAATGTGTAGCAAATAATACTTTAATATTGTTATTTTTATTAAACGCTAAAAATTCTATTATTGCTAAAGCAATTGCTATTCCATCATAAATTGAAGTTCCTCTACCAACTTCATCTAAAATAATAAGGCTTCGTTGAGTATATTGATTTAAAATGATAGAAGTTTCAAGCATTTCTAACATAAAAGTAGATTCTCCAGCAGTGATGTTATCACTTGCACCTATTCTAGTAAAAATTCTATCTATGATCCCTATTTTGGCTTTTTCAGCTGGAACAAAGGAGCCAATTTGTGCCATTATTGTAATGAGAGCAATTTGCCTTACATACGTTGATTTACCAGCCATATTTGGTCCAGTTAATATCATTACTCTTAAGTCATTATTAAAAAATATATCATTACTAATAAAATCACCATTTTTTAATATACGTTCTATCACAGGATGTCTACCAGCTTTAATAGATAATTCTTTACCTCTTGTTACTACAGGACAAATATAATGATATTTTATTGCGTTCATTGCAAAGCAACAAAATATATCTACTTTTGAAATAATATTAGAAATATTTAGAATATCTTTAATAAAATTAGCTATTTCTTTTAATAATAATCTAAAAAGATGATTTTCTAATCTAAAAACTTGTTCTTGAATAAAATAGATTTGTTCTTCAAGCTTTTTTAATTCTAAAGTTATATAGCGTTCACTATTACAAGTTGTTTGTTTACGTATGTAATCTTTTGGAATTTTGTTACTAATTAATTTACTTTTACTTATTTCGATATAGTAACCTAAAATTGAAGTATATTTAATTTTAAGAGTAGTTATTCCAGACCGTAGCTGTTCTTTTATTTCTAACTTTACTATATCATGTTTTATATTAAGCACTCTACTTTTTAATTTATCAAGTTCATCATTCAAACCATTGTTAATTGTATTACCATCATTTAAAGAGTTATTGGAAACTTCATCATGTAAATATAACGATATTTGGTTTATTATTTTGTTAATATTCAAAAGCAATATGTTAAATTTAGGTGTATTATATAGCTGTAGCAGTTTACTAATATTACATATTGATTTTAATGAATTTTTTAAAATAATTAGTTCTCTTGGGGTTACAGTGTCAGATAATATTCTTGCAGCTATTCTTTCTATATCGTAAATTTCTTTAAGTTGTTTAATTATTTGCTCACGTAAGATATTATTTTGTATAAAAAAATTTACACAACGTTGTCTTTCTTTTATTTGAGAAATATTTAGTATAGGCTTAAGAATCCATTGACGTAATGTTCTAGCTCCACTAGATGTTTTAGTTGTATCTAACATAGACAATAGTGAAGTGTTATCTCTATTATTGTAATATATAGAATTTACAATCTCAAGATGTCTGATTGTATTTGAATCTAGATACATAAAATCTTTATTTTTAATATATTCTATTTTAGAAAAAATTAAAATGCTTTTAGATTGCATTTCTTGCATATACGCAAGTAGTGCTCCGCATACACAAATAACTTGATTATCATTTAATTCGAACTTTTTTAAACTATTGTATCCAAATATTTTTAATATAACTTTTATACATCTATCAAGAGTAAAAAAAGAATTATTTATCTTGGAAATTAAAATTTTATGCTTTGATGCTAACTCAAAAATCTCATTATTAGTAGTATAATTATCTGGTATTAATATTTCACTAGGATTGTATTTACATATATCATTTTCAATGTATTTATAAGATGTTTTATAAGTAAAGAATCTACCAGTTGAGATGTCTGCTATAGCATACACAATACAAAGAGATTTTTTATTAATCATCATTGACATCAGATAATTATTAATTTTTGAATCCAATAAAACGTCTTCTAAAATCATTCCTGGAGTTATGACTTTTGTTACTATACGTTTTATCAGTCCTGATTTTGTTTGTGATGTATTAATTCTTGATTTATTCTCTTGTTCGCATATAGCAACTTTAAATCCAGCTTTAATAAGTTTTTTAAGATATGAATGTAGTGAATTATGTGGCACTCCACACATTGGAATGCCACATCTTTGTGTAAGTACAATGTTTAATATAGGAGATACAAGGATAGCATCATTAGCAAACATTTCATAAAAATCTCCCAATCTAAATAGTAAGATCACTTCTAAATATTTACTTTTAATATCCCAATATTGTTTCATTAAAGGAGTTAATTCATTAGTTTTCTTATTATCCATTTTTACAATATCATTTATTCGTTTAAGATTGTATTACCAAATAAAGATGTGCCTTTAATATTTATAATTTTAACATTAATTATTTGACCAATATGAATATTATTATGTGTACTATTTATTGTTATAAATGTCTTATATCCGTGATAAGTTGTAGCTTCTATACTATTATGATTTAGTTTATCAATTAAAACTTCCTGTGTAGACCCTATCATTTGAGATGCTAGTGCCAAAGAAATTTTATTTGACTCTTCAAGAATAATTTTATGCCTGCGTTGTTTTTCTAAGTATGATATATTATCATGTATTTTTGATGCACTTGTATATGGTCGTTGTGAATATTTAAAAACATATACTTTTCCAAATTTTATTTTTCTAATGGCATTTAAAGTTTTATTGAAATCTTCTTCTGTTTCATTTGGAAAACCTACTATAACATCAGTTGTTATATTTATAGATGGTATTGCAATTCTTAATTTATTAATTAAATTTATATATTGTTCATAATTATATTTACGATTCATTTTATATAGAATTTTATCAGAACCTGATTGTATTGGTAAATGTATGTGAGGACATATTTTTGGAATTACAGACATTGCATGTATTAAATCATCATTTAAATCTTTTGGATGATTAGTCATAAATCTTATTCTCATAAGTTTTTCGATTGTTGCAATCTTTCTAAGTAATTGTGTAAAAGTTACTCCATGATTACTATATGAATTTACATTTTGTCCTAATAATATTATTTCTCTTGCTCCACTTTGAACCATAAATGTACATTTATTAAATATATCTTGATAATGAAAACTTACTTCTTTGCCTCTAACAAATGGAACTATACAATATGAACAATAATTATTACATCCTTTTGCAATAGCAAGATATCTGATAATTGAAGATTTAATATATACATTTTTAATGTAGTTAGGTTTATATTGATACAAGAATTTCATAATTGTTAAAACTGTACGTTTCATATTGTTAGTATCATTTCTTCCTATAATTAAATCAATATTTTTGAAACGTTTTTTAAGTTGCAGTTGTAAATGTTCAGCCATACATCCAATAACAATTATTTTGTTATTTTTGTATTTTATTAAACGACCCAAATAAGAAAAAGCTTTTTGTTCTGCATGTTTTCTTACAGAACAAGTATTAACAATAACGATGTTTGCGTTACGAATATTCTGTACTTTCAATAAGCCATAATTCAAAAGATACATATTGAGCATTTCAGATTCATAAACATTCATTTGACATCCCATTGTATAAATAAAGAAAGTTAATTTGTGTTCATTCATTTTAATAATCTATAATTTTATAGCAATAGGAATAACTTCATCCATATGTGCAACAGTTATTATATGTATTTTCTTTTTAACTTCTTTTGGAATATCTACTAAATCTCTATTATTACTTATAGGACATAATACAACTTTTATACCTTCTCTATATGCAGCAAGTATTTTTTCTTTTAGACCTCCTATTCCTAGTATCCTTCCTCTTAATGTTACTTCTCCTGTCATTGCAATTTTACTTTTTACAGGTTTATTCATACAAATAGATGCTAACGCTGTTGCTATTGCTATACCTGCACTTGGGCCATCTTTAGGGACTGCTCCTTCTGGAACATGAAGATGGAATTCTGTTTCTTCAAATATAGAATCATTTATATTAAATTTTGTTATAATCGATCTAACATACGTTAAAGCAGCTTGAGCTGATTCTTTCATTACATCTCCAAGTTTGCCAGTAAGAACTAAAGGATTTTTTCCTTTCATTTTATTTACTTCTATTGTTAGTACTTCTCCTCCGAATTCTGTCCAAGCTAAGCCTGTTACAACGCCTATATCATTTTCTGATATACGTTCTCTTGTATACTGAGCTATTCCTAAGTATTTATTAAGATTTTTAGGAGTTATTATTGTTAAATTAGATTTCTTATTCTTTTCGAAATACATAACAACTTTTCTACATATATTAGCAATTTCTCTAGTTAAATTGCGAACGCCAGCTTCACGTGTATAGTTTTCAATTAAAGACTGTAAAGCATTATTAGAAATAGTTAATTCATGGTCTTTTAATCCATGTTCTGTAGTTTGCTTAGGTATGATAAAATTTTTGGCTATAAAATACTTTTCTGTATCTGTATATCCTGAAAATCTTATAAATTCCAATCTATCAAGTAATGTCTCTGGAATAGTAGTTAAAGTATTAGCCGTTGCTATAAACATAACATTTGATAAATCAAAATTTATATCTATATAATGATCATTAAATGCATAATTTTGTTCTGGATCAAGTATTTCCAGCAAAGCTGCTGATGGATCACTACGCCAATCTAAGCCAATTTTATCTATTTCATCTAATAGAAATACTGGATTATTAGCTTGTGCTCTTCTTATAGATTGGATAATTTTACCTGGCATAGCTCCTATATAAGTACGCCTATGCCCTCTCATTTCAGATTCGTCTTTGATGCCACCCATAGAAATCCTTACAAAGTTTCTTCCTAAACTATTTGCTATTGATTTAGCAATAGATGTTTTTCCAACACCTGGTGGGCCAACAAAACATAAAATGGGGCCCTTGATTTTATTGACTCGTGATAAGACAGCAAGATATTCTAATATTCTATCCTTAACTTTTTGTAATCCATAATGATCTTTATTTAATATTTTTTCAGCTCTTATAATATCTAAATTATCACTAGTTGCTTTTAACCATGGTAATTCTAAAAGCCAATCTAAGTAGGTTCTTATTACAGTTGCTTCTGGTGAAATTAGCATCATTTTTTCTAATCTTTTAATTTCTTTTTCTGCAATGCCTTGAACATTTTTTGGAATTTCAGTTTTATTAAATTTTTCTCTTAATTCATCTATATCTTTCTGTATATCATCTTTTTGTTTTAGCTCCTTTTGAATAGCTTTAAGTTGTTCAGTAAGGTAATACTCTTTTTGTGTTTTTTCTATTTGATTTCTCACTCTAGCTTGAATACGTTTTTCAATATTCAATATTTCTATTTCTTTATTCAGTATTTGAATTAGTTTTTCTAAACGTTTAATTGGATTAATTAGTTCTAAAAGAATTTGTTTGTCAATATTTTTAATAACTAAATGTGAAGCGATAGTATCAGCGAGTTTGGATGGATCTTCAATATTGCCAACTGATACTGACAATTCAATTGGTATTCTAGGATTTAACTTGATATATTGTTCAAATAATGAAATTGAATGTCTCATAATAGCTTCAATTTCTGTAGTATGTTCAATTTTTTCAGCAAATATTTTCAAACCAACTTCAATATAACCTTTATCATTTAATTTAAAATCTGTCCATTGAGCGCGATTAATTCCTTCTAATAAGGCTTTTAGTGTATTATCTGGCATTTTTAAAATTTGAAGAATTTCACATACAGTACCAACATTATATATATCGTTTGGATTTGGATCTTCGATTTGTATATTTTTTTGAGTTACAATAAAAATCAATCTACTCATAGACATAGCTTCTTCTAGAGCTTTTACTGATTTATTACGACCTATTGATAAAGGTAATACCATAGCTGGATAGATAATTATATCTCTTACGGGAAGAAGAGGAAGAGAGTCTGGAATATTTACATTATCGTTTTTTTCACTTTTAAATTTTTCTATCTCACTCATGTCATCTCCTTACTATTTTTATAAAAAATCTTTATATTTTTGTTATTCTCTATAGATTTAGATGTAATACAAACTTTTGAAATTAATTTATTATCTGGGATCTCAAACATAATATCACATAATAAATTTTCAATAGTTGAGATTAATCCACGTGCTCCAGTTTTTTTCTGTAACGCTATATGAGCTATTTTAGTTAAAGCATCTTTATGAAATTCCAGTTCAATATCTTCAAATTGAAATAATTGTTTATATTGTTTAATCAAAGAATTTTTAGGTTTTATTAAAATATCTACCAAATTATTAATAGATAAATTATCTAGAATAGATATTATTGGGATTCTACTTATAAATTCTGGAATTAATCCAAATTTTATTAAATCTGTACTATCAATTCTACAATATGATGAACATTGACTATTTTCAGCTAGATTTTCTTGAATAAAGCCGAGCTGAGATTTTTTGTTTAAGCGTGTATTGATTATATTATCAAGTCCTTCAAAAGAACCACCAAAAATAAATAAAATGTTTGTAGTATCTATTTGAATAAATTCTTGTTGAGGGTGTTTTCTCCCACCTTGTGGTGGGACATTAGCAATTGTTCCTTCTATAATCTTTAAAAGTGCTTGTTGTACACCCTCTCCAGACACATCTCTGGTTATTGATGTACTGCAAGATTTTCTAGCAATTTTATCTATTTCGTCTATATAAATAATACCTCGTTCTGCTTTTTTTATATCAAAATGTGCATTGTGTATAAGTCTAAGTAATATATTCTCAACATCTTCTCCAACATATCCTGCCTCAGTTAATGTTGTTGCATCTGTTATAGCAAAAGGAACATCTACTATTTTTGACAACGTTTTAGCTAATAGAGTTTTACCAGTACCAGTAGGGCCTATAAGTAAAATATTTGCTTTTTGACTTTCAATTAAATTATTTATGAAACGTAATTTTTTGTAATGATTATAAATAGCAACAGATAAAATTTTTTTCGTTTTTTCTTGACCTATAATATAGTTATCTAAAAAATGTTTAATTTGTTTAGGTGTAATTAATGTTTTATTATTTAGATTAATATTATTACTATATATTGTATCGTCTTGACAAAATTTATTTTTAAATTGATTACTATTCTTCATAAATTTTTATTACCTTATTTAGAATTTATAATTATTTCATCAATAATACCATAACTCTTTGCTTCTTGAGCAGACATATAATAATTTCTTTCTATATCTTTTAATACTTGTTTTATACTTCTACCAGTATGTTTAGAAATTATCTTAACAATCATTTGTTTTATATAAATTAATTCTTGTGTCTCTATGTTTATATCAGACACAGTTCCATTTAAGCTACCTTGATATATTAAAGGTTGATGTATCATAATACGAGAATGAGATAATGCATATCTCTTCCCTTTTGTTCCGGCTAATAGCAATATAGCTCCAAAAGACATTGCTATACCTATACATATAGTACTTATAGGACTTTTCACAAACATCATAGTATCATATATAGCAAGTCCAGCTGATACCATCCCGCCAGGTGAATTAATATATAAGTGAATTGTTTTATTTGTACTCTCAGAATCTAAATATAGTAACTGAGCTATTAATGAATTAGCTACATTAAGATCAATATTCCCATTGTTATTACCACCAACAAAAATGATTCTATCTTTAAGTAATCTTGAATACAAATCATATGTAACTGCAGAGCCTTGATTCCATTTTTCTATTACAGTTGGAATAACCAAAGACATTTTTTCATATCTCCATGTTTTTGCAAATTATATTTATACAAACTTGTCACAATTTGATAAAAATAAATTTTATATTGTATTATTATCACTATATGCGGACGGAGGGATTTGAACCCTCAAACTAAAAATTAGTATATGGCCCTAAACCATATGCGTTTGCCATATTTCGCCACGTCCGCAATCACAAACTTTAGTTTGTGCGCTGCATAGGACTTGAACCTATAACCTAACGATTAAGAGTCGTTTGCTCTACCAATTGAGCTAGCAGCGCTTTTGTTAATAGACAGCCGATGAGAGGATTTGAACCTCTTACTTATTGCTTACGAAGCAATTGCTCTACCAATTGAGCTACATCGGCATTACTACAAGTTAATTCAATTTGTCATTTTTACCATCATCATATTTAAATTTAAGACACATTTCTAACATTGTTAATAGTAATAACCCTAAATTACTCAGTGCCATGCTAACACTTTTGCTTAAAAATCCATAAATTAACAATAATGTATTAGCAACAATATACATTATTAACATAGTTAGTGATAAATCTTTGGTAGATCTAGTTTTAATCATTTTGATAATTTGTGGAAAAATAGCGCAAAAACATAACGTATTGGCTGTTAAATACAAGCTAGTTGCTAAATTCATAATTTTGACTCCTTTTTTTTATATATCATAAAATATTATAAATAATGTTGCTTTATATTACTATGTATTTCATTAATCAATTTTTGATTATACATTAATTGGTGTATAATTAAACTAATGTTTGCTGCTACATCACTTGCTAATATACCAACTGTTCCCTTTATATATTCTGTCCATTCACCTGCAAGTCCATGAATAAAAACTGCAAATTTGGTTGCTTCGAAAATGTCAATAGTATAATTAACAAAAGCAGATATTGCTCCACTAAGTACATCTCCACTTCCAGCAGTTGCCATTGCTGGGGTCCCAGTATTGTTTATATAAATATTACTATAGTCTGCTACAATTGTTTGACTCCCTTTTAAAATACATAGAATATTATTACTAACTACAAAATTTTTAATTATGCTTTTTTTATTATTCAAATGTTTTAACAGATTAACATCAATATTTAATAGTTTAGCAAATTCACCACAATGTGGAGTTAATATTACTCTTCCTTTTACATTTATATTATTCATAATACTCTTAACATCATTATTAAAACAAGATATACCTGACGCATCTAAAATAATTGGTATATTTAATGAAGAAATAATTTTAATAATAAAATTCTTGTTATCTTTAGACACTTTTAAACCTGGCCCTATAACTATAGATGATACTTTTCTTTTTTTTATATAGTTAAAAATATCATCAACTGTTTTATAAACGCAAAATAATATTTCTGGTTTAGCCATCATACATGATTGATAAAAAAAACTTTTTTTAACAGCATATGTTACTAATCCAATTCCTGCATGCATAGCTCCTAAGCAACATAATATACCTGCGCCTGGCATATATTTAGAACCAGCAATAACTAAACTATGGCCATAATCATATTTATGAGTATTGCTATGGCGTTTTAATTTATTAATAAAATTGTTTATTTCATATTCATTCATAACCAAAACTCTTATTCTTTTATAATTCTTATATCAAAAAGCAATAGCTACAGCTACAACATACTTTTTAGTATGTGATAATGATATATCTATATTTTTACAATACTGATTTTTAACATATACCTTTGGTTTTCCATTTTTATCATGTTTTATTACAATATCTGATATTAGCAATGTTTTGTAACTGGAGTTAATTGCTTTCCAAACAGCTTCCTTGGCTGAAAAATAAGTTGCTAAACGTTCTATTGTTTTACATTGATTTGATGACATCACATATGAAATCTCTTCTTTTGCAAAAAGACGTTGTAAATAAATTTTATTTTTTATATATTTAATGAATCGTTCTACTTCTTCAATATCTATCCCAACCTTCATATTTATTGTAAACCCTTTTTTAAAACTTTATTCTACAGTTACAGATTTAGCTAAGTTTCTAGGTTGATCTACATTATGCTTTAAGAAAGTAGCAGTATAATAAGCTATTAGTTGTAATGGAACGACATTTAAAATAGGAGATAGTAGTTCAATAGTTTCAGGAACATAAATTGTAAAACCAATCCTTTTTATTAAGACATTATTAGTTTCATTTTGTAATGCTATTACAAAACCATTTCGTGCTTTTATTTCTTCTATATTTAGAAGTGTTTTTTTATATGTTATGCCGTTAGTGGCAATTACTATGACAGGAATGGTGCGATCTATTAAAGCAAGTGTGCCATGCTTAATTTCTCCAGTTGCACACCCCTCAGCATGTATATATGCGATTTCTTTTAATTTCAGTGCTCCTTCTAAAGCAATAGGGTAGTTAATATATCTACCTAAATACAAAACACTTTTTTTCCTAGCAAATATTCTTGCTATTTTTTTTATATTAATAGTATTACCTAGTATTATTTTAACTTTATCAGCTATTTGTAATAATTCCTTTAAATATTCTTTATGTTGTATATCTGTTAATTGTTTTCTTCGTAAACCTAAATTTAAAGCAAAGATAAAAAGTGCAATTAATTGACCGGTAAATGCTTTTGTTGAAGCAACTCCTATTTCTAAGCCACAGTATGTATACATAACATATGTTGCTTCAAGACTAATATTTGACTTGAATGTATTGCATACAGCAATAGACGTACATTTTTTTCTTTTAATAAATCTTAAAGCTGATAACGTATCTGCCGTTTCGCCAGATTGTGAAATAACTATAATTAAAGTGTTCTGATTAATAATAGCATTGCTGTATATAAATTCAGATGCAATATTAACTTCAGTAGGTATATTAGTAAATTGTTCAAACCAAAATTTAGACACCAATCCGGCATAGTATGCTGTTCCACATGCTAATATATAAATTTTTTTGATATTGTAACAAATTTGTAAAATTGAATCATGAGTATCTAATAACTTTTCATAAGTTTGTTTTATTGTATATTGTTGCTCATAAATTTCTTTTAGCATAAAATGTTTATATTTTTTTTTATTTGAAGAAATATTATTAATATTATTGCTAATATCACATATATTTAGCGTTTTTTGTTGACCGTTTAATTTCTTTAAAATAACATTATTTACATATAATTCTGCAATATCTCCATTTTCAAGGAAAATCATTTTATTAGTATATGGAAGTAATGCAGAAATATCAGATGCCAAAAAATTTTCCTCATTTCCAATGCCTATTATTAAAGGTGAATCTTTTCTTGCACATATTATTTTATTGTTATCTTGTTTGCACAATACTCCTATAGCATAGGAACCATTAATATGTAATAAAGTTTGTTGTACAGAATAAAAAAAGTCACCATTGTAATATTGATTTATAAGATTGACTATTACTTCACTATCAGTCTGAGAGTAAAATTTATATTCATTTTGTTGCATGTCATGTTTCAACTCGTTATAATTATCTATAGCTCCATTGTGTACAATACTAAAATTTTTTTTGTAATCAACATGTGGATGAGCATTGTTAACTGTTACATTTCCATGAGTAGCCCAACGTGTATGTCCAATACCCAAAGTAGCTTTTGATATAATAGAATTATCTTTAGTATTATTAAATTTATCAGCAAGAGCATCAATATTACCAACACTTTTTTTTATGTGTATCTTATGATCTAATAAAACTGCAATACCAGCGGAATCATAACCTCTATATTCAAGTTTTTTCAAACCTTTAAATATGATACTCAACGCTTTTCTTTTTCCTATATAGCCAAAAATGCCACACATATATCAATATTACCTTGTTAATTCTAATATTTCATTTTGTATACTATCAGCAAGTTTATTAGCAATCAACTCTATTTCTTTTTGATTTAATCCTTCTACCATTATTCTTATAACTGGTTCTGTGCCAGAATATCTTACTATAATACGCCCATTTAAATTTTTTTCATAAACATTAATAAGTAACGATGATTTTTTTAATTTTGTAAAAGGTATCTTCTTAACAATATGTTTATTGACAATTACTTGAGGTAATTTTTTTATATTATTACTATTCATAAATTCTGACATGGTTATGTTTTCACTGATTAAAATAGTTAACAGAATTATAGAGCTTAGTAAACCGTCTCCTGTTAACAGAGTATCTTTAAATATAAAATGACCAGATTGTTCTCCTCCAAATGAAGCATTATATTTATTCATATTTTTTATAATAAAATAATCTCCAACTTCACTAAATATTACCTTAATATCTTCTTTTGCCATTGCTCGTTGTATTCCTATATTACACATAGTAGTAGTAACTAAAGTATTATTGTGAAGTTTATTATGTTTTTTTAGCCAAATAGCCATTGAAGCAAGAAAATAATCACCATCTTTTATATTCCCTTTTTCATCAACGAAAACAACGCGATCTGCATCTCCATCAAATGCAAAACCGCAAAAAGCTTTATTTTGTTTAATTATTTGTGATAATTTATATGGAAATAGTGCTCCACAATCTAAATTTATGTTAACACCATTAGGATTAGTGTTTAATGCAATAACATTAGCTCCAAGCTTTTTGAGTACAGTACACGCACATTTATAAACAGAGCCATTAGCACAATCTATAATTATCGTTTTATTATATAATTTATTAGGTAAAAATTGGTCCATAATAAAATTTTCATACATTTTCAAAAATATAGATTGTTCTTTACAAATAATATTGTTTCTAAAAACAATGTTTTTAAAATTAGAAGTATTAATATTAATATGCTTATATATTTCTAGTTCAATTTTAGATTCTAATAAATGAGAAATTTTCATTCCATGATGATCGAAAATTTTTATTCCATTGTCATAATATTTATTATGACTTGCTGATATTACTATTGCTGCTGAATAATTTTTTTTTGTTACAATATAAGATGCAGCTGCAGTTGGCATTACTCCACCTAATATAGGCAAAGCCCCTGTGTGCAAAATGCCTTTAATTAATTCTTCTTGTATTCTTTTCCCTGATAGTCTTGTATCTCTAATAATAAAAATGTTAACACACTTCATAACTCTAGCGATTGCCATTCCAATTACTTGTAGGCTATTATTATCAAATGGGAAATGAGAAGCATTGCCCCTTATACCATCAGTTCCAAATAATTTCATTTTAATTACAAAAGTAAATTATACCATATACCATACATAATAATAAACAATAGTTAGATTTTTTGTAATACTTTCAAAAAATTTATAATATTAGTTGTTGTTTTGACATCATGCACTTTTATAATATTGCCACCATATAATAAGATCAACAAATTTTCGATTATAGATGTTGTTTGATGATTCTTAAAAAAGGGGTTAAGCATACTTTCTCTCTTATTAGATACTGTTCCAACTACAGCTCCAAGAGATGAAAACATATTAATGCTTTTCATTAACTTAATAGTGTGTGCTATATTTGTTGTCAAACTAAAACCTAAATCTACTGCAATATATTGTTCTTCTATTCCAAATTTCATTGCATATTGTTTTCGTTTTATAAAGAAGTCATATACTTTATATATATAATCTGTACTGTTCATTTTAGTCATATCTTTACTATATACTAATATTAATCCAGCCTTTTGTTGTGATATAAGTATTGCTAATTTTTTACAACCTTTATTTAAGGCAAATACATCATGTATTATATCAGCGCCCTCATTTAAGGCAAACTTTGCTGTTTTATATTTATAAGTATATATAGAAATAGGAATAGGAACATATTTTCTTATAATTTTAAGTATTGGAGATAATATTTTGATTTCAGTTGTTGAATCATACAAGTTTGATGAGTGTGTTTCTATACTTAGTATATTAACTCCTAATTTTTTAAATATTATTGCACGTTTTAAAGCCTTTTGAGGGTCCAGTATATTACTTATAACACCCATGATAACAGGATATTCTAAGTTAAAACATTTATTTTTACATTGAAATACTATTTTAGTATTTAATATTTTTTTAAGCTTTAAAGCAAACTCTTGTAAGCCAAATGGTTGTAATGAAAGTTTGTTTATTAATTTTGTTATTTGTGAACTATTTGCAAATAACACTGCATTAGACATCCCACACTTAAATTTACTAACGTTTTCATTAACAGCAACGTCTGCCCCTACAGATATGGCTTCTTGTTTAAGAATATTAAGCCCTTTATTATTCATTTTGTTTATTAATATTGTATTAGAAATACCTTTTTTGGCTAATGGGACACAAACACTTTTACTACATCCAACTTTTTGAACTAGTTGTAAAGATTCATTAATGTTATTTATAAATACTTTTCTTAAAATCAATTTTCAAAACTCTGTAAGTATATTTTAATAAAAATATCTTTTTTCTTATTATAAGTATTATCTATCATAAACTGTGACATAATGGTATTATAGATTCTCCGTTGATTATCTTATCTAATTCTTTACCAGTTAATTTTTCTCTTTCTAATAAATGATCTACAATTTTATGTACAATATTCATTTTTGTTGTTATTATTTCTGTAGATTTGTTTTTTGTTATATTTATAATATTTTTAATTTCTTCATCAATAATTTCAAAAGTTTTCCATGAGTGATTTAAATCGCTCTCTACAAGATCTTTTTGCATTGAATTTGCACTATTATTAGAGAAGCGTAATGGGCCCAATTGTTCACTCATCCCAAACTCTGTTACCATTTTTGTAGCTATGTCTGTTGCTTTTGAAATATCATTTTGAGCTCCTGTAGTTATTTCTGAAAAAACTAGTTCTTCTGTTACACGCCCAGCAAGTAATACAGATAATTTATCTAACAATTCTGATTTAGAAGTTAAATACTTATCTTGTTCAGGAAGCTGTATAGTATATCCTAGTGCAGGTCCACGTGGAATAATAGATATCTTATGTACAGGATCACTTGATGATAAAAATTTAGCTACTATGGCATGCCCAGCCTCATGATATGCTATAATCTTTTTTTCTTTTTTAGATATTAAACGCGATTTTCTTTGTGGACCAGTAATTATTCTTTCTATAGCTTCTTCTATATTTTTCATATTAACAACTTTCTGATTATTTCTTGCAGCCAACAAGGCTGCTTCGTTCATAATATTAGCTAAATCTGCACCAACAAAGCCAGGTGTACTTTTAGCAATTACATGTAAATCTACATTACCATCTAATTTAACTTTTTTTGAATGAACTGTAAGGATTGCTTTTCTATCTTGCATATCAGGATTAGGAATCATAATTTGCCTATCAAATCTTCCTGGTCTTAATAAGGCTGGATCAAGAACATCTGGTCTATTTGTTGCGGCAAGTAAAATAACGCCTTCTTTAGTATCAAATCCATCCATCTCTACTAACAGTTGATTTAAGGTTTGTTCTCTTTCATCATGCCCCCCGCCTATACCTGATAATCTATGTCTGCCAACAGCATCTATCTCATCTACAAATAATAAACATGGAGCAGATTTTCTACCTCTATCAAATAAGTCTCTGACTCTTGATGCGCCTACCCCAACAAACATTTCAACAAATTCTGAACCACTAGATGAAAAAAATGGAACACCTGCTTCTCCTGCTACAGCTTTAGCTAACAATGTTTTTCCTGTACCAGGAGCCCCAAATAGTAAAACTCCTTTTGGAATACGTCCACCTAATTTTTGGAACTTATCAGAATTTTTTAAAAATTCAACTATTTCCTGTAATTCTTCTTTAGCTTCTTCACATCCTGCAACATCTTTAAAAGTAATTTTTAAATTCGTATTACTAGCTATTTTGGCTTTTGTCTTTCCAAATGACATCATATGTTTGCCATTTCCTGTCACGCTTCGCATCAGCCATAACCAAAACAACATTAAAAGTATTATAGGCCCCCAATTTAGCAAAATTGGGCCAATCCAACCATTTTTATCAGTTGCAGAAAACTCAAGCACTTTATTATCTTCCATATCCTTTATTAAATTTGGATCATTCATAGGAACAGTTCTAAACTTTTTTAATACTCCATCACTATCTTGAAATTGTCCTTTAATAATTCCTGATGATACTAATACTTTAGAAACATTTCCACTTCTTATATATTGTTTAAACTGCGAATATTCAAGATCAACTTCATGACTTCTTTGGCGTGACGAATTAACTAACATAAATATAATACTAAAGAGTGTTAACCAAAAAAATATGTACCATAGATTTTTTTTCTCTTTCATATTTTACTCCCTTGTTAATCACTATATCAGTTAGGAAAATAACAAATATTAAGTATTTTTTATAAAAAACAATTTATTACCACTTATTTTACAAATCCATTCTTTTGATATTCTATAAGTGTAGAAAGATGATAATTTTAAAAGTTTATTTATTATAAAGGTTATATGATGATTACATTTTTTTATTGGGATAATATTCTTCATCATTCTAAATTGTATTGCTTTATTGTATCGCAAAAATATTGTTAAATCAAGTGAAATTACATCATTTGTAACATTTACGCATTGCTTTTGAAGACAATCTACTATTTGTTGTAAGTATATATTATCTCTTAGTTGTATACAAGTAATGTTAAAAGTATGTTCAATAAAGCGTGGATTTATCTTTTCTAAAGCAGGTATAATAGAAAATCTTATTTTATTTCTAGTATAAATATTTAAATAATTTGATTTGTCAATACAAAACGGCAAATTATGATAATTTATATAATTTTCTATTAGTTTACGCTTTATAGAAAGTAATGGCCGAATTATCAGTATGTTACTTTTTAACAGCCTATTATGTGGAATACCAATAAAGCTACCACTACCTCTTAAGAGCCACATTAACATTGTTTCAGCATTGTCATTTGCATTATGAGCAAGTGCTATTTTATTAAATTTGTATTCTTTTGCTATTTTTTCTAAATTGAGATACCTTAATTCTCGCCCAGCTGTTTCAATTGATAAAGAATACTTTTGTGAATATTCTTTCACTTTTAAGTTTTTATAAATATAATCTATTTTAAATTTATGAGATAATTGTTTTATTAAATTCAATTCTAAATAAGAATCTTGTCTTAAGTTATGATTAAAATTTACTATTAATATATTAATATTAATTTTTTTCTTCAATCTATATAACATATGTAACATACAAACAGAGTCCATTCCTCCTGATATAGATGCAACTATATTATCATTAGATTCAATAAACTTATTTTGTAAGTTAGTTTTACAAAAAATGTTCCATGTTGTATTTGTATTCATAAAATTATTTGGAATGTATTTTTTTAATTTGTGTTTTATTAAAATTTTTGATTAAATTTACAGTTTCAAATACAATTAATAGCATAAGTCCAATTATTAACGGTAATATATAAAATAATACTCTATAATTAATTAATCCAACAATAAATTCTAAATTATTTTTCATTTTAGGAAGAAATAACATAATAGTAGTTTCAAAAATACCAATACCACCTGGGACTTGGCTAAGAATACTACAAAATTGAGATATTAAAAATATTTTGAGAAAAGTTAAATATTTTATATTAGCAGTATATAGAAGAGAATATAGAATAAGTGATGAAATAATCCAATCTAGTGTAGCAAATAAAATTTGAAAAGAAATAACTTTAATGTTTGGAATTGTTATAGTTTTATTAAAAATTATTATTGTTTTATTAACGCTTAATATACTAAATAAACAATATATTAATATAATTAATATAAAAAATATACCTATTACTTGTAATAATCTATCTATTTTATAATACGCACTTGTAAATGGAAATATAATACTACCTATTGTAATCAACCCAATCCATAGTGAAATGGAAGTAAATAATAATACTTTTGTTATGTTAATTACTGACATTTTATACAATGAATATAATCTATAGCGTAAAGACCCTCCAAATAACATAGAATATCCAAGATTATTCCCTATACTGTTGCTTATAAAGCATATTAATAATATAGTTACGTTTTTTATATGCACTTTATGATTTGTTATATATTTTATCGCAACAATATCATATCCACCTAAAATAATATAGTATACTATAATTAGAGTTAATGCTATAATAAATCTATTTAATGGGATAGTTTTTAAAACACATATTAACTTGTATAGACTTATATTTGATATTTGTTTATATAGCAAATTTAATGCAAAAAATAATGTTAAAATAAGAAACATTGTAAAAACATATTTCATTATTTTTTTTCTTTTTGGTTTAAACATCTTTGAATTAAATAAAGCCATGTATTTATTTGTATGATATTTTAATATAGCTGAGGTGGTGAAAATTGGTATACACGCAAGTATCAGGAACTTGTCATCTTAATCAAGATGGTAGGGGTTCAAATCCCCTCCTCAGCAATGTTAATTATTGTATTTTGTATATTAGAATTTGTATGTAGGTGATCTACATTAAAATATGTCCCTCTACTCTCCTTTCGTATAGTTGAACACTTAGCAATCATTTCAACAATATTTATGATATTTCTCAATTCTAATACATTTTGCGTGATTTTATTAGATACTCTTAAATAATTTTTTAATTCATTTTTCCAAATAGTGATTTGATTATATGCATATGTAATTTGTTTATTGGAACGACAAATGCCAAGATTAGTCCAAGCTAATGATTTTATTTTGAGTAACAGTTCTGGATTGATATCAATAGAACTGTTACTATTATTATTAAAAGTATATTGCTTTGTAAAACTAATGTTATTTTTTAAATAATATCGTTTTAAAAATTGTGCTGAATCAACACTGATTCTATTTGCATATACAAGACACTCTAATAAGGAGTTAGAAGCAAGTCTATTAGCCCCATGTAATCCAGAACAAGCTGTTTCACCAACTGAATACAAATTTTGAATAGTTGTTCTGCCATTTTCATCTATTATCACTCCACCACATACAAAGTGCGCTACAGGTTGCACTGGTATGTAATCTTTTTCAATTGCTATTCCATATTGTAAACATTTATAATATATATTAGGGAAACGTTTAATAAGGAAATCTTTATTTTTAGATGTTATGTCTAGATATACAAATGTCTCATTACTCTTTTTTAGTTCTGTATCTATTGCCCTAGATATTATATCCCTGGGAGCTAAATCTTTCATAACATGGTATTTATGCATAAATGTACTGCCATTTTTTAATTTTAAAATTCCACCTTCTCCACGTAGTGCTTCTGAAATTAAAAATGAAGTATTGTTAATATATAAACATGTAGGATGAAATTGTATAAATTCCATATTTGCAATGTTAGCTCCTGCCCTATAAGCCATTGCTATACCATCTCCTGTAGAAATATCTGGATTAGATGTATATAAATACGCTTGTCCTATACCACCACATGCTAACACAGTTATTTTAGATATAAAAATTTCTATACAATTCTTAACAGTATTAGCAAAGTATGCTCCTATACAAGTATTATGATTATCTAATATTAAATCAATTCCAAAGTAATATTCATATATCTTTATATTGTTACACTGCTTAATCTTGTTCAACAAAATTGTTTCTATTGCTAACCCAGTCATATCATCACAATGAAGAATTCTTCTATGACTGTGGCCACCTTCAAGCCCTAAATCAAACATTGAAGTATCTTTATCTTTTTTTGTAAAATTAACTCCATATTGTATAAGCTCATTTATTCTAATAGGTGCTTCTACTACTAATTTGTTAACTACTTGTTCATTACAAAGCCCATCACCAGTTTTTATAGTATCATGTATATGCGATATAAAAGAGTCCTGTGAATCTATGACGCATGCTATGCCTCCTTGTGCTTTTACAGTGCTAGAATGCGACAATGTTTTTTTACTAACTAATGCAATTTTATTATTTGAATCTTGAGAGACTTTAAGTGCTAAACTAAGGCCTGCAAGACCACTGCCTATGATTAAATAATCAAATTTTTCCATTGTTCTCCAGTTTATTTGCTACGAAATCTTATTAATATCTAAATTGTTTGCCCGATAGTGTAAAATAGGTAACACATCTGTTTCTGAAGCAGAAGCTTCCTGGTTCGAATCCAGGTCGGGCAAAGATATTGGTAATCTTAATCTATATATTCTAGCAATGAACTACTTCTACTAGGATGTCTTAATTTTCTTATAGCTTTAGCTTCAATTTGTCTGACTCGTTCTCTTGTTACTCCAAATTTTTTTCCTACTTCTTCTAGAGTGCTAGGATAGCCATTATCAATTCCATACCTTAAATTAATAATTTCAGCTTCACGTTGTGTTAATGTTTTCAACACTTTTTGTAGCTCAAAACGTAATCTATAATGTCTAGTTTTAATAATAGGATTTGGATTTGTATGATCTTCTATAAAATCTTCTAAACATGAATCTTCTTCTTCTCCAACAGGCATTGCTAATGAAATAGGTTCTTGCATCATTTTTAATATTCTTCTAATTTTATCTTCTGTAAGTTTTAAATTCTTTGCGTATTCAGTAATATAAGGCTCTCTTCCAATAGTCTGCTGAATCTTTTTCTTAAATTTAGTAAGTTTAGATATCATTTCTCTCATATGCACAGGAATACGTATTGTTCTAGCTTGATCTGCAATAGCACGGTTAATAGATTGTCTAATCCACCATGTAGCATATGTTGAAAATTTAAATCCTTTTTTCCATTCAAATTTTTCTACTGCTTTAGATAATCCAAGATTTCCTTCTTGAATTAAATCAGCTAATTCAAGATTGCTAGCCCCAACGTGTTTTTTTGCAATAGATACAACTAATCTAAAGTTAGCTTCTATTAATTTGATCTTATCTTGATGGATTATAGATTCTATCTCTTGAATTTTTTTATATATTGTAAGTATTTCATCTACAGTTACATTAGAACCGTCTAATAAATTATTTTGTTTTACTAATAATAGTGCTAGTCTATTAATATCTTTCTTAATATCTATATCTTGTATTGAATCATTACATAAAGTTTTATATATCTTACCATTAGTATAATCTTTTAAAATATTTTTAATATTTACATTTATCACAGAGTTGTTACTATATTTGCGTTCTATTTTTCTTATATTAAGTTTTATATCATTTAATTTTTTCGCTACTGTTTTAACTTTGTTAATAATTCGCTTAATTTTTTCTTGATTAAGATTTAAGCCATAGATCATATTTACTATGTCTTTGTTCAGTTCACTTATTTTGTTTATATATGTAGCTTTAACATGTGGTAATATTGTGGTTACATTTAATTTGTTTTCATAGTTATGTATATCTTTTTCAATATGTCTAATTTTCATTACTACCTGTTGTAATTTATTAGTCATTCCTATAAGCTCAGATTTTGATTTCCTACCTCTAGGCATAAGCTCTTTTGGAGTCATTTCATCTTGACTAATTAGTGTGTTCCAATTTTTTATTTCTTTTATAATAAAAGGAGATTCTAAAACTATAAGTTTTAATTTGTTTTCATTTTCTTTTATATTCTTCGCAATTTTAAGCTCAGAATGTCTTTCTAGAAGTGGAACTTGGGCCATTTCACTTAAATACATTTTAACTGGATTTATTTCATCTTCTTGCTCGCTATGCTCAATAAATTGTTCTATATTATTGATTTCCATTTACCTTTTCCTGGATTTTTTAATATTTTTAACAACTTTGTATATTCTAGTAACATTTCTTTGTCCTTATTACTCTCTGTCATTAATGAAAGCTTTTTCATCATTAATATCATTTTTTCTTTTATTTTATTTTTTTTAATATCTTGTAACATAATCATAAAAGCTTGATCAATATTACTATATTGTATTTTGTTAAATATTAATTCAGAAAACCACTTTTTATCTGATTGTGTAATTAATGTATTAAGTATTTCAATTTCTGTGAATCCTATACTTATTAATTTAAAAACTTTTCTACATTTTGTGTCATTAAATACATTACAACTAAGTTTTTTTACATAATTTCTATTATTTAAAATCAGATTTAACATATTCTCTTCTAGTGACATCAATACTCTTTTATCTTTGTATTGCATAATATAATGGTTATTTAATAAATTTTGTTTATGTTTACCATTTTTTATTCTATCATATTCGTTTACAATAATTTTTTCATCAATATCAAAATAATTTGCAATATAACTTATCCATTCCATACTAACAATTACATTATTGGTTGTAGAAATAAAAGATATTAATTTGTCTATAATTTGAGCTTTCATCTCAGCAGATATATTCATTTTATTATTTGATACTTCTTTATATATTTTTTTAATCATAAAATCTATTGGTGTTATGGAATTATGGTTTACAAGTTTAGAAAATTCCTTAATACCATACTGTATGATGTATTCATCAATATCTATATTATTTGGTAATTGTACAACTCTACAAGTTACACCTAATGGAAGCAAAATTTCTAGAGATTTATGAGTAGTTTGTATTCCAGCGTTGTCAGAATCTAATATTAAAGTAATATTTTTAGAATATCTAGCAATTAATTTTGCTTGTTCTCTTGTAAAAGCTGTACCTAAAATTGCAACAACATTAGGTATTTGAAATTGATGTAAAACAAGTACATCCATATAACCCTCTACTATAATAATATGCTTATTTTTAAGCAAACTAGGTAAAGCTTGAAAAAAGCCGTAAAGATGCTTTGATTTTGAATAAACTAAAGTTTCAGGAGTATTAATATATTTGGATTTTATATTAGATTCAAAAACTCTACCACCAAATGCTATAACCATTCCATTAATATTATAAATTGGAAAAACAATTCTTCTTGACATATATTCAAAATAAATTTTTTTATCATTTTTTCCGACTATCCCTGCTTTTTGTAAGTCATTTATAGTATATCCATCTTTTAACAATTTATCTCGTATAAAATAATTATTAGGAGCAAACCCAAGTTTGAACTGATGTATTATTTCATCATTTAGTCCTCTTTGATACAAATATTTAATAACGTTCTGTGTTTCATTATATCTATTATTAATTAAATAGTTATGATAATAAGTTGCAGTTTTATTTAAAATATTTAGGATCTTTGCATTACCGTCAATGAAGTTATCATTATGTCCATATAATTCATCTAGATTTATCCCACTTTGTTTAGAAAGTATTTTAAAAGCATCAAACCAAGATACATTATTAATAAGCATTATAAAATTAAAAATATTACCGCTCACATTACAACCAAAACATTTAAAAATGCCTTTATCTGAATTGACTACAAAAGATGGATGCGTGTCATTATGAAATGGACAGAGAGTTATCCAATTATTTCCAACTTGTCTTAAATCTGGTAAATACTCACCAATAACAAGTTCTATTTTATTTAACTCTTTTATTTTATTAATAAGACCTTCAGGTATAGACATATTTTATTGATTTCTAATATGACATTTCTTGTTTTATTATTTATACCATCTACTTTCTTTTAACATTTTACGACGTATTTTTCTTTTGATTTCAGCAAGTTTTTCTTTTTTTATTATACTTGGTGGTTTATAAAATTCACGTTTTTTTATCTCTTGCATTATTCCATTTTTTTCACATTCTCTTTTAAAACGTCTAATAGCTTCTTCTATTGATTCCCCTTCTCTTACTTTAATATTAACCATTATATAATTACCTACCTTTTAACTAATATTTTTTAATAAATTACATTATAAATAATATAAAATAAAGTAATCTTCTTTATCCAGGTGGCCAATTTAATTGTTTCCCACCAAGTAGATGATAATGCAAGTGATAAATAGTTTGTCCCCCATATATTCCACAATTATTAACTACCCTAAAGCCATTTTTTAATTCATCAAATTGTTTTGCTATTTTTGATATATAAATTTGTATCATTCCTAGTATTTCTATATGTTCTTCTGATACAATACTTAAACTATCTATGTGTTGTTTAGGGACAATAATTATATGAATTGGGGCTTGAGGATTAATGTCTAAAAAGGCATATATGTTATTATTATCAAAAACTTTATTAGATGAAATATTTCCTTTAGATATTTCACAAAATAAACATTTTTCTATATTATTACAATTTTTACTTGTATGTTTAATATATTTTATCTTGTTCAAAATATTTATTTTTCCTCCAAGTTAATAATGTATTATAAGTAATGAAATATTTTTCATTTTTATGAATTAGCTTACTAGTATTGTTATTAAATATTTGAAAAGTTAAAGCATCTTTTACAGTAAATTGACCAATACTATAACGTCTTAAATCTTTTACAACTGCTCCACATCCATAAATTTTGCCAATATCACGAACTAAACTTCTTATATATGTTCCTTTTGAACAATTAACTTTTATGTATACAATATTAGCACTACATGATAAAAAATCAATTTTATATATAGTAATTCTTTTAGCCATCCTTTGAACAGAAACATTATGCCTTGCAAATTCGTAAAGTTTTTTACCATGATATTTAACTGCAGAATACATTGGTGGAATTTGTAAAATATTGCCTTCAAACATACTAAATATTTTTTTCATTTTCTTTATATCTATATTTGAAACATGTTCTTTCCGAATGATAATTCCTGTTACATCATCCGTTGTGCTGGTAATCCCTAATATAAAAGAACAAAAATACACTTTATTTGTTTGTGTTAATTGATATTGAAATTTTGTAGCTATACCTACTAAAACAAGCAAAAGACCTGTTGCATTTGGATCTAAAGTGCCACAATGTCCAACTTTTGATAAATTTAATAAAAGTTTTAATTTAGTAATAGCTTTAAATGAAGTTACACCCTTGGGTTTATCTAATAATAATAAACCTATAATATTTGCATTATTCATAAAATATCTACTAATTTAGTGTTGATATAATTTATAACTAATTTGACTGCTTTATCTATATTAATCTTCAGTATACATCCAGCAGCGTTGATATGTCCTCCTCCATTGAATTCTTTAGCAATATCTAAAACGTTAATATTTTCAACAGAACGATAGCTAACTTTAGTAGTGATACTGTTTAATTCTTCAAAAACACAACCAATTTTCACATTATGTATTTTTAATATGTAATTTATTATTCCATGACTATCTTGATATGTTGTATTAGTTTTCTGTAACATATTTTGTGTAAGAACTATATAAGCAAGTTTATTATTTAGACTTGTTTTGATGTTACACAAAGCTAATCCAAGTAATTTTAAATAATTAATATTATAATTTGCATAAATATTTTTATATATGTTATTTATATTAATATTATATTTCATCAGTTTTGCACAAGCAATGTGCGATTGTTTGGTAGTATTTAAGTTTTGAAAACATCCTGTGTCAGTTAAAATTCCAGTATACAAACATTCAGCTTCATTTTTAGTCAGTTTAATTTTCATTTGTTCAAATATTTTAAGTACAAGTTCAGCAGTTGAAGAAGAAGAAGACATAATATAGTTAACATCTCCAATATATTTACAATTAACATGATGATCTATATTGATTATTTTTTTAAATTGTTTATAAGTAACTATATTACCTATTCTAGTTAAGTTAGATACTTCTAACATTATGGCACAATCAAATGTGCCATATTCTCTAATTGTTTGCTTTATATTATTAGTACCTATAAGAAAATCTAATGATGTTGGAATTTGATCTATCGAATAAGTGCATGCTTGTTTATGTAATCTAGTAAGAAGAGAAGTTATAGCTATTGCAGATCCCAAACTATCGCCATCATGTCTTATGTGTCCAGCAATAAAAAAAGTTTTAGAATTGTGAATTATTTTGATAATATTAGAAATTGCTTGTAATTCATTATTATTTATATACATTTTTATTTTTTATTACTTAATTTTTGTTCTTTTGCAACTTGATTCAATATATTGTGTATCCTATTAGCTTTTTCATTAGTATTATCAAATATAAAACGTATACTTGGTATATATCTTAAATGTATAGAGGTTGCTATTTTATATCTTATATGTTTCAGATTTCGATTAAGAATTTTAAATACTTTTTGTTTAATTTCATTGTTACTTAAAACAGAATAATAAATTTTACAATTTAATAAGTCTTTTGTAAGTACAACGTCCATAATAGTTACCAAAATATTATCTAGTTCTATTATATTTCTAATATTAGAAGATACAATTTGTTTTATTAGAACGCCAACTCTAGTAGATCTGTTATATGGTAATAACATATATAAGTTCCTAGTTAATTTTTAATTGTTTCTATAACGAAATTCTCTATTATGTCATTTATTTGAATATCTTTAATATTATTGTTAATACTTATACCACATTCGTATCCTACTTCAACTTCATGAATATCTTCTTTGAATCTTTTTAAAGAAGATATATTACTTTCGCAAACAAGTTTATTATTACGTAGTAATTTTATTTTAGAATTATTACGAATTTTGCCATTAATCACATAACAACCATATATAATTTTTGAATTTGATAACTTAAATATTTTTTTGACACTTGCTCTACCAAGTACTCTTGTTTCTATAATTGGATCCAACATATTTGTCATAAGAGTTTTAATATTAAGTGCAACTTCTGGTAAAAGCTTATATAACTTAATGTCAACTTTTTTTAATTTTGCTAACTTTAGAATTAATTTATCTAAATGTATATTAAATGCTATTATAAGTGCGTTTGAAACACTTGCTAAATCAATGTCAGACTTTGTAATTAACCCTACACTTTTGGATATAATTTTTAAATTTATTCCAGGCATTTTATTAATCGCTTTTAAATCACCGATTAATGCTTCTAATGTTCCTTTAACATCAGTTTTAATAATAATTTTCAACTCTTTAACTGATTTTTCTAATATAGAAGTTGAAATTTTTTGTGTATCAATACCATGATGATACATTATGATTTCTTCTTTCTTATTATCAACTATCTTCTTTGCCTCTACTTCATCAGCAACTATACTAAATTTGTCACCAACTTGTGGAACTTCATTAATTCCATAAATTTTAATAGGAGTACTTGGTAGAGCAATTTGTAATTTTTGGTTATGTTCATTTAGTATAGCTCTGACTTTAGCATAAGTCTGTCCTATAACTAAATTATCACTAAGTTTTAGTGTTCCATCTTGAATTAATAATGTGGCAACAGGTCCTACATGTTTATCAAGCTGTGCTTCAAGAACTATACCAGTAGCTTGTGTATCGTAATTTGCTTTTAATTCCATCATATCAGCTTTAAGTATGATCATTTCAAGTAATAAATTAATATTGATTTTATTTTTTGCAGATATATTAATTATTATAGTATCACCACCCCAACTTTCATAAATAAGACCATATTTACTAAGATCATGCATTATTTTTTGTGGATCTGCATTTGGTAAATCTATTTTATTAATTGCAATAATAATAGGCACATTTTCACTTTTAGCTTGGTTAATTATTTCTATAGTTTGAGCTTTCAGTCCTTCTGTAGCAGAGATCACTAACAATATAATATCTGTTATTTTTATACCTCTAGAACGCATTGTTACAAATATTTCATGCCCAGGAGTATCTAAAAAAGTTATACTTGAACCTTTCATTACTTCTACTTTATATGCTTTAATATGTTGTGTAATTTCACCATATTCTGAAGATACAACATTACTATTACGTATTGCATCTAATAGTGATGTTTTTCCATGATCAACATGTCCCATAATGCTAACTATTGGAGGACGTAATGTATTGAGATTTTTATTTTTTTTTATCGTGCATTGATCAATATGTTTATTCTTTTTTAACATATTACTTCTATTTATACTATTTTTATTATTTTTCTTAATAGCAACATTTTGTATTTTTTTAGATGTGTTATTCATTTTATTTTTTTTATTGTTATATATAATTTTATTCCTTTTTACTTTGCAGAACCACTGTTATTTTATTTGCAGTTTTAGGGCCAATTCCTTTAAAAGCTAATAAATCATTTATTGATAATTTAAAAAGTTCAGATATATTATTTACTCCTGCATTTATGAGTATTTTGATAACATATTTACTAATACCTAACGCATTTAGTTGTTGCAATGATGTTATCTTACCGTCCTGTTGCTTTTTATCAGATTTAACATTAATATACCATCCTGTCAACTTAGTAGCAAGTCTGACATTATGGCCATTTTTACCTATTGCTAATGATAACATATTATCATTAACTATAGCTTCTATTTGTTTATTTTTCTCAGATGTAACTGTAACAGTTAGTACCTTAGCTGGAGACAATGAATTCGCTACATAAATTTTTATATCATCTGAATAAGGAACTAAATCTATTCTTTCACCTTTCAATTCTTCTATTATAGGTTTAATTCTAATACCATTAATTCCAACACAAGCCCCTATAGGATCTACCTTAATATTATGTGATATTAATGCTATTTTTGTTCTAATCCCTGGTTCTCTTACAATTCCAATGATTTCTACTATTTTTTCATATATCTCAGGAACTTCTAATTCAAAAAGTTTTCTTACAAATTGAGTACTTGTTCTAGATAATACAATTCCTGAATTTTTATTATTTTTATCAACCTTGATAATGACACTTCTTATTCTTTGTCCAATGCAAAACCTTTCATTTGGAACTTGTTCACTAATTGGAAGTATAGCTTCTGTATTGTCTAAATCTACTATAATATTTCTATTTATTATTCTATATATAATACCACTTATAATTTGTCCAAGTTTTTTCGTCATTTCATCAAATAATGAATTCCTTTCTGATTCCTTAATTTTTTGTGTTATAACTTGTTTTGCTGTTTGTGCTGCAATACGAGAAAAATCTTGGACATTTAATGGTATTTTAACTTTATCTCCTATCATGACGTTAGTTAAGTTATGTATGCTAATTTCTAATAGTGGATTACGAACTTTATCAACTGCACTTTTAATTACATTAACAATCATCTCACCACTAATACAGTTAACATTAGCTTCAACTATTACATGTTTTCCTACATGTTTTTTACAAGCTGATACCAATGCATTTTCAATAATATGTACAATATCTTCTTTTTTAATATTCTTATCTTTTTCAATTTGTTCAAGAATAACTAATAATTCTGACTTTTCTGTCATACTTTTTCTCCAGGAAAGAAGTTTAGTTTAATTTGATTAATATAATTAAAAGTTAACTAGTTAAATTTATTTACAGTTTACTATTGACTAAGATACTTGGACCCATAGTTGATGATAAATAAATACTTTTTAAGTAATTATTTGTTGTTGATGATTTAATAACATTGTGAATAAAATAACGAACATTTTCTACAAGTTGATAATCTTGAAATGATGCTTTACCTATTGCTATATGTATTATTCCATAAGAATCATTTTTATATTCAATACGACCAAGCTTCAACTCTTTAATAGTTGTAGACAAATCAAAAGTGATAGTTCCAGATTTTACATTTGGCATTAATCTTCTTGGTCCTAAAATATTTGCAACTTTACTTAAGTCTTTCATAATGTCAGGAGTTGCTATTAAGACATCAAAATCAATCTTTCCATTTATAATACTATCAATTAAGTTTTCAAATCCTACAAAATCAGCGCCTGATAATTGTGCGTCTCTTTGTTTTTCTCCTTTTGTACAAACAGCAATTTTTATTTGTTTATTAATACTATGAGGAAGTACAATAAGACCTCTAATTGATTGACTGTTATTATTTTTTAGATTAATACCTAATTTAATATGTGCCTCAATTGTTTCATCAAACTTAGCTGTTGATGTTTTTTTAACAATAGAAATTGCCTCATTTATGGAATATGATTTTCCTTTGTCAATTAATTTTTTTAAATTTTGTAACCTTTTTCCCATTTTATAATTTTCCCTATATCAATTTTCATTATCTACAATATCAATTCCCATACTTCTGATTGTCCCTTTAACCATGTTCTTTGCAGCAATTAAATTACCTTGTACATTTAAATCTGACATTTTGACTTTAGCTATTTCTTCAATTTGTTTATCTGTTATTTTTCCAACTTTATTTCTATTTGGAATAGCAGAAGCTTTTGCAATACCTACAATTTTTTTAACTAAAACAGATACTGGTGGATTTTTAGTTATAAATGAAAATGTTCTATCTTCAAATATAGTAATAACTGTTGGTACTATTATACCATGTTCTAAATTTTTTGTTTTCTCATTAAACTGCTTACAAAAGTTCATAATATTAATACCGTGTGGTCCTAAAGCAGAACCTACTGGAGGAGTTGGATTAGCTTCTCCAGCTTGAATTTGTAATTTAATGATTATTTTAATATTTTTCATCGATCAGTTACCTCTTGTTATACATTGTTTCACATTTTTTCAACTTGTAAAAAATCTAGCTCAACTGGAGTAGGTCTACCAAAAATAGATACCATAACTCTTAATTTACCTTTTTCTTGATTAATTTCCTCTACCATTCCAACAAAATGTTTAAATGGACCATCAATGATACGAACATTTTCTTCTTTATCAAATAATATTGCAGGTTTAGGTTTTGAATCTTTTGTACATATAATATTTTTAATAAGATTATTTACTTCATCCTGTGTCATTGGTATAGGTTTAACCCCGCCTAAAAATCCTGTTACCCCATTAATACTAGTAACAAGAGAATAAGTAATATCATTAATAGCCATCTCAATAAAAATATAGCTAGGATAAAATTTCCTTTTTCTAATATTTTTTTTATTTTTCTTAACTAATATTATCTCTTCAGTAGGAATTAATATTTGTGAAATAAATTTTTGTATGTCTAAATTAGCTATACTAACTTCCAATTTCTTTTTAACTTTATATTCATATCCTGAGTAGGTATGAACAATATACCAGCGATATAACATTTATACTCCATATTTATAATATTAAGCTAATAACTTTATGTATAAAAAAATCAATTACTCCAATAAACACAGCTATTACAACTATAACTACCAAAATCATGAAAAAGTTTATTAAAACCTTTTTAGGTTGTATCCAATCTACGTTTTGTAATTCGTAAAATATATTTCTAGTAAAAGTAGCAGCTTTCAAAAACAGTGATATAATAAAGTTAGTTCTCATAATTCGATAATACAAAACCCAATTACTCCCCATACAGGGGTAGAAGGACTCGAACCTTCAAAACTGGTTTTGGAGACCAGCAGTTTAAACCAATTAAGCCTATACCCCTTTTTTTGTCTTTTATTTTAGTGTTTTATGTTCAGTATGTTTTCTACATTTTTTACAAAATTTTTGTAATACCAGTTTTGTCTTTGTTGTTTGTTTTTCAGATTTACTAAAATAATAATTTTTACTTTTGCATTTTGTACAACTCATCACTATAATACTTTTATCAGACATTTGATATAATGTTTCAACCTCCATACAATAATAGCCGAGAGTGGGAATCGAACCCACAACCACCTCCTTACCAAGGAGGTGCTCTACCACTAAGCCATCTCGGCAAAAGATACAATTAGCGGGAGACGGGAATCGAACCCGCATGACTAGCTTGGAAGGCTAGGACACTAACCATTATGCTACTCCCGCAAAAGTAATAATTGGGGGCGGATGGATTTGAACCACCGAAGGGATAAGTTCCCGCCAGATTTACAGTCTGGTGCATTAAGCCTCTCTGCCACACCCCCATCCCACACAACTCCATATATATACTTTCACCTGAATCACGACTTAACTAATTTATTTACCTATCTTAAATTTAAACAATGTCTGTCTATATCAAATTATACCACATTATTTTCCAAAACCAAGGTAAAAAATTATATAAAAAGTATGCAATATTGTCAATTTTATTTTTTAAAGACGCGAGAAAATATATAATTAATATTTTTAAACTGTGATTCTATGTTACATGCACATCGAATTTCTTCATGAGTCAAATACTTTTTTATCTCTTGACTTTGTACACATGCTTCCTCAAAAGTTATTTTCATGTTTCTTGCTTTAACCGTTATAGATTGAACAATTCTATATGCAATATCTCTAGAAATTCCTTTCTCGACAAGAATTAATAAGATGGTTCCAGAAAAAATTACATCTTTTGTTGTATTTAAATTTAATTGCATATTTTGTGTATTAATGCAAAGTCCTAACAACAAATTTTGCATCCTTATAATCATATAATGTAACACTATTGATGCATCTGGTAGTATAATTCTTTCAGTAGAAGAATGACTAATATCTCTTTCATGCCATAGTGCAATGTTTTCCATTGCAGTAATAGAATAGCCTCTCAATAATCTAGACAAACCACAAATATTTTCAGAAATAATAGGATTTCTTTTATGTGGCATTGCAGATGACCCTTTCTGTTTCTCCATAAAAGCTTCTTCAACTTCTGCTACTTCCGTTCTTTGTAAGTGTCTTATTTCAAGAGCTATTCGTTCCAAAGATGCTCCAATGTGTGCTATATTTGATATATAAATAGAATATCTGTCACGTGGAATAATTTGAGTTGATACAGGTTCAGCTTTTAAGTGTAGTTTTTTACATACATATAATTCGATTTCTGGATTTAGATGTGCCATAGTGCCTACAGCTCCAGAAATTTTTCCATAACTAACAGTATTGCAGGTAAATTTTAACCTATCTAAAGCTCTTACAATATCGCAATACCAAGAAGCAACTTTTAAACCAAATGTCATTGGTTCTGCATGTATCCCATGAGTCCTACCTATTATAGGAGTCATTTT
The DNA here is from genome assembly GCA_031261715.1 of Endomicrobium sp. GTDB lineage: Bacteria > Elusimicrobiota > Endomicrobiia > Endomicrobiales > Endomicrobiaceae > Endomicrobiellum. Next base: position 229,333 of record JAISJB010000001.1, read on the forward strand.
GTATTTAATAGCTATCTCAGATATTATAATAGCCAGCTTCTTTATTTCGTAAATAATAAGTTTCACTGACTGTCGTAACTGTATTGCTGTTGCTGTATCTAAAACATCAGATGATGTTAAACCTAAATGTAAAAATCTACCTTCATCACCTATGCTTTCTACAACAGCACTAAGAAATGCTATAACGTCATGTTTTACAATGCTTTCTATTTCATTAATTCTACCAATATTAATTTTAGCCTTTTTCTTAATTATTTGTACAGAATGTATAGGTATTAACTTTAATGATGCCATTGCTTCTGCAACTAAAATTTCAACATTAAGCATTTGTCTAAATCTATTTTTTTCAGACCAAATTTTAGCCATTTCAGGGCGTGTATAACGTGCAATCATAATTTATTAAATAAACCTCTCTAACTTATTTATTATATGTTTTATCGCCTTTGGATATATATTGTGTTCAATTGTTAAAACTTTTTGAGCAACATCACTCGGAGCATCAGTTCTGTTAATATGAACTTTTTCTTGTATTATAATCTTACCTGTGTCATAGCTTTCGTCTACTAAGTGAACCGTTGCTCCTGATACGTTATCCTTAGCCTTGACTACTGCTTCATGAACATAATGCCCATACATGCCTTTACCTCCAAACTTAGGTAAAAGTGAAGGATGAACATTTAAAATTCTATTTTTATAATTTTTAACTATATTGCTTCCTAACATTTTAATGTATCCAGCCAAACATATAATATCTATTTTTTCTTTTATTAATTCATTTAACAACTGAGTATCAAAATCTTGTTTGTTATTAAATTGAGATCTCATTATACAAATTACTTTTATGTGACATCTTTTTGCTACTGTTATAGAATAAGCATTTGCATTACTTGAAATAACTAATGTTACTTTTGCCAAATCTTTTAATATACCATGATTAGTAGCATTAATTATAGATAGCATATTTGAACCATAACCAGATACTAAAATCGCAATAGCTTTCATTATATAATTTGTACTCCTCTTTTTCCTTTATCCACATGCCCTATTATACTTGCATCAATAGACAATGAATTTAAAAAATTTAAAATTTCATTAGAAACATTTGGACGAACAATAATAACCATACCTATGCCCATATTAAAAATTTTATACATGTCTTCATTTGTAATATTACCTTTATTTTGAATAATAGTAAAAATATTAGGAATCTTCCATGATCCTTTTTGAATAATAACAGTAGTATTATTAGGCAAAATTCTTGTTATTTTGTTATGGAAGCTACCACCTGTAATATGAGCAATACCAACTATATTTTTTACATGTACATTATAATTAAACTTTTTAAGAAGTTGCAAGATTTCTTTTACATAAATAGTTGTTGGTTTAAGTAATTCTTTGTTATATTGTTTAATTTCATCATTTGAAAATACTTTTCTTATCATAGAGTACCCATTTGAATGGGGGCCACTAGATTTTAAGCCTATTACAAGATCTCCATACTGTATTTTTAATCCTGTAATCTCATTCCCTGTTTCTATAATACCAACTGCAAAACCAGCTAAATCATACTCTCCACATTTATAAAAATCAGGCATTTCAGCAGTTTCTCCACCAATAAGTTGAATATTGGATAATTGGCATCCAGTAGATATTCCAGTTATAACTTGTTCTGTTTGGTAGATATTAAGGTGATTACATGCAAAATAATCTAGAAAAAATATTGGTTTTGCTCCTAAACATATTATATCATTAACATTCATTGCAACTAAATCTATTCCAATAGTATTATGTTGATTTAGTAGGAAAGCTAATTTTAACTTTGTTCCAACACCATCTGTTGAACTAACTAAACTATATTTTGTATTTTGTAGTTCAAATATTCCACCAAAACCACCTATCTTATCAAAACTTTTTTTTAACTTATCTACAAGATCATTACCTGCCTTAATATCAACTCCTGCTTGTTCATATGTAATAGATGAAGTCATTTCTAGTTACTTCCTCCATAAAACAAAATTTAATTATATTAGTTCTCTACTGCCAGGTTTTACTATTTTTTGATTATTACAACACATCGGACACTTATTTTTAGGATAATTATTAACTTGCAGTTTTAAAAGAGATATTATTGGAACATTTAAATTTAACGTATTGTCTATACGTCTATCTACAATTGATGCTACTGCAACAATGATAGCCCCAGTTGAAGAAATGTGTTGAATTACCTCGTTTGTAGATAAGCCAGTAGTAATAACATCTTCTACTATTAAGACTTTTTCATTTTTACAAAGACTAAAATTTCTACGCAATTTGACAAAATTATTTACTCTTTCAGTAAAAATAGAGCGAACTCCTAATACTTCTCCTACTTCATGCCCTATTACAATGCCACCTATTGCAGGTGACACTATTACATCAACTTTTATTTTATATTCCTTTATCTTATGACTAATTTGCATAGCAATTTTTTTTGCTTGAGCAGGATATTGTAGAATCAATGCTGATTGGAAGTAGCCATTAGAATGTAAACCACTTGATAATTGAAAATGACCACTTAAAAGTGCTTTATATTTTTTAAAAAGTTCTGTTAACTCGGTTTGTTGCATTTGTATAAATTGCTCCTTAAGTTTAAACATATTTTTCATATAATTTTTAGTTATCTTGTATAGTTTGATAAATATTATGTAAAACCATTTTGTAATTCTTACTATTTAATATTGATCTACCCATTACTATAAAGTCTGCTCCTTTATTAATAGCATATAATGGAGTTGCAACTCTTATCTGATCATCATGATTATTATTGTTTAATCTTATACCAGGAGTGATAACATTAAAATTTTTACCGCATTCTTTTTTTATTAAATCTATTTCAAGAGGTGATGATATGACTCCATCAAGACCACATGATTTTGCTAAAAGAGCTCTCTTAATAACTGTAGCTGGAGTAGTTCTTGTTCTTGTACTAGTTAAAACACTAACAGCCCATATTTTAGGATGATTATAGACTGAAGTAGCAGCTTGAAGCATTTTTTTCCCACCACTTGAATGGACTGTTAAACTAAATATGTCAAGTTTTTGTGCTGATTCCACTGCTCGTTGTACTGTCATTGGAATATCATATAGTTTTAAATCCAAAAATACTTTTTTTCCGATTCCATTTATAAATTCTATAATTTCTTTACCACATTGTATAAATAAAATAGGTCCAACTTTATAAATATCAATAAAATGATATGTTTCTCGTATTATTTGTTTAGCTTTATCAACATTATCAACATCTAAAGCCAAAATAATTTTTTTCACTTTTTTTAATATCCTTTAAGATTTTATTTGCCCAATTAAATCTGTTATTGAGCTAATATTTTTTCTTTTTAATATATTATATGTTTCATCAATAATTGTGATTAAATTTGATGGAGAATTTAAACTCACACTTCCAATACTAACAGCAGTTGCTCCTGCTAGGATAAATTCTATTACATCAGAGCCATTTGATATTCCTCCACATCCTATTATAGGAATCTTAATATTACTTTTTTTATATACATCATAAACACACCTTAAAGTTATAGGTTTAATACATGGCCCTGACAATCCTCCTTTAATTGTAGAAAGTTTTGGTTTATAAGTATCTATATCTATTGCCATCGCTGGATAAGTATTTGCTATAGTGAGAGCATCTGCACCAGCTTCTTGAGCAATAAATGCAGGTTTTGTAATATCAGCATTTAAAGGACTTAATTTAGCAATAACAGGAATGTTTAGTACATTTTTTACATTATATACTATAGATTGTAACATTGATAAATCACTACAAATTATATTTTTTTGTAAATTTGGACATGACAGATTCAGTTCAATAGCTGAAATTATACTGTGCTCACTTAATATTTTAGCAATTTTAATGTACTCATTAGTAGCTTGTCCAGCAATACTAACTATGATTGGAACTCCGATTTTATATAATTTTTGTAAATGATTTTGGATGAAAGATTCAAGCCCAATATTTTGCAATCCTATACTATTTAAAATTCCATAATCAGTTTCATAAAGTCTAGGTTGGGCATTACCATTATTTGGATGTAAAGTAATAGTTTTTGTTATAATACCTCCAAGTTTACTTAAAGATATTAAATCAGATACTTCATGTCCATATCCAAAGGTGCCAGAAGCTGTTAAAACTGGATTTTTTAATTTAATTCCTGCAAAATTTACAGTTAAATCTGTTTGCCGTATCATTTTATTTTATAATGTTGAAAACTGCATATTTTAAAAATAGGGCCATCTGTACATACTTTTTGAAGTTGATTATTTATTACTATAGTACAACTTTGACAATTACCAAACCCACAGCCCATTTTAGCTTCAAAGGATATAAATCCACTAATTTGGTTTTTGTAAATGATCTGCTGAATTTTAATAAGCATATTATGTGGCCCACATGCAAATATGATGTCATTTTTCTTAATCAAATTTTCTACTAAATCTACAATATAGCCTTTATAGCCGATTGACCCATCTTCAGTTGCAACAATAACTTTCCAATTAAGTGAGATAAACTGATCAACACATATTAAATCAGTCTTTGAACGTACCCCATAATAAAGTGTACCTGTTTTTTTTAATTTTTTTGCAAGAATATATAATGATGCTATTCCAGAACCACCAGCTATAATAATATTATTACAATTTTCTTGTTCGCAATTGTTAAGGTTATAACCGTTACCTAAAGGTCCTAATAGTTTTATTTTACCTTTTCTTACTTGTGATAACTCTTTTGTTCCTTTTCCAACAACTTTATACAAAAAGCTTATGCTTTGATCTTGCATATTTATATCATGAATACTGAAAGGCCTACGTAATATATGACCTGGCAGATTAAGCATAAAAAATTGTCCTGGGTTACAATATATAACATTGTTGCCTACATGTATATTTAATTTAAAATACTTATCTTTAACATGATTATTAGAAATTATATTATAATTTTTATCGAATCTCTTATACATAATTATAAATTGTATATATGTTCATTTATAAAAAACAATACAAAATTAAATGTGATAAACTATACGTCCTGATACTATTGTCATAACAACTTTACCTTTAAATGTCTTACCAATGAAAGGAGAGTTTTTGCTTTTTGAAATTATATTGTCCTCATTAAATTTATAAATATAATTAGGATCTATTATTGTTATATCAGCTACATTGCCTTGTATTAATGAGCCTCTACCTTTTAAATTAAAAATTTTTGCTGGATTATAAGTCATCTTAGAAATTGCTTGAGTTAAACTTAAAATTCCTGTATAAACAAGCTCACTTAAAACTAAATTTAATAAAGTTTCAAAACCTATGATTCCAAATGGAGCTAAATCAAACTCTTTATTTTTTTCATCTTTAGTATGTGGAGCATGATCTGTACATATACAATCTATTGTTCCATCAAGCAACCCGTATTTAATAGCCTCAATATCTTCTTTATTGCGTAATGGAGGGTTAACTTTTGTGTTAGTATCGTACAATCTAACAACATCATCTGTTAATGTGAAGTAGTGCGGGCATGTTTCTGCAGTAACGTTAATTCCTTGTTTTTTTGCGTTTCTAATTAAATCAACAGCTCCTGCTGTTGAAACATGGGCTACATGTAAATGACTACCGGTTAACTGAGCAAGCATTATATCTCTACTTATCATAACTTCTTCGGCTTGTTTTGGAATGCCTCTTAAACCTAGAATAGTTGAATTTATACCTTCATTCATGACTCCATGTTTACTTAAATCTGTATTTTCACTATGAGAAATAAATGGTAAATCAAACATTTTTGTATATTCTAAAACACAACGCATAATCATGGAATTGTTAATAGGTAATCCATCATCACTTATAGCAACTACTCCTGCTTGTTTAAGCATTCCTATATCTGCTAATAATGTTCCTTTAGAACCTTTTGTTGCACATCCTATAGGAAAGACATTGATAATACCTTCTGTTTTTGCTTTAAAAATAATAAATTCAACAAGTTGAGCATTGTCAATAACTGGTTCTGTATTTGGCATACAAAAAACAGTTGTTATTCCTCCAGATGCTGCAGATTTAGTCCCACTACAAATAGTTTCTTTACTTTCTTGTCCAGGTTCTCTTAAGTGTGAATGAATATCTATAAGTCCAGGAATTGCAATTTTATCCTTGCCATTAATAATTTTCATGCTATTATTAGTTAATGGAGCTGTTACAATATTACCATCTTTAATAAAAATGTTTTCTATTACGTCTTTATTTTGAGATGGGTCAATGACTCTTATATTTTTAATGCAAACTTGCATTTTTATAACTTCCTTTTATTTAATAGATATAATACAGCCATTCTTACAGCTATTCCATTAGTAACTTGTTTATTAATTACGGTATTAGTACTATCTGCAACTTCCGAAGATATTTCTATACCTCTATTTATAGGCCCTGGATGCATAACTAAAACATCAGATTTGGCTTTTAAAAGTCTTTTTTTTGTAAGTTGATACAATTTGACGTACTCATGAACTGACGGAAAAAAATTTTCTTGTTGGCGTTCAAGTTGTATCCTTAAAATATTTATAACATCAGTATCAACAAGAGCTTTATCAAAATCATAATAAACTTTTACTCCTAACTCTTGTATACTAGCAGGAATTAATGTTGATGGGCCAACCACAGCTACCTGAGCTCCCATTTTTGTTAATGCCCATATGTTGGATTTAGCTACTCTTGAATGTAGTATGTCTCCAACCAAAAGTACTTTTAAATTACAAAAAGTTTTTTTACTTTCATATATTGTATATAAATCAAGTAAACCCTGTGTTGGATGTTCATGAAATCCATCTCCAGCATTGATAATAGACGTTTTCAGAGTCCTAGCTAGTATATTAGGTGCTCCTGAAAAATAATGTCTAATAACTATAAAATCAGCTTTCATAGCTTCAAGAGTTTTACCTGTATCTATTAAACTCTCACCTTTGACAACACTAGAAGTATTAACAGTTATATTAAGAACTTCTGCAGATAATTTTTTTGCTGCAAGCTCAAATGATATGCGAGTTCTAGTAGAAGGTTCATAAAATAAAGTGATTAAAGTTTTACCACTTAGAATTGAAGATTTAGTATTAGATACTAAAAAGAAATTCTTAAAATCATTAACCAAATTTAATATTAATTGCAATTCTTCTTTTTGTAAATATTCTAAACCTAATAAATCTTTACTATTCAAAAAACCATTACATATGATGTTCTTCATATAAAAATCTATACATGCTATAAATATATTTTATAGACCCGCAATTGTAATGTGGGAAATGATGATCTGGTCTATTTATTTCGACTGTAGTTTGAGAAGTTGTAAATTATCATTAATAATACTATCTGTCATTTTTGATCTAAATTGTTTTAGTTGTTTCGTTAATGATTTATTAATATTTAGAATTTGTATTGCTAAAATAGCTGCGTTAATAGCACCAGCTTTACCTACAGCTACTGTTGCCACAGGTATCCCTTTTGGCATTTGGACTATAGATAATAAAGAATCCAAGCCTACAAAATTTTCACTTGCAAGTGGAATACCTATAACTGGGACAAGAGTTGAAGATGCAATTACACCTGGCAATGCAGCGGACATTCCAGCAGCAGCTATAAATACTTTAACTCCTAAGTTTTCAGCTGTTTTTATACATTTCAATAAATAATGTGGAGTTCTGTGAGCAGACGCAATGTGTAAACTGTATTTAATACAGAAACTATCTAAAATTTTTATAGTTTCATTAACTATTGTTACATCTGATTTTGAGCCAATAATTATTGCAATATCTATATTTTTACTCATTATTACAATATTTTCCTTATATTTTTCCAATATCTTTTCTATAATGCATACCCTGAAAATATATTGCATTAAGAATATTATATGTTTTTGCTGTAGCACTTTGTAAATTATCATCTAATGATGTAATACCTAAAACTCTACCTCCTGCAGTTATAAATCTATTATTTATATACTTTGTGCCAGAATGAAAAATAAAGACGTCTTTGTAGTTTTCAACATCTATATCTTTTAACCCTGTAATTTCAATATTGATAATAGACTCATTAGGATAACCTTCAGATGCAAGTACAACACAAGTAGCATATTGTTTTTTCCATTCAATATATAATTGTGCTAAGGTTCCATTTATGATTGCATTAGAAATATCTAACAAATCCGTATTTAACAAAGGTAAAATCACCTGTGTTTCAGGATCTCCTAGACGACAATTAAATTCTAATACATAAGGTTGATTAGAATCATAACTTACAATTACTCCTATATACAATACTCCTTTATAATTCAAGTTTTCTTTTATAATACCGTTAACAGTTTTGTTTACAATAAGTTGTATAATTTTCTTATTTAAATCATCTGGCAACACAGTGTTAGGAATAGGAGCGAATGAACCCATGCCACCTGTATTCAATCCTTGATCATTATCATTAAGTTTTTTATAATCTTTTGCTATAGGCATCAGCGCATATGATTTTCCATCAATAAATAGTAAGTATGAAAATTCTCTTCCATAGATATATTCTTCTATTATTAATTTATTACCTGCATCACCTAGACTGTGCTCGTACATCATTTTTTTAACAATGCGAACTCCATCATGACTGTTAGAACATATATAAACACCTTTGCCAGCAGCTAAGCCATCAGCTTTGATTACTATTTTTTTATTTTTAGGATAATTTTCTAAAAAGTTAATAGCATCTGTAATATTTGTAAAACATTTATAATTAGCTGTTGGTATTCCATATTTCGTCATAAAATTTTTAGAGTATATTTTGCTAGACTCCAGCAAAGTAGCCTTTTTAGACGGCCCGATTATTTTAAGATTATGCATGTGAAAATAATCAACTATACCTAAAGATAAAGGAACTTCCTGACCGACGAATGTTAAATCTACTTTTTTTTCTTTAACAAATGTTACAATTGATTTAAAATCAGTTATTGGAATATTAACACATTCGACATTTCTTGATATACCACCATTACCAGGTACACAATAAACAACTCTAACTTTAGAACTGTTAAGAAATTTCAAACATATTGCATGCTCTCTACCCCCAGCTCCAATCACTAATACATTCATAAATTTTTTGCTCTATATACTCCTACAATTATAAATTAAATAAAAACCTCGAAGAAACTTTCTTCGAGGTTTTTATATTTTAAATTTTCTTTATATTGACTGCTTTTGGTCCTTTGTCAGAGTTAACAACTTCAAATTCTACACTATCACCTTCTGCTAATGATTTAAATCCTTCAGATTGAATAGCTGAATAATGTGCAAAGACATCTCCAGAACCATCATCATTAGAAATAAAACCATATCCCTTCTGATCATTAAACCACTTCACTTTTCCTTGTGCCATTACTAACAACTCCTTATCTTTGATTCGCAGTGCGAATACATAAATTTCAACCATATAATAATATAATGATTGTAATATTACTATAACAAATAAAATATTTTATTGTCAATAATTAGTATTTAAATATAGTACCTTTTGACATAATAATACATTTTAGTTAAAATTAGCGTATAATTTTATGCAGGGTTGCGTATTATTAATTTATGATTTCAACATCAAATTTTAAGATTGGAATTACTATTATAGTTAATGGTGAACCTTATACAATTATATGGTTTCAAAATCATAAGCCTGGTAAAGGTGGGGCTATTATACGTGTTAAATTACAACATTTTATAAATAAGGGCTTTATTGAGCGTACTTTTAAATCTGGTGAGAAATTTATAGTTCAACGTGTTATAAGCGAAAAAAAACAATTTCTATATAAAGATAATATTAATAATTATAATTTTATAGATATGAGTACATATGAGCAAATTGTTATTCCTACTGCTTTATTAGGTAAAAAAATAAATTTTTTAAAAGAAGGAACTGAAATAGAAGTAAAGTATTTAAATGATAAGCTTGTTTCTGTTGAACTTCCAGTAAACGTTGAATTAACAATTAAAGAAGCAGAATGCGGTTTGAAGGGAAACTCTGCTGTGAATATGACAAAAATAGTTAAATTAGAAACTGGATTTAAAATAAGAGTCCCTTTGTTCATTAAAAAGGGAGATATAGTTAAAATAGATACAAGAAATGGAAAGTATATAGAAAGAGTTAATAAAATAATAAAATAAAAATTTTTATAACAAATGAATAAAAATGATATCAAAGAATTATTAGAATTAATTAACAGAACTGATATTGAAGAATTGAAGTATAAAAATGACAATGGAGATTTTTTATACTTACATATGAAAAAAATGCATTCTATTAAATCTACGGAATTCAAAGATGAATTAAATGTTAATAATACGTCTCATCAGCCCAGAAATAACAAGAACATTAACAAAGTAATACCGATAAAATCTACAGTAGTAGGCATCTTTTCAAATATTCAAATTAATGGTACACCATTATTAATTAAAGAAGGTGATAATATAGAAATAGGGCAAAAAGTTGGACAAGTTGAAGCAATGAAACTTATTAAAGATATATGTTCTAATGTTAAGGGTAAAGTGTTAAAAGTATTAATAGAAAACGGACAAATAGTTGAATATGGACAAGAACTATTTGTATTAGAATGTAATGTTAACAATACTTAAAAGATGTGGAGATATAGTATAAAATATGTTTAAAAAAATATTAATTGCTAATAGAGGTGAAATAGCATGTAGAATTATTAGAGCATGTAAAGAACTTGGCATTAACACTGTTGCTATTTATTCTGATGTTGATAAAGAGAGTATGCATGTTAAATTAGCTGATCAGTCTGTATGTATAGGTCCAGCAAATGTACTAAATAGTTATTTAAATATACCAAGTATTATAGCAGCTTCAGAGGTAACTGGAGCTGATGCAATACATCCTGGCTATGGTTTCTTAGCTGAAAATACTTATTTTGCTGAAGTATGTGAAGCATGCAAATTAAAGTTTATTGGCCCTTCAAAAAATGTAATAAAACAAATGGGGGATAAAATAGCTGCTATCAAACTCATGAAAAAATTTGGTATACCTGTAATACCTGGATCCGATGGACCTGTTAACTCTGAAGATTCGAAAGCATTATATATAGCAGACAAAATAGGGTATCCTGTTATAATAAAGGCTAGTAGTGGTGGTGGAGGGAAAGGAATGAGGGTAGTTTATTCTAAAGACACATTAAAACATTCTATTAATACAGCACAGATAGAAGCTAAAAATGCTTTTGGAAACCCTGAGGTTTATATTGAAAAATTCATTGAAGAACCACATCATATAGAATTTCAAATTTTAGGTGATAAATATGGAAAAGTTGCTTATTTACCAGAACGAGATTGTTCAGTACAACGTAGGCATCAAAAATTGATCGAAGAAAGTCCATCAACTTTACTTACTGAAACGTTAAGAAAAAAAATTGGCAAAATAGCACAACATGCTGCTAGTATCATCAAGTACGTTACTGTTGGAACAGTAGAATTTATTGTTGATAAAAAAGGACATTTTTATTTTATGGAAATGAATACTAGAATTCAAGTTGAACATCCAGTTACTGAGATGTTAACTGGCATAGATCTAGTTAAAGAACAAATTAAATTAGCAGCAGGAGACAAATTGTATATTAATTCTGATAAAATTAAAACATTTGGACATGTTATAGAGTGTAGAATTAATGCTGAAGATCCAAGTAAAGATTTTATTCCATCCCCAGGACAAATAAAAAAATTATTTTTACCTGGAGGCCCTGGTATACGAATTGATACTAATATTTATACTGGATATACAATACCAGCTTTTTATGATAGCTTAATTATAAAACTTATTGCACATGGACAAACTAGATATGAAGCTATTATAAGGATGAAAAGAGCCTTAGAAGAATTACATATAGAAGGAATTAAAAATACATCTTCAATCTTAAAAGATATAATAATAAATGAAAGATTCAATAAAGGGAATGTTAATACTAATTTTCTTAATGAACATATCTTTGGTAAATATTAAAAACGTTACTTAATAAACTGAAGCATCGTAGATATATCTTTAGCTTCTAAAATAGCCATTTTACCTGTATATGTTATATTATTCAAGTTACCTATAGGAATTATAGCTTTTTTAAAACCTAATTTTTCTGCTTCTAAAAGTCTTTTTGTAATAAACGATATTGGCCTAATTTCTCCAGATAGACCTAATTCTCCACAAATGATTATATCTTTTGGACATATAAATTCAAGAATTGCTGATATAATTGCTGATACAATTGCGGCATCTATAGCAGTTTCTTTGATTTTTATTCCACTAGCTATATTAATAAAAATATCTATATTGTGCATATTAATAGGTATATTCAACCTTTTTTCAATGACTGCTATAAGGATCATAATCCGTTTAATGTCATATCCTGTAGACATTCTACGGGGTATACTAAATTCGCTTTTAACCGTTAACGCTTGTACTTCCAAAATTATAGGTCTTGTCCCTTCAATTGCCACTGTAACTATGTTACCAGCAATATTTATTGTATTGTTATCTCTATAATAAATTAATGATGTATCTAGCACTTCAGACAAACCAAATGAACTCATTTTAAAGAATCCAATTTCATTTGTTGGCCCAAATCTATTTTTATAGACTCTTAAAATTTTATATGTATTATATTTTTCATTTTCAAAATATAGAACTGTATCAACTACATGTTCTAAAATTTTTGGACCTGCTAAATAACCATCTTTTGTAATATGTCCTAAAATAAATATAGTAATATTATGAGTTTTAGCAAGTTGTAATAGTTGTGTAGCTATTTCTTTTATTTGTATTACTGTGCCAGAAGAAGTACCAAAATCTTGGCAATACATTGTTTGAATTGAATCTATAATTACAAACATAGGATGCATTTCACATATAATATTAACAATATTATAAATATTTGTTTCAGATAGAAGAAAAATATTTTGTTCACTTATTTCTATTCTTGTAGCACGACTTTTAATTTGTAATACTGACTCTTCTCCTGATACATAAAGGACTAGGCCTAGATTGCTTAATTTGCTTGCAATATGCAACATTAGTGTAGATTTACCTACGCCTGGCGCTCCTCCTATCAAAATTAATGAATCAGGTACAATGCCACCTCCCATTATATTATCAAATTCATTTATTTGTGTTTTATATTTTGATAATTGTTTGATTTTTATATCTTTTAATCTATAAGCATGAGCAGAATTTATAGTTGTGTACTTACTAACACTATTCCATGTTTTACAAACTGGACATTTGCCAAACCATTGATAAGTTTTATAATTACATTGTTTACAAAAGTAATACGATGATGATGTTGATGTATTTTTCATCGTTTAAATAACAATTCTAGGTATATGTTCGGCTATAGAACATATCACTTCATAATTTATTGTATTTTGTAAACTAGCCAAATCTTCAACTTTGATTTGAGATTTATTTTGATATCCTATAAGAACAACTTCATCAAATAAATTCACATTTTTAACATCAGTAACATCTATCATAGTTTCTGTCATAGTAATCCTACCAATAATAGGACAATACTTACCATGTACTAATACATGACCTTTATTAGATAGTATTCTATTGTAACCATCTGAATAACCAACAGGAATAGTAGCTATAGTTGACATTTTATTTGTAACAAAAGTTCTCCCATAACTAATAGAAAAACCAGCTGGAACTTTCTTTAAAAACGTTATTAGTGTTTTCCAAGTTAATACAGGTTTTAGTTTAAATATTTTGTCCAAATTTTTAAAAGGAGGTAATCCATATGCAAGAAGTCCAAATCTAACCATATCTAAATGCGTATATTTATTTTTCAATAAAGCTGCTGAATTTGCACTATGAGCAGTAAATTTAAAATTCAAATATACACGAGCGAATCTTACGATTTGAGTAAATATATTTAATTGTAACTGTGTAAAAGAAGGATCTGTATCTGCTACTGCAAAATGTGTATATAATCCAACCATATTAACACATGACATTTTTGATATTTTTTGTAATATTATTTTAGCTATATTTGAACTAATTCCTATTCTACCCATTCCTGTATCTATTTTTAAATGAAAATTGATTCTCTTGTTTAAACGTATTGCTAAATGTTCTAGAATTGGTAATTGCGCAATTGATGATATAGTCGGTGTAAGAGAATGAGCAATAGCAACTTGAAAATTTTCAAATGGGAAAATAGTATCTAAAAGCAAAATATTACTTTTAACACCAGATTCTCTTAATTTAATTCCTTCTTCAAGTGAAGATACTGCTAATTGAGAAATACCACTTTTATTTGCTTCTTTAGCAAATTCTACACAACCATGCCCATAAGCATTAGATTTTATAACTAACATAATCTTAGTATCTTGTGCTATATAATTCCTAACTTTTTTTAAATTAAAATGAAAAGCACTTTTATCTAATTCAATCCAATTTTGTTTAAAAAAAATAGATTGTTTTACTGTTTTTATATTAAACATAGTAGTAGTAGATTAATTTATTCATCCTGTGTTATATATTCACTAGAAAATTTTGTATATTCTCCTTCAAAAATCAATGGAATGTTTGCTACAGGTCCATTTCTTTGTTTTGCTATTATCAATGTAGCTTTTTTTTGAATGTCAGGATTATCTCTGTTGTAATACCCTTCTCTATATAACATCATAACTAAATCAGCATCTTGTTCTATGGCTCCTGAATCTCTTAAATCAGATAATTGTGGTGTATTATTTTTTCTACCTTGATCTTCTGGTTTCCTTGATAACTGAGATAAGACTACGACAGGAATATTTAAATCTTTTGCTAATGACTTGAGTGCTCTAGATATATCAGAAACTTCTTGTTGACGATTAGAAAATTTATTATAATGATGACCTCTTATAAATTGTATATAATCTATTATTAATAATGATAATGGTGTACCTTGATTATATAACTCAGTTGCTAATTTTCGTGCTCTAACTTCTATTTCCATAACAGTTATATTAGCATCATCATCTATAAAAATAGGAGCTGTTGATATTTTTTTTGCTGCTTCGTTAAGTTTTGTCCAATCATGCTGACTATATTGTCCATTTCTAAGGTTCCAAGTGTTTATCCTTGCTAATGAAGATAACATCCGTAATATTACCATCGTTCGATTTGTTTCTAATGAAAAAATGCCAACAGGTTTTCTATTATATATGGCAACATGTTCAGCAATATTTAAGGCTAATGCTGTCTTTCCCATAGATGGCCGTGCTGCTATAATTATTAATTCTGATGGCTGAAAGCCTGTTGTTTTTATGTCTAGATATTTAAAACCAGTTGATAATCCTGAAAGTTTAGTAGAGTCACAACGAATTTCCTCAAGACTCTTTAATAAAGGGCGAACAAAACCAGTAACTTGTATACAACCTTGATTTTTATTATTTTTATATTGTGTAAAAATATTAAATAATGCAGATTGTGATTCATTCAAGATTTCATCTATGGATTTTTGCTCAGATAAAGCCTGGTCTATCATTAAATGTCCAGCATTGATTATTCGTCGTAATATTGCTTTCTCTTTTATTATAGTAATATAACTTTCAACATTAGCTATTGTTTGTGTAGTATCTGTTAATTTAACTAAATATGATGTCCCACCTATATTAATAAATAAGTCATTGGTTTTAAGAATATTTGATACAGTAAAGATATCAATAGGTATTTTTCTAACGATATAAAGCTCATAAATAGTAGAAAAAATCAATTTATGAGCCTTACTATATAAATCATCTACACTAAGTAGATCAAATATTTTTAAAATAATCTCTTGATCTATAAACATTGAACCTAAAACAGCCATTTCGACATCTACCGCTTGTGGTATAAGCTTCATGTTTATAATATAGAATCACCTCCTACACAAAATTAATTTAATAATATTTTTATTAATCATTTATTTGTAACTAATAAACTAAGTTTTGCTATAACTTGTGGATGAAGTTTGATATCTATTGTATATTGTCCTATTTCTTTAATATCTTTATAAAGAATAATTTTATGTTTATCTATTTTAAAACCACTTTCATGTAATAAATTAGCAATTTTAGTACTAGTTATTGCTCCAAATGTTTTATTATTATCTCCAATTTTAAGTTGTGTACATAGTTTTAGTTGTTCTAATTTAATAGCAAGTTTTTTAGCAACATTAATTAATTTATTTTCATGATTCTGAAGCTGTTGAATATGATTGTTAACAATTTTTACATTTTTTTTATTTATTTCTATAGCTAATCTTTTAGGCAAGAGATAATTTCTAGCAAATCCTGCAGCTACTTCTTTAATTTTTCCAACAGTTCCAAGTATTGGAACATCAGACGTTAACATTACTTTCATCTTCATTATTATCAATTATTCCTTTTATTTTATATTATTTTTAATTTGCTTTAAAAGGTAACAGAGCTAATATCCTTGCTCTTTTAATTGCTTTACTTAATTTGCGTTGATGTTTGGCACATGTTCCAGTAACACGCCCTGAAAAAATTCTCCCTTTTTCTGTTACAAATGTACAAATTAAATTTATATTTTTATAGTCTATTTCAAGTTTATCTGTACAAAAGCGACAAATTTTTTTTCTTATATGAATATTTTTTTTTGTTTTGATTGATGAGCGTTTATATCCATTAGCAGTCAAATTATTCTGTTGTTTTAAGGTTTTATTAATAAAACTCACATTTTACCTCCAATTAAAATGGAATTTCTTCATTATTATCATCCTCATCTATTGGATTGTTTACATTATTACCTTCTTCTGTATTAATTTGTTTATCATTTATTCTATATTCCACTTCTGCATCTACATTAATTTCAGACAAATATTGAACTCTAGATGCAACAACTTCTAAACGACTATTTATTTTACCATTATCGCTAATCCATTTATTAGTTTTTAATTTGCCTTGTATATAAACAGCAACTCCTTTTTTTAACTTGTCAAAAAGTTTTTCTGCTCTTTGCCCCCAAACAATAATTGGGACAAAAACTGGATTTGAATCCTTCCATGAATTATTGTTTGAATCTTTGATTCTTCTAGATAAAGCTATTACAAAAGAACATACTGCTTGGCCAAGGTTTGTTCTTTTTAAATCAGAATCTTTTGTTAATCTACCAAGCAGTACAACTGAATTCACTTCTGGAAAACGCAAAATTTTTGTTTTTTTATTATTATTAATCATTTTTATTTATCTTATTTTTATTATTTATATTAGTATCAGGTTGTAATTTATGTTTCGGTATATCTTGTATAGTGATAAAACGTATAATTGAATCATTAACTTTACAAAATTTTTCTATTAAAGAAACTGTTTTATTATTGCCATTAAATTGTAATTGTATATAGTAGCCTTCATGCAATTTTTTTATACAGTATGCAAGTTTTCTTTTACCAAGTTTTTGTATATTATTAATAGTTCCATTAGATTGTTCAATAATATGTACAATTTTGTTTATTAATTCATCTCTGTTATTAACTAATAAATCAGGTTTCATTACAAAAACGGATTCATACTTCATCTATAACCTCGCTTTTATTTATAATATGTGTTTTTATTTGAACATTCTTTTAAAAAAACTATTACTTTGATAATTCACATTCTGTGGAATTTCCCCCATGCTTTTTGCATAATCAAAAAGCGCACGTTTTTGACTATCGTTCATATATTTTGGTACTGTAACATTTATTTTAATATATAAATCTCCTCTAGTACGTCTACCTAATTTAGGGAAACCCTGTTCTTTTATTCTTAAAACAGTTCCAGATTGTGTAGCAGCAGGAATTTTTATTTTAACATATCCATCTATAACAGGAACTTCACACTCAGTTCCCATAGCGGCCTTTGTAAAAGAAATAAAAATTTCTGTATGTAAATCACTGTTATTCCTCTTAAATCCAGGCATATTCTGCATATGTATTACTACATATAAGTCCCCAGCCTCAGCACCATATGCTCCTGCATTACCAGCACCAGTAACCTTTAATGATGTTCCTTCATCAACACCTGGAGGTATTCTAATCTTAATGTTTTTTCTAATTTTAATAATACCTAAACCTTTACATTTTGAACATGGATTATTAATAACTGTGCCTTTTCCATTACAATATCTACAATCTTGATTAATTGAAAAAAATCCTTGAGCAAATTTTATTTGTCCTGTACCTCCACATTTTGAACATTTGGTAATTTGTGTACTATCCTTCGTTCCATGTCCTTGACATATAGGACAAATATCTTTTTTAGGAATTTCAACAATTACATCTGTTCCTTTCATTGCATCTAAATAAGACACATTAATTTCATATTGTAAATCTTCTCCACGGTATGTACTGGTTTTATTGGTCTTAGTAGAACCACCGAAAATGTTTCCAAAAATATCCCCAAAAATATCTCCAACATTAGAAAAATCACCACTATATTGTGTATAAGTATAATTATTATTAGTAGTATCATTAGAAGCATGACCATAAGTGTCGTA
Source organism: Endomicrobium sp. (assembly GCA_031261715.1). Lineage (GTDB taxonomy): Bacteria > Elusimicrobiota > Endomicrobiia > Endomicrobiales > Endomicrobiaceae > Endomicrobiellum. The sequence goes on from JAISJB010000001.1 coordinate 247,912, forward strand.
TTCTTGCTTTTTTTGTGGATCAGATAATACTCCATAAGCTTCATTAATTTCTTTAAATTTTTCTTCTACTGCTTTATTATTTGGATTCTTATCAGGGTGATACTTAAGAGCAAGTTTCCTATACGCTGATTTAATTTCATCCATTGACGCGGCTCTAGATATTCCAAGTATATCATAGTAATCGCTTTTCATTTTATATTTTTGTTACCTCATAAATAAAATAATTTAACTATTATAATATAAAACCACTTAATAAACAATTATAATATTATTTTTTTTCGTCAACTACTTCAGCATCTACTACTTTCTCATTGTCGTCATTAACATTATTAGTTTGCTTATTAGAATTGGTATTTACATTATTATTTGTTGATTTATCATCATTTTTTTGTGTTGTAGCTTTATATATATTTTCTGCAAGTTTATGTGATGCAGTTGTTAATGCCTCTTTTGTTAATTTTATTGATGCAATATCATTATTTTTAATTGCTTCTTTTGCAGCAGTTAAAGCTTGTTCAACTTTTAATCGTTCTTCATTATTAATTTTATCTCCATGTTCTTTTAAACTCTTATCAACTGAATAAATAAGTTGATCTGCTTCATTTTTAATTTCTATTTCTTCTTTTCTTTTTATATCTTCAGAAGAATATTTTTCTGCTTCTTTTACATATTTATCTATATCTTCTTTAGACAATTTAGTTGATGATGATATTTTAATAGATTGTTCTTTTCCAGTCCCTTTATCTTTTGCTGCAACATGTAAAATTCCATTAGCATCTATGTCAAAAGTAACTTCTATTTGTGGAATTCCTCTTGGAGCAGGTGGAATTCCATCAAGCATGAATCTTCCAAGAGATAAATTATCTTTAGCCATAGGTCTTTCACCCTGTAAAACATTAATTTCAACACTTGGTTGATTATCAGCAGCAGTAGAAAAAATTTGAGATCGCTTTGCTGGAACTGTTGTATTACGATCTATTAAAGGAGTTCTAACTCCACCCATAGTTTCTAATCCAAGAGTAAGAGGAGTAACATCTAAAAGAAGAATATCTTTAACATCTCCAGTTAAAACAGCAGCTTGAACAGCTGCTCCAAAACATACACATTCCATTGGATCTACTCCATGTTCTACTTTTTTTCCAACACAATCTTCAACAAATTTTTGTACTATAGGCATTCTAGTTGGTCCACCAACTAATACAATTTTTGTTATTGTACTAGTTGTTAACTTTGCATCTTTTATTGCTTGGTCTATTGACACTTTACATTTATTAACTATTGGTTTAACTAAATTTTCAAGTGTTGCTCTAGTAAACTTAATTGTAAGATGTTTAGGGCCTGAGGAATCAGCAGTAATAAACGGTAGATTAATATCTGTCTCTAAAACGCTAGACAACTCAATTTTAGCCTTTTCAGAAGCTTCTTTTAATCTTTGTACCGCCATTTTATCTTTCATTAAATCTATTCCATGCATTTTATGAAAGTCATCAGCAATGTAATTAATTAAGGCATTATCCATATCAGTTCCACCCAAATGTGTGTCTCCAGAAGTTGACAGTACTTCAAAAGTACCTTCTGTTCCCATTTCCATTATAGTGACATCTAAAGTTCCTCCACCAAGATCAAAAACTAATATTTTTTGTTCTTTGCCCACTTTGTCGATGCCATATGCAAGTGATGCTGCTGTTGGTTCATTAACTAATCGTACAACTTCTAATCCTGCTATTGCTCCAGCATCCTTCGTGGCTTGTCTTTGATCATCGTTAAAGTAAGCCGGAACAGTAATAACAGCCTTATTAATTGTTTCTCCTAAATAAGCCTCTGCATCTTTTTTTATTTTTTGCAAAATAAAAGCTGAAAGTTGTTGAGGTGTAAACTCTTTATTATTTATAAGATATTTATAATTTGTTCCCATCTTTCTTTTAAATGCACTTATAGTGCCATTTGGGTTTGTAACAGCTTGTCTTCTAGCTGGCTCTCCTACTAAAAGTTGTCCATCTTTCGTAAAAGCAACATATGACGGAAATGCTTTTCCTCCAAGAGTGGTACCTTCAGCTGAAGGTATAAGTGTTGTTTTACCACCTTCCATAATAGCTGCAGCAGAGTTTGATGTTCCTAAATCTATTCCTATAATTTTTGACATATGCAATAAATCCTCCCTTTCACGATAAATTTATATTTGTTTCTTGGCTACTTTAACTTTAGCTGTTCTTATTAATTTACCATTAAGTTTATATCCTTTTTGATATATTTTTAAGATTTTTCCTTCATCATCCTGTTTTGTACATTCAGAATAATCTAATGCTTCACATGTATTAGGATCGAAGTATTTACAGTGTATCTCCTCTACTCCTTCTTCTTGTAACATTCTTGTAACTTCTTTACTTATCATTTCAAGTCCAACTAAAACACTATTTACATTTTGATTAACTTTTATACTGTGTATAGCTTGTTCTAAAACATCATATATGTTGAGTTGTTTTATTATAATATTTTCTTTTCCTATATTTAAATAGTGTATTTTCTCTTTTTCTGCACGCTTTCTATAATTTTCAAAATCAGCTTTAAGTCTTAATAACTGATCATAATAAATGTTTATTTGTTTTGTTTTATCATCGATAGATTGTTTCAATATTTCTAGTTCAACAAGTTTCTCATTTCTTGCTTCTTCATAATTATAATTTAATATTTCGTGCGATTTATCGTTATTTTTATGTTTGACACTTATCAAATTATTTCCTCCTATAGATATAAAACAATTTTATTTTGTATTTAATCCATATTATCAAAAATTTTATTTAATATTTGAGCTACTTTATTAACAAGTAAAATCATTTTTTTATACTCCATACGTTTTGGCCCTATAATCCCTAATAACCCTACAATATGCTTGTTACTTTTATATATTTTTGTAATAACGCTTAAATTTTTAAATTCTTTAACTTTATTTTCCGAACCTATTTTAACATCTATTTCTTTATCATAAAAATCTTTGTTTAATATTTCTATTATTTTTCTTTTATTTTCATTAAAACCTATGATAGGTTTTATATGTTCAAAATTAGTACAAGCATTAACGTCAATAACATTTGCAGTTCCATTAATATAAATATCATCATGCATATTATAAAGCGTATCACTTATTCCTTTAGTTATTTTAGACATAACTGTTGCATGTTTTTTCAAATACTCTAATTTTGATACTAGCACTTTACTAGCATTTGTAATTACTACATCTTTTAATTGGTTGTTTAAAAATTTTTTTAATGTTGTAATCTCTTGACGATTTAGAAAAGCCTCTATAATTTTATGTTTAATCATTTTACTTTTAGTAAGGAATATAATTAGAAGCTCTTTTTTTGATATTTGTATAAGTTCTATATTCTTAATTACATCATATTGTGTATTTGGAGCAGTGACAAAACCAGCATATGTAGATAAATTAGATAACATTTTGGATGTATATGAAAGAAGAGTTTCAATCTCGTTACATTTTTGTTTATATTGTTGCCTTATTGAATCTTCTATTTTAAATGCGTAGTTTTGTAATTTTACAAGTTTATCTACATATAATCTATAAGCTTTATCTGTAGGAATTCGCCCAGATGATTTATGAGTTTGTATTAAGTAGCCATCTTTTTCCATTTCTGACATTAAATTCCTAACAGTAGCAGAAGAAAATGAAATATCATATTTCTTAATTAATACATTAGAGCCTATTGGATTTCCTGTTTTAATGTGATAATGAATTATAGAGCTTAATATCTTAATTTTTCTATTTTGTATAGTATGTAATGATATACGTTGCAAAGTTGCTCCTTAAAAATGAATATCTTTAGCACTCATTGTGTTTAACTGCTATCATTTTATACTAAACAACTGTTTATGTCAAGTGATTTTACTTATATTATATATTATTGACAAAGACAGTGGAGTATTTGTATTATGTGGTTTAAGTTAATTTTTAATGTTAAGGTTGTTATGTGATCATTAGATCAGCAAGAATTACAGATGCTAAAGAAATACATAGACTTATTGAGCATTATGCCAACAAAAGAGAAATGTTACACAGATCGCTAAATGCTATATTTGAAAGTATTCAAGAATTTATAGTAATAAAAACAAGTAATAAGAATAATAATATTATAGGTTGTGGAGCATTACATATTTCATGGGAAGATTTAGCTGAAATAAGATCTTTAGCAATAGTAGAAAAATATCAAAAAATAGGCTTTGGTAGAAAACTAGTAGCCAAATTACAAAATAAAGCAAAAAAACTTGATATAAAAAGAATATTTACGTTGACTTTTAAACCACAATTTTTTATTAAGTTAGGATATAATATTATTGTAAAAGAAGCTCTACCGCACAAAATTTGGAGTGAATGTGTAAACTGTTATTTATTTCCTGATTGTGGGGAAGTTTCTTTATTAAAAATTATATAAATCTTGAATATACGTTTTGCCGAGATGGTGAAATTTTGGAAGACACGTGAGACTCAAAATCTCATATCACAGAAAAGTGATGTGCGGGTTCAAGTCCCGCTCTCGGCATGATGATTTTTTTTATTGTATCGTTGTATTGCACTAATTCTTTCCATAATAGGTGGATGAGAATAATTCAAAAAAACTTTGAGTTTATGTGGTGATAAATTTGTTAAGTTATCTACTGAAAGTTTTTTTAAGGCTTGAATCATGGAAGCAGTATTATGACATGTGTGTATTGAGTATAGATCTGCTTGATATTCATATTTACGTGATAAATAATTTTCTATAATTTCTATTACTACAGAGATAGGCTCGTATAAAATACTAATAAAAATCAGTCCAGCATATATATACTGTTTATTCATAAGAAAAGCTTTGTAAATCCAAGGTTTCATTATTAAAAACGAAGCTAGAAATAATATCATGCCAGTTATAACAAACGAGGTAAAAATATTTTTTAATATATGGTTAAGTTTATAATGACCAATTTCATGTGCTAATATACTAATAATTTCATCAACTGTATGTTTTTTTAATAAAGTGTCTAATAATACTATTCTTCTAAATTTACCAAAACCTGTCAAGAAAGCATTTGTCTTAGTTGAACGTTTTGAGCCATCTATTATAAAAATACCTTTCATTTCTATATGCTCTTTATCTATATATTTCTTAATAGATTCTTTTATCTGTCCATCTTTAATAGCTGTATATTTGTTAAAAAGTGGCATGATAACAACTGGAGCTATAAAAACAATAAAAAGTTCAAAAATACTAATAAATAGTAATATAATGATCCAAGTGTATCTGTTAAAGTTTTGTAAAAGACATAAAATTATTAAGAGTATTGTATTAAATATAACAGTATTGATTGTATATGATTTTAATAAATCTGTAAAGAATGTTCTGAAATTCATTTTATTAAAACCAAAATTGTCTTCTATTACAAATATTCGGTATATTGAAAATGGTATTTTAAAAAATTCGCAGGCAAGTGTTATTATATTAACAAACAACATTCCTGTTATCAGAGGATGTAAATGCAATGATATGAGGCTTGTGTTTAAATAGTTAAAACATCCAAAATTGATGAAAAGTAATTGTAACAATAAGAAAACAAAAGAGTATAATAATTGAAATATGGTGTTTGCTTTCAAATATTGTTGTGATTTAGCATATTCATCTTTATTATAGTATTCGCTAAATTCATAAGGAAGATTACTAGAAAGATTTTTTATGTTTAGTACATCAGATATGAAGATTATTGAATATTTTAAGATTAAAATTAAATTTATAAAAATAGTGTATATATTCATTATATTATTATATCCTTCCAACATCGTATTTGTTATTATAAGTTAACACAATTTATTATAATACAAATATATTTAATAAACAAAATTATGAATAAAAATGCAAAGAAATGGAAAACAAATAAAAATATTTTTATTACATTTGAAGGTGGAGAAGGAGCAGGAAAAACAACTCAAGCAATATTATTAACAAGATATCTTAAACGAATTGGGTATCAAGTCATCTTTACAAGAGAGCCTGGAGGTGAAACTTTATCTAATTTAATAAGAAATATTGTTCTAAATAAATCGTTAAAGATTTGTGCTTTAAGTGAACTACTATTATATGAAGCAGCACGAGCACAACACACTAAAGATATTATTTTACCAGCATTAAAGGCTAAACAGATTGTTATATGTGATAGATTTATAGATTCTACTATTGCTTATCAAGGTTATGGAAGAGGAACAAATTTAAAGTTAATTAATCAACTTAATAAAATTACATCTTATAGATTAAAACCAACTATAACAATATATTTAGATATAGTACCTTCAATCGGCTTGAATAGAGGTATTAAACAATTACACAAAGATAGAATTGAAAATTCATCTATACAATTTCATAATAAGGTTAGAAATGGTTACTTAATACAAGCAAAAAAATATTCTAGCAGAATATTTTTTATTAAAGCCAACAATTTACGAAAGACACAAATGTTAATAAGACTTATGATAAAAAAGTTAATATTAAACAAAAGAGATATTTGATATTATAGTAAAAAATACTAACTGTTTTTAGGTTTATATTTATGATAAAACAAAAAGATAATTTGTATACATCTGACATTTTAAAGATATCAAAAGTATTATCTCAAAATATTGAACTTGTCAAATATCTTGATTTGTTAATACTAGAGATTAATAAACTTATAATTAATAATAGTAATAATTGTCAATCTAATATTACAACAATTATACAATTGTTATTTGATGCAAAAAAGTTAATTAAGAAAAACATAAATAAACGGCTGATATTAGAAAATTTATTATTTACCTTATTACGAATTTGTAATGATAATGTAAAAAAAGTAATATATCATGTACTATTGTAAGGATAACTATAAATTAATGTATAATGTTATTGTTAAAGTTAAAGTTAGAAATAAAATATACAATATTTACTTGCAAAATGTTGCATCAGACTTAAATTTAAATGATCGTGTTGTAGTACAAACTGAACATGGAATTGAATTGGGCTTGGTTTATAGATATATATTTATAAAAAAAAATAAAAATATATCTTATCAAAATAAGGTTCTAACACAAATATTGAGAAAAGCTACAAAACATGATGAAGAAGTATATATTAATAATCAAGAAAAAGCTATAAAAATTCGTAGCATGGTTAAATTAGTAATTGAAAAACATAATTTATATGTGAAATTAATATATATGTATTATGTTTTGGATTGTTCTAAATTATTTTTGTATTATGTCTCTAATAAAAGAATAGACTTTAGGTCTCTTGTAAAACGTTTAGGTGTTATTTTAAAAACAAAAATACAAATGGTTCAAATAGGTGTAAGGGATGAAACAAAAATAATAGGAGGTATAGGTATTTGTGGCCAAATATTATGCTGTAAAAGATTTTTGTCTAAATTTAATTCTGTTACAATAAATATGATTAAAGATCAACATATGTTTCTTAATATAAATAAACTTTCTGGTTTTTGTAACAGATTAAAGTGCTGTATATCCTATGAACAATGTAAAAAAATATAATGAAAAAGTTTTATGTTACAACTCCAATATATTATGTCAATGATGTTCCTCACATAGGACATCTTTATACTACAGTTATAGCCGATGTAATGGCCAGATGGAAGCGGCTAAATGGATTTGAAGTTTTTTTTCTAACTGGTACTGACGAACATGGAGCTAAACTTATTAATACAATTCATAATACAAATAGATATGCATTACAGAACTTCTGTAATAAAATGAGTGCAAAATTTAAAGAAACATGGAATTTATTGAATATTTCATATACAGATTTTATACGCACAACTGAATATAGACACTATGTAGCTGTCAGTTCAGTTGTTAATCAACTATTTAAAAAAGGATTGCTATTTTTAAAAGAATATACAGGATTATATTGTGTAGGATGTGAACGATTTTATACTGTCAAAGATTTAGATGAAAATCAATGTTGTTTGTTGCATAAAAAAAAATTGCTAGTGCAATCTGAAAAAAATTATTTTTTTAAATTATCTCATTTTAAAGATATGTTATTAGAGAGAATCACAAATAGTAAACATAGTGAATACATAGATATTCAACCAGAAGAGCGAAAAAAGGAAATTATAGGTAAGTTAAATCTTGGTCTTGATGATATAAGTTTTTCTAGAACAAATATAAATTGGGGAATACCAATTCCTTTTGATAAAACACAAACAGTGTATGTATGGGTTGATGCTTTAATAAATTATCTTAGTGGAATAGGTTATCCTAACAATAAAGATAAATTTCAACATTATTGGCCTACTGATATACATTTCATGGCTAAAGATATTTTATGGTTCCATGCCGTTATTTGGCCTGCAATATTAATGGGTATAGGCTATCCTTTACCTAAAACAATATATTCTCATGGATTTTTTACATGTAATGGAGATAAAATGTCAAAATCATTAAATAATGTCATATCTCCACAATACCTTGTTAATAAATATGGAATTGATGCAACAAGATATCTTATAATTAATCTTATTCCATTTAATACTGATGGCGATATTTCATTAATTGATTTAACAGTAAAATATAACACTGATTTAGCTAATAACTTAGGAAACTTATTTTTTAGGATAATTAAAATGATTGAAAGATACTTTAATTTAAATTTGCCATATGTAAATAAGCCAAACATATCACTTGCACAGAAATTATCTACGTATTTTAAAATCAATTTTTGTAATAATATAAATAACGTAAAATTGCAAAAGGCACTTAATACATTACAACATGGCCTTTCATTTGTTAATAAACAGATTGAAATAGATTCTCCATGGTTACTATATAAAAATAATATAGGTTCTCTTAATTTATGTATATCATCCTATTTGCAAGCAATCGCCATAATAGCAATTCATATATTCCCTTTTATGCCAACAGTATCTCAAATCATGTGGACATCTATCTGTGCAAATGGGAATATAGCTAATGTTGCAACACAGTACTTTATAAATAATAGTATTATTCCTGAAACTGGATTTTTACCTATATATGGCAAAGTAAAAATGCCAGGTATTCTCTTTCCAAGATTGTAAACTTTTAAGAATGGGTATATAAAATATGATTATTGATACACATATGCATTTATTAGATGAAAGATTTAATATTGACAGATCACTTGTTATAGCACGAGCAAAACAAGTTGGTATCAGTAAGTTTATAGAGGTCACTTGTGAAGTTAAGAGCTGGGAGCAAGCACGTAAATTAGCCGAAGATGAATATAACATTTTTATGTCATTAGGAATACATCCAATCAATGCTTGTTGTATACAACAGTACTCTTATAACAATATACTACAAAAAATGGCAAAATATCATAAGTGTGTTGCCATAGGAGAAATAGGATTAGATTACCATGATAAGCCTTCATATCACGAGGTTCTTAAACAAAAATTATGTTTTATACAACAATTAAATATTGCTTTAAATTTAAATAAACCTGTTATTATACATTGTAGAGACGCTTATGAAGATGCAATCAACATTTTATCACAATACAATATGGGTTTAAAAGGAGTTATACATTGCTTTTCTGGTTCACTAAAATATGCACAAGAATTTCTAAAATTAGGATTTTTACTTGGGGTAGATGGTCCCATAACATATAGTACAAAACTTCAGTATGTTATATCACAGATTTCTATTAATAATATTGTAGTTGAAACAGATTCTCCATATCTTGTTCCTAACAAACATAAAAATCATATAACTAGAAATGAACCATGTTATATAACAAGTATTATTGAACAAATAGCTAAAATAAAAAATATATCATATCATACTGTTTTAAAACATACTACAAATAATGCATTAAAATTGTTTAATCTCAAATAGTTTTATTCTTCTATTAGATCTAAAGTTATAACAATTTGTTTATTAAATTTCAAAGACAATGTATTATATATACATATCATAATTAAAATACTACACAGAGCAATTACAGTATAAGAAATAGTAAAAATAGCACAAGTAAACAATTGATCTTTAAGATTAATAGCTGTTATATCTTTCAATGAAAGACACAATGTTAAACAGGCACTAAATAAGCCTTGTATTAACAGTACTATAGGGATTGTTTTTAATACTGATATAATGTTAATTCTTTTTATACTATAAGTTAGCACAATATTTTCTCATTTTATTTTTTATCTAAATTTAATACTTAGCATGCCCTGCAGTTCCAAAATCCTTCATTTTTGAACTTATTAATTTAGTAAGTTCATGTCTAGCAATACTTAAATAATCTCTTGGATCAAATTTTTCTGGATGTTCTAATAAAAATTTTCTAATAGCAGCTGTCATAACAAGTCTTCCATCAGTATCAACATTAATTTTAGATATTCCCAATTTAATTGCTTCCTGTATTGATGTTATAGGCACGCCAGTTGCTCCAGGTAGTTGTCCACCATATTTATTTACCTCTTCAACAAGATCTTGAGGAACAGAAGATGCGCCATGTAATACAATTGGAATATTTATTAAAGATCGTACGTTTTTTAAAATGTCAAATGCTAGTTTAACTTTACCTTTAAATTTATATGCTCCATGTGAAGTTCCTATAGATATAGCTAGAGAATCAATTCCTGTTTCATTTACAAAACGTTCAGCTTCTTTAGGATCGGTTAAATTAGATTTACCATCACTACTGCCAACTCCATCTTCAATGCCACCAAGTGTTCCAATTTCTGCTTCAACTGAAATACCTCTTTTATGTGCATACTCAACTACTGAACGTGTTACTTTAACGTTGTAATCATAAGTAGAAGGAGTTTTCCCATCTTCTAGTAAAGATCCATCTATCATTACAGATGAGAAACCTAAATTAATGGCTTCAATTATAGTTTGTAAAGAATTTCCGTGATCTAAGTGCATAGCAATTGGAATATTTGGATTATCTACAATAGCTGCTTTCATTAAGTAACTTAAATATATAAAACTTGAATATTTTAAAGCCCCTCTACTTGCTTGTATGATTACTGGAGATTTAGTTTCTTTAGCTGCTAACATAATAGCTTGAATTTGCTCCATGTTATTAACATTGTACGCTCCAACACCATAATGCTCTTTCATTGCTTCATTTAAAATCTGTTTTGTTGATACAAGCGCCATTTATAATACTCCTTATACACACATTTTTTTTGTTTCGTAAATTCCGATTTGTCTAAATTTAGCATGTCGTTCACTTAAAATATCTTTCACATTCTTTGATTTATAATATTGAATATATTTATTGATAGCAACTTTAATATTGTTCGCTGTCTTTATAGGATCATAATGTGCTCCTCCAAGTGGTTCTTTAATCACTTCATCTACAATTTTTAAATTAAATAAGTCTTTTGCAGTTATCTTCATTGCCTTAGCCACTTCAGGTGCTTTTGAACTGTCTTTAAAAATAATGGCTGCACACCCTTCTGGAGATATAACAGAATAGTAAGCATTTTCTAAACATAAAATTTTATTTGATATACTTATTCCTAAAGCTCCACCTGAACCACCTTCCCCAATTACAATACTTATAATAGGTACCTTAATAGTTGACATTATTAGTAAATTTTCTGCAATGGCTCTTGCTTGACCTCTCATTTCAGCTGTAATACCGGCATATGCCCCAGGAGTATCTATAAAAGTTATTATTGGTTTATTAAATTTTTCAGCAAACTTCATGAACCTTAACGCCTTTTTATACCCTTCAGGATGAGCCATCCCAAAATTTCTAATTAAATTATCTTCAAGATCTCTACCTTTTTGATGCCCTATAATAATCATATAATGATTATCTATCAATGCTATTCCACATAATAATGCTTTATCATCATAAAAATATTTATCACCATGAAATTCTAAAAAATCTTTACATATAAGTTTTATATAATCTAAAAAATGTGGTCTACTTTTATGTCTAGCTATTTGTATTCTTTGCCATGGAGTAAGTGATTTATAAATCTGTTGTTGTAAATCATTTTTAGTTTTTTCAAGTTCTACAATTTGCTTTGACAGATCAACCTTACAAGATTGAGAAGAAGCTTGTAATTCAGAAATTCTTTTTGCTATTTCAACAATTGGTTCTTCAAAATCAAGAAATTTTTCCATACAAACACTTATTATATAAAAAATAATATTGATACATCAAATTGTTATAAAAATACTTTTTCCTCAATATAACTTCCATTATTGACATTAATTCCTTTTATTATGTAATAAATGACCTTTGGAATTATACTTTTAGTAGTAGCAGTATGAACGTAAACATTAGATATATAAGCTTTTTGATGATTTATATATAATTCAGCCTTAGGTCCATTTGTTGTATATTGAATATTAATCGGTCTATTAGGAACAGCTTTTAATATTAAAACTAAGTTATTGTTATTATTTGTTAAAATCTTCACACCGTAAGCTCTTTCTTCTAAATTATTTATATCTTTATAAACAAATTTATTGTTTGTATATATTAGCCAATATACTTTAATTGGATTTTTATTAATGATTTTACCATTATGCATTTGAACATCATAAACAACTATATTCTTATTTCTATTTTTAGATATCGTGAAAAGTCTCTTACTAGTTAGAGTTTCAGAACAAATTAACAATTTAAATATTAAAAGAAACAATAAACAGACAAATAATAAATTAGCAAATTTATTTAATTTTTTTTTCTTAATCATTTTTATCTACACATATAAAAATATTCGCATTTATTACATTTACGTAAATCATCTTGCTGGTCTAATTCAAAATATTCTATAGTGTTTATTTCATCTAATATAAATTTAATGATATATAAACATTTATTATATATTTCATCTGTATTTGGAAACATAACAATTCTTGTTTTTTTTATATCGTATATACTACAAGTACATACATGTAAACCTGTACTCTTTTCAAATATGTATTTATATAAAGGCAACTGTAAAGAATCTATACTATTCCTAATATTATATCTACTAATTTTATTCATATGATTAAAATATTGCATTTTAACGATATTGTTACCAACTGTTCCAGTTTTATAATCTAATATTATATAATTATTTTCATTAATTTGATCTATTCTATCTATTTTACAAGTCAGTTTATAGACATTTCCAAGGTTTGTTCTAATAGTAGTATTATATGAAACTTCAGAATCATATACATATTTAAATTGTCTTTGCATATCATAATTGAGTAGTTGTAGCATTTTATTTTTAATAATTTCTTTAATAGCAAATGCATCCGATCTAAATTTAAAATATTTATAATTTTCAAAATATTTAAGAAATTTTGTTATGTACTCATCACAAAATTCTTTAGTTGATAATGTTGTTTGCTTCAAACCACGGTTAAATATATTCTTTAAAAAAACATGTATAAAATTACCAATATCATTCGCTGCTTTATCGTCATAATTTATATTATATTTATTATCAAGTAATAAAACATACATAAAATAGAATTTTAATCTACATAGTAAATAAACATTTATTTTAGAATATGTATATAACATATTTTGAAGATAATTATGAATATTTTTTGTCTTAAAATATGTTTTTTTGATACCTGTCTTACTAGTTACTATTTTATTGGATGAAACAAACTTTTTAACATATGTGTTAAGATTCTTATTTTTTAATTGTTTATCCCATATTATTGATTCAATAAATCTACTCCTATCATATATTTCAGTATCTGGATAAATTAAATGTACATTTTTTGAATTTTTAATAAGTCGATAAAAATGATATTTCTGTATTTCTAGTTGCTGTTCTATTCGTTTTAATCCTAAAGTATTCATTATTTCGATTGGAATTAATGGATAATCTTTTTTAATATAAGGAATAGCTACATCAATCATACCAATAATAAAAACATTATCAAACGATAAATTTCTTGTTTCTAACAATCCTAAGATTTGTATTCCTTGAAAAGGAGAACCCTTTAGTGGAAGTTTTATTCCTTTAATAAAATTTTGAAATATTATAAAAATTTCTTTATAAGTAAATTTACGTTTTAATATTTTAACTGCTTGTAAGTTTTTAGAAACTTCTAAAAATATATTTGTTGCTTCTAATTCTAGTGAATGTATCTTAATATTAACAAAATAGCGTATATTATACAAAAATTCTGATATTGTATCAGTTAATGTTTGAAAACTGTTAATTTTTTCCCACGATGTAAATAAAATGTAAAATATTTGTTGAATTATTTCTATAATCTCTATTAATGTAACATAATGAACTTCAGTATTTAGAATGTTAGTCGTTAAATCTTTATTATTAACAATATCTTTAAATGTAATAAACGTTATTGAAGCTAAGTTTTTCAGCAAATACTCTTCAATATTATATATAATATTTTGCACAATATGTTTATTACTATGATTAGCAAGTTTAATATTTCTAACTATAGAGTTGTTTAATATATCAACAATGTTTTGTATACAGTAATATTCATTATATCTGTTTAATTGTGCTTCTAATATTAAGTTAATTAATATATATATTGACGTTTTTTCAATTTGATATCCAGTTGTTACGTTATACCTATTGGTAATAGTAGAGATTTCTGCTATTAAAGGTTGTATTATTGTATAATCTAATATCACAATAGCAGTACTATCTAACTCTTTATTTGAAAAATTCTTAATAATATTTTTAATTAAAGCACTTTGTGTTTGATTGTCAGATGCAGAATAAACATTTAATTGGTATTTGATGCTTTTATATTTTGAAGTACTTAGTGATGGTAATTGTGCTCCAAAAGAATGGTATAACTCTTTTAAAATGTTATATTTATTTGGATTACCATGAACAAAAATTGTCAAATTATTACAACTAGCAATTTTTTTAAAAATATTGATTTCACTTTTATATAAATAAAATGGATTTATCATAATTATTTCATCAAAATTCTTAATTAAAAACTTGAAATCAATTTCTTGAGAAGTCCTTAGAAAAATATATCCATTTGTTAATTTTTTTATTTTATCTAAATTATTGTGAAAAATTTGTCTAATGTATGATATATTTTTTAATAGACGATTAATATTGATAGGAATGTCATAACCTATAGTAGCATTAGCTTCAATAGTTTTTAATTTAGAATTAGAAATATCTTCTAAATCTAATTGTTCTATAAAGAGTAGTATTTCATTCACCCATTCTATTGATGTCATGAATGAAACATTAAAATCTATAATATTTAACTTTTTATTCCGTATAATTTTGAATAACATTAATAAAGCTTCAAAGTAAGATATTTTTGAAAATATAGTTTGAGCAAAAAATATATTACTAATGAAACTTTCATTAGTGAATAAAGTAGGTGTAAAAAGAGATTTTACTTTTCTTTTTGTTAAATTTTTATTAATAAATATAAGTGGTCTTTTTCCTCCGCTTACAATAGCAAGTTTATTATATGTATCACAAATATAATCTGTAATATAAGTAATGATATTTTTTTCAATTGCTACATTTATTATTTTGATTGACATTTTTATATTTTTTGTTATAAATTATTTATTCAATAATATTTAATTTTATATTTTCAAGATCCAAATAATAAATATTAACTTTTTTATTTTTATAAATATTAGATAATACCTTGATTATTTCTTGTTTAAAATAACTTTGATCGTAAATTTGTTTATAAGTTAGTACTATTACTCTTTTATTTGTGATAATTAATTTATCAATTATTAATATTTTACCGGTAGAGTTAATAATTGTTTTCATATTATAAACAATCTTACTTTTTTTATATCTAAATAATTGCATTACTTTTTTTAGGTTAAAGATTTGTATGAGTTTATATTTGATATACGTTAAATCATTAAGAAATAACTTTTTTTGTACTATATTAAGTGCTGTTTGTATAGACTCATTAATCTTGTCAGAATGTATAGTAACAATATATGACAAAGAATAAATTAACATCATATTCAACGAATATTGTTTCTCTGGATTTTGCTGTTTGAAATGCCATTGGATAGTTTTATACCCATTTTTATCGTTATCTAATATTACTTGTTCATTGAATGTTTGCTTACAATAAGATTCTTGATGACCAGAAATGAAGTTATTACAACTAAATTGTTTAGGTACTAAATTAATATATAAATTACTATTTTGGTTAGGAACTATTCCATATAATTCATATATTGCCCTAGTCATTGAAACATATAAAATATTTAATTCAGTTTGTAGTAAATTAAAGCGTTCTTGAGTATACAATTTGTTAGCTTGTTTTGAAAATAGTGCAATATTTTTATTTATATTAAAAAGTCGTATTTTATTTTTGTAATAATATGGATATGGGTTTTTAATCCCTTTTTGTATAAATAATTTAAGAAATGGTATCATTACTACTGGGAATTGTAATCCCTTGGCTTTATGAATTGTCATCACTTTAATACCTTTACTAAATAATCCCTTAACAAATAATAAACTATCATCTTCTTGTAAAGAGTTAAAATATTCTATAAAATGTCTCAGCCCAAAGTTATCTTTTTCAAATGAATTTACAAGTTCTAGAAAACACATTATAAAGACTTTTGAATTTGGAAAATTTTCTATAATTTTAAATTTGTCAATAATTAAAATATTTAAATCATAAATTGAATATTGTGTACTTTGATTAAAAAAGTCTTTGAAATAAACATTCCATAAATCTTTATATGTAATTTTAAAAAATTGATATATAAATTTTTTTTCTCGTCTATAATGCAGATTAAATATAAATTGCTCAAATTCAATATTTGTAATTTGTGTAATTTTATTAAAAATATCTCCAACTAAAAATGAAGCAAATGCTAAATTATCGAATGGACAATTTATAAACATAAGTAATGAAATAATTTGTTTAATAATATCATTATGTTTAATATTTAATGATTGGTTTGATTCTATTTCGAATTTATTTTCTATAAGCCACGAACTAATTATTTCTACTTCTTTATTTTTTCTACATAATACAGCAATGTCTTGTGAATTAAAACGTTTTATAATTTGTTTTATGTACATGATCAATGTTACTTTTATTTTACTTAGAACATTTTCATTATTATCATTTAACATCTTAATATTGACATATCCACAGTGCTGTTCTTTATTAGTTATCTGTTTAGGGGCACTATAAGTATCAATCAATTTTGCATATTCAACTGAATTATTATATTTGTCTACAGCAAGTGTCCTAAAGAATCTTTGAATATTATTTTTAGAAAAAATTGCATTATTAAAATTTACAATAGCTTTACCGCTTCTAAAATTAGTTTCTAAATATTGCTTAGTAATTGGAAAGTTATAAAAGTCATTTTTTACTATATTAAAAATATTAGTATTAACACCTCTAAAAGCATATATAGATTGTTTTTTATCACCAACATAAAATAAAGTTCCATTTATAGCAAGACCCTCTTCTACGAATTTTTTAATGCCAAGCCATTGAATTAAACTAGTGTCTTGAAATTCGTCAATGAGAAAATGTTTATATCTTGCTGATAGTCTATAATACATTTCTGAAATTGTTATATTTTTATCATTAAAAAAATTACTAGTTTTTTTATTAATTTCATTTAAAAAAACAACATTATGTTGTTTTGCTTGTTTATCAAATTCATTTATTACATTTGAATATATGCTTGCATAAATATCATAATAGTGTTTCATATAAAAACTACAAAATGATTTTATATCTTTATTGATTGTTTGCCACAATGTAGTTTCTTTAGATTGTTTTTTTAATAATGTTTCTATAAATATTTTTGGGATTTGCATCTTGACTAAATTTTCAATTTTATATTGTAATATCTTATTACTACTTGTTTTACAAATATTTTTAAATTGCTTTTTTTTAAGCAATTTGTTAAATTCATTTACTTTATTTATTATTGTAGTTGCTTTGAAATTAAGTTCTTTTACAAAAGAATACTTTTTACTAAAAGTTAGACCTTTACCTATATTACTAATTTTATTAAATATTTGTTCTATTTCATTATAAATTTGATATTTTGGAAACCAACTAAAATTTTTTATTAAATATTGAGACATATATTGTCTAAGTAGAATATTTTGCAAGTTATTTGATGTAACAGATTGTTTTAAAAAAGTATCTAATGCAACAAGCAAATTTTTAGAATAATCTTGTTTAACTGAAAACATAGGAGATAGTCCTATGTTTATAGCACATGATTTTAAAATATGATTTTTAAAACTATCTATAGTACTTATGTTAAAGTTATCATAAAACTCAAAAATATTATTTATAAAATCAC
The DNA here is from genome assembly GCA_031261715.1 of Endomicrobium sp. GTDB lineage: Bacteria > Elusimicrobiota > Endomicrobiia > Endomicrobiales > Endomicrobiaceae > Endomicrobiellum. The sequence goes on from JAISJB010000001.1 coordinate 266,244, forward strand.
AACTTTTAACAATAATTTCTTGACTTGTTAATTTAAAATCTTTAAATAGAAAACTAGTTTTTGGATTTAATACTGATTGCTTTAAATATTTTATAATACGATATTTCATTTCTTTAGCAGCTTTATTTGTAAACGTTAAAGCTACAATATTTTTTATGTCAGTATTATTATATTTAAAGAGAAGTTCAATATAACGTTTAGCAAGATTATAAGTTTTACCTGCACCAGCAGATGCTTGGACAAAAACAATTTGATGTTGTTTCATAATAATTATTTAACTCTCTGTTTATATCTCTCATCAAATCTCTTTGTTTTATTTTAGCTCTTTTATCGTATATTTTTTTACCTTTAACAAGACATATAAGCAATTTTATTATTTTCTTATTTGTCATATAAATTTCTAATGGAACTATTGTTTTTCCTTTATCTTTTACTTGATTTAACATTTTATGTATTTCAAATTTATGCATTAGTAATTTACGTTGTCTTGTAGGATTATAATGTAAAATATTACTTGATATATTTCTATATGGTTTAATATAAAGATTATCTATATATATCTCATAAGTATATCTATTAATAGATATAATACAATCATTTAGATTAACGTTTCCTTGTTTTACTGATTTTACTTCATATCCACAAAGAATCAGGCCAACTTCTATCTTAGATATAATATCGTAATTATAATGAATCTTCTTATTAGAAGACAACAATTTTCTATACATATTTAGAAAAGCCGACGGTAGGATTCGAACCTATGACCTACGGTTTACAAAACCGTTGCTCTACCAACTGAGCTACGTCGGCATATAGATAAAATTATTTACTCACTACATATGCCAAAATTGATTTTTGCATGTAGAGTTTATTTTCACTTTGTTTAATTATAGAATATTTATATCGTTCCATAATATCTGATGTTATTTCTTCCCCTTTTACTGCAGGCAAACAATGTAATACTATACAATTTTTTGAAGCTTTTTGTAAAAGTATACTATTAACTTGATAAGGCATAAGAGATTGTTTTCTTGTATATCTTTCATTTTCATATCCCATTGAGGTCCATACATCTGTATATATAACATCTGCATTGTGTATTTCGTCAATATTAGTTGTAACTTTAATATTTGCTTTGCTAGATGAAGAATATAATAATGATTTATTTAATACATCTATTTTAGGACAATACATACTAGGAGAAATAATTGTATAATGTAAACCTAAAATTGCAACAATTCCAAGTAATGAGCAAGATATATTGTTACTGCCATCTCCAATATAAACAATATTTAATTTTGCAAGATCTTTAACTGTATTAATATTATACAGTTCCATTATTGTCATAATATCTGATAGAACTTGACATGGATGTTCGCTATTAGTTAACCCATTTATAATAGGAATAGAAGAAAATTTTGCAAATTTTTCTATATTATGATGATCAAATGTTCTTATTACTATGCTATCTAAATATTGAGATAAAACCATTGCAGTATCTTGTATAGATTCTCTATGTTTTAATTGTAGATTATTGACGTCAAGAACAATAGGATTACCTGAAAGTTGTGTCATTGCTACTATAAAAGAAACTATAGTTCTTGTAGATGGCTTGTCAAACATTAATCCAAGCGTTTTTCTATAACAAATATTATGGTTATGTTCCTTATTTTTTTTAAATTCAAAAGCTTGATATAGTAATTCATATATATTTTGTTTAGAAAGATCATAAATAGATAACAAATGTTTAATATTACTCATATGACTTAAATCCGCGTATCGTTAAAAAAAATTTTTTTGCTATTTCAGATAGATAATCTTGATATGTCCACGGAAGTTTTGTAAATTGCTTATTATTATATATCATTGTTACTTCTCCATAGATACCATCCCTAAGGTAAATTCTATGGCTAAAATTTTTTGTTGTCACTAAAATAACAGATGCTGAAGTAATATAGCCAGGATCAATATTTATAGTTCTTTTTCCTTTGACGCTTAAATGATGTTCTATATTATTTGTGAGTATTTTTACTGTAGCTATACTATCTGCTGTAATCAATTTTTTAAATGAAATCCAACATCTAATTAGATTATTTCCAAATTCATTATTATAATAGTTAGTGAAATCAAATTTAATAAATTTACTTACAATATCAATAGAACCAAAACATTCAGTAAGTTTGATTAAAGCAGACTGTTGCACATCTAAATTAGAAAAAATTAAACCACAAAATAACTTTACTTTAGGATTGATAGTACTTATAATTCCCATATTTTTTTAACTTTAAAGTATACAAAAAACTCCATAAATATTTATTTATAATTAGTTTAATACAAAATTAATAAATTGTAAATAATAAAAATAATTAAAAGTGCACATTCACAGTCTTTTAATTATTTTGATACAGATTAAGAATAGTACTAATCAAATTTGTTGTTGATTTACCTTGTATAAAAGGAAATCTATAAGTCACTCTTGCAAATTCACGACCAACTATTTCTGATAATTTATAGTTACTTCCAGCAACTAACACATCAGGTCGTAATTCACTTAAAATAGTTTTTGGTGTTTGCTCATTAAAAATAAATACATAATCTACAGGTTTTAAAGTAATTAGTATTTTAGCTCTTTCTATCTCATTAGTAACAGGCCTTTTAAATCCTTTAAGACAATTTAAAATTTTATCTGAAGTAATGGCCACAATTAATACATCTCCTAATTTTTTAGCTTTATTAAGCAAGCCAATATGACCTATATGCAACAAGTCAAAACAACCGTTTGTAAAAACAATTTTTTTTCCTTGACTTTTAAGTTCTTTTACTAATTTACATATAGATTGTTTAGACAAAATACCATTTTTCATATTAAACCTCATTTTATAAAAACTACATATTGTTTTACTTAAATATTAATTACCATCTCAAAACTGGATTACGTGCTGCTATAACCTCATCTAGTCTTCTAACTATAGTAGTATGAGGAGCACATTTAATTTTGTCTGATTCATCTAGCATTTCTTTAAATATAATAATTTTAAAGATCTCTATGAATTTATCCAATGTTTGTTTGGATTCTGTTTCAGTAGGTTCCATCATTATAGATTCTTCTACGATTAATGGGAAGTATATAGTTGGAGCATAATATCCATAATCTAATAACCTTTTTGCTACATCAACAGTTTTTACTCCATTTTTTAATATTGATTTAAGAGAAAGTACAAATTCATGCAAACATTTATGACCGCCAGGAACATCTATATTGTCTCTTAATTTAGCTAACATATAGTTAGCATTAAGAACTGCTTGTTTTGTACTGTTGATTAAACCTTCTGCTCCTAATAGCTTTATATATACATAAGATTTTAATATGACTGGAAAATTTCCAAAAAAAGCTTTTATTTTTCCTATGCTTTGATGTTTTTCGTAGTTAAATACAAAATGAGTTTTATTGTTAATTATTCTAGGAATTGGTAAAAATGGTTCTAAAAATTTTTTTACACCAACAGGGCCTGAGCCAGGCCCTCCTCCTCCATGAGGAGCTGCAAATGTTTTATGTAGATTTATATGCATAATATCAAAACCTAAATCTCCAGGTTTTATTATTCCAACTATAGCATTTAAATTTGCTCCATCATAGTACATTATAGTTCCATTATTATGAGCAAGTTCCGTTATTGTTAAAATATTTTTTTCGAAAACGCCTAAAGTATTAGGTACAGTCAACATAATAGCTGCAACATTTTCATTTAACAATTGTTTTAACTTATCTATATTTATTTGTCCGTCGTGTGTTGAGTCTAGCGTAATAACGTTAAAACCAGCTAACATAGCTGAAGATGGATTGGTCCCATGTGCTGAATCTGGAATTATTACAGTAGTTCTTTTTTGTTTTATTGTTTCAAAATACTTTGCAATTATTAACAAACCTGTTAATTCACCATGAGCACCAGCAGCTGGTTGTAAAGTAAAATAGTCCATACCAGAAATAGCACACAAATCCTGTTCTAATTTATACATTATTTCCAAATTGCCTTGAATTGTTAATTCATCTTGATATGGATGAATTTGATTAAATCTATAATGTCGTGCAACTTGTTCACTAATTAATGGATTATGTTTCATAGTACATGAACCTAAAGGATAGAAAGTTGTACTTAAAGCATAGTTATTTCTTGATAAATTAGTAAAATGCCTCAACAGATCACTTTCAGTAATATTTGGAAAATGTAATGATGAACATCTCTGTAGATTACTAGGAATATTTATTTCTATATTAATATCACAACTAATATCATATGCTGGTTGACAACACGTAGATATTTCATTTAATAATTTTTCCATGATACTTTTTTGTCCTATTGTAAAATATTTATATTGTCTTTAATATTTCTATTAAACTATCTATTTCTGATTTAGTTCGCTGTTCTGTTACACAAAATAACATACAATTTTTTAATTTGGCATTTGCATTTGCATTTGATAAATTTAGAGGCCCTAGTATATTGTTATATAGCAATATTTTATTTATTTTATTTATATCTTTAGTGGTTTTGATGACAAACTCATTAAAGAATGTTTGATCTCCAAATTTTGAGCTAAATCCGTTTAGAGATTTTATTTGCTTAAATGTATATTTAGCTTTAGCAATATTAACCTCTGCAAGTTTTTTAAATCCTTTACTTCCCCAACCAGATAAAAATACACAACTAGCTAACGCATTTAATGAAGCATTAGTACATATGTTAGATGTCGCGTTAACTCTTCTTATATGCTGTTCTCTACTTTGCATAGTTAAAACAAAACCTCGCTCTCCCTTGATATCCTTTGTTTGTCCCACTATTCTTCCTGGTAATCTCCAAGCTAAAGATTTTTTTGTAACTATAAAGCCACAAGTAGTTCCACCAAAACTCATTGGAGAACCTAAACCTTGATTTTCTCCAACAGCAATATCTGCATTATATTCTCCTGGGGTACAGAACACTCCTAATGATAAAGGATTTACTACAGCGATAAACAAAGAATTAAATTTTTTTGTCCAATAACATAAACTCTTCATGTTTTCTATAAGTCCAAAATAATTCGGAGATTGGATTACAACAGCAGTAGTATTATCATCAAGTTTGTTAAGCAAAGTATTATTATCAATAATACCATTTGTAGTTTCTAAAAAAATAAGATCTACTTCTAAATGCTTGAAGTACGTTATTATTACTTTAATATATTCAGGATTCAATGCTTCTGATATTAATATCTTTTTTGTTTTTTTATACCTTATAGACATCAAGATTGCTTCAACAACTGCTGTTGCCCCATCATAAAGTGAAGCATTTGAGACATCTAAATCAGTTAATGCACATATTAAACTCTGATATTCAAAAATTGCTTGTAATGTGCCTTGACTTGCTTCAGCTTGATAAGGAGTATATGAAGTTCTAAATTCTGATCTATTTACAATTTCTTTAACTAAAGCAGGAATATAGTGGTCATATATTCCTGCACCTCTAAATGAAATTAAAATTTTATTTTTTTTTGCAACGTTATGTAAATGTGTTAAAATTTCTTGTTCTGTATTACCATGACATATATTTAATTTATTTAAAACTAAATTTCTAGGAATATTAACGAATAAATCTTTAATACAATTAATGCCTATAGTCTTAAGCATGTCATTTTGCTCTGTCTTATTCTTAGAAGTATAATCCATAGTTTATTTTATCTCTCTGTAACTAGTTTTTGATAATCATTGACTGATAATAGAACATTTAAATCGTTTATGTTTGCAATTTTTAATTTAAACAAATAACCATCTAAATATGGAAATTTGTTAATTAATTCAGGTTTTTCTAATATTAATGTATTAATTTTAATGATTTCTCCACTTAAAGGGGCATATATATCAAAAGCTGATTTAACTGATTCAATAATTGCAACTGGTTGATTAATATTGACATGTTTGCCTAAATCAGGAAGTTCAACATGGACAATATCTGTAATTTCTTGTTGAGCAAAATCCGTAATACCTACAGTGACTTCTTGTTCATTTATTTTAACCCACTCATGTGTTTTTGTATATCTTAAATCATTTGGAATATTCATTTAATTATGTTTCTCCTAAATCTAAATTTGTAATATTAAATTATTATATTGCATTATAATAATTTTGTTGTTTTTAATCTTGATATTTCATATAAAATTATGGCAAGTGCACATGAAACATTTAATGATGAAACTTTATTACAGTGAGTAATTGACACTAACATATCACAATATTTTTTAGTTAAATTATGCATTCCATGCTGTTCATTACCTAATATAATAACTATTGGACAATTAAGACGTATTTTACTAATAGGTTGGTCAGTACCCAGTGCAGTTCCTATTATAAAAAAGCCATTTTGTTTTAAAATTTTTATTGCATAATTTATATTGACAACTTTTGAAACATAAATATGTTCAACTGCTCCAGTTGAAACTTTTGCTACAGTTTCATTAATATCTACATTTCTTCTGTTAGGTAAAATGATACCATGAACTCTAAATGCTACACAATTTCTTATAATTGCACCTAAGTTATGAGGATCTGTTATCCCATCAGAAATTATTAAAATTGGATATTGAGAAATGACTTTTACATTTTTTATTAATTGTATTAAACTTATATATTGTACTGACTCTATTTTTGCAATTATTCCTTGCGCTTTTTTATATAGTACATTCCTTTTTAATTTCATATCAATTTTTTGTACAGAGATGTTTTTACTTTTCGCTATATGAAGAATATCAGAAATAACTTTGCCTTGAGCATAATTTGAAATTAATATTTTTGTTATTTTACGCTTACTTGCTTTTAAAGCTTCTAATACAGCATTTTTACCATAAATAATATTATGTTTCTTCTTAATCATAAATTTTTTAATTTTATTGTAATAAAATGATTGTCAAGTAGATCTATTATATTATATCCGTGTTGATAAAGTACTTTTCTTAATTCATCAGACTTAGTCCAATTTTTATTTTTTCGCGCTTGTACTCTTTCTTGTAGTATTAATTGTAAATTCTTATCTTGAATTATGTTATTCGATGGTAACTTAAATCCTAAAGATTTATTATAAAATTCTTCAAATAATAACTTAAATTGATAAAGACGTTGTATTGATACCCCAAGAAAATCTTTTAATATTAAATTTTTTAATTTGTGTAGATATGATAACGCTTGTTCAGAATTAAAATTATTATCCATAGTATTGAAAAATTTTTCTTGTAGTTCCAATAAATCCTTATCAAGAATAGTAGTACTCTTAACATTATCTTTCTTTTTAATAGAGTCCAAACTTACTTTATAAAGAAGTTTAATATAAGTTTCATTGAGATTATGCAAAGATTGTTCTGCCATTTTCATAAGATGATAAGAAAATTGTAATGGTTTAGAATAATGCTGTGTAAGTAAATAGTAACGAACTGTACTTGCTTCATATGTTTTAAAAATATTTTGCAATGAAATAAAATTATTTAGTGATTTAGACATTTTTTTGTCATTTATAGTAACAAATCCAGTATGTATCCAATATTTGGCAAATTGTTTCCCAGTTTGTGCCTCACTTTGTGCAATTTCATTTTCATGATGTGGAAATATTAAATCATTACCACCACCATGTATATCTACTGTTGAACCAAGAAATTTGTATGCTATCACAGAGCATTCTATGTGCCATCCTGGACGACCTTCTCCCCATGGACTATTCCATATAAATTCTTTAGGATCGTTTTCTTTTTTATTTTTCCAAAGAGCAAAATCAATGTATGTTTTTTTGTTAATATCAATTTTTTTAGACACAGTATTATAATTAGCAAACTTTCTATTTGATAACATACCATACTTAGAAAATTTCTTAATATTAAAATAAACACTACCATTAATTGCATAAGCATATCCTTTTTTTATAAGTATTTTTATAAAGTCTATTATGTCTTGTATCATCATAGTTACACGTGGATAAGCATATGCCTTTAAGATGTTTAACTTTTCAGTATATTGAAAATATTCATTTATATATTTCTTTGTAATTTCTGTAGGATTTATATGATTTATATTTGATATGTTAATAATCTTATCATCTACGTCAGTAAAATTTTGTATATGCTTTACTAAGTAGCCCCTTAATAATAAATGCCTTCGTATTATATCAAATACTATATATGTTCTGGCATGTCCTAAGTGCATATTTGAATATGGAGTAACACCACATACATACATATTTACAACTTTTTTGTCATTTATAAAATTTTCTTTACATTTAGTGAGCGTATTATATATTTTAATTATCATAATAGCACTTTGTTATATTAATAAACACAATTTTTGGTTTTATTAATATAAACTATACATATGTGACTGTGCTGTCATTATAATAAAACCAATATTGTTCATTAAAAAAATTTTTTTCTTTAATTTAGTATATATAATTAGTAGTAATGTTGATCTTGAAATACTTTTATATTTATTATTTATATTTGAAAAACAATAACTTATATTTCTTAATCTAATGCATCTATAACCGAATGTAACATAATGTCAGCACTAGTATGCTAATGTAAATTCAATTATAAATTCAACACTACCTAACACTAATTTTCCTTCACCTTTGTTTCAATTTGTATATATCATATATAGCCAAATAGCCATACAAACATATATGATAGACAACTTAAATAAGTTCTATAATAAAATAAGTCTAATTTTCAACATTAATGAGTGTTCAATTTTAACTTTGTTCTGTTTTAAAGCTTTATACTATATTATATAATATTAAAATAAATGATTTATTGAAAGAGAAAAACTATATAATTAAGGATTATATCAAATTACAATAAATTTTTGATTGTTAACATGTTAATGAATTTTATTATTACTTTTATTCACATAATATTAGCTATTATAATAACAGTTCATGTATTATTATATAAGGAAGATGTTAAAAGTTCTATTAGTTGGATATCATTAGTGTTCTTATCACCCTTTGTTGGAGCTATATTATACATATTTTTTGGCATTAATAGAGTTAAACGTAAGGCATTACGTTTAAAACAATATATTGTTGATAATGATAACTTATTACAAACTAACTCAAATAATAAGCATCACATCTATAGTAATTTATTAATTAAATATAAGCAATTTATACATTTTGGATATAAAGTCTATCCACAACGTTACACTTTTGGAAACAAAATTACTCCTCTACAAAATGGAACAGAAGCTTATCCAGAAATGTTAAAACATATATTAAATTCTCAAAATGAGGTACTAATATTAAGTTATATTTTTGATTATGATTTGGAAACAAAAAAATTTTTAGATGCTTTCAAGATTTTAATTAATCGAGGAATCAAAATTAAAATCTTAGTAGATGGAATAGGCACTCTTAAATTCTTTCGTTCTTCTATAGAAAAACAACTTTCTAAAATTAACGGTTTAGAGTATGGAGTTTTTTTACCTCCGCATATTCCAATATTGTTACCTTTTGTCAATTTAAGAAATCATAGAAAAATAATGATTATTGATGGGAAAATAGCTTTTCTTGGAGGAATGAATTTATCTAAAAAAAATATTTTAATTAATGACATTAATCATGGTATCATAGATATAACTTTTAAAATTGAAGGTCCAGTTATAGACCAAATTTTTAGGGTATTTAAACATGATTGGGAATTTACGAAACATAGTAAATGCAATTTTGTTTATGAGAAAAATAATAATAATATAAAAATTTGTAAACAAGATATTCCAGCAAGAGTCATATCTGATGGCCCTGACAGTCAATTTGATAAAATAGAACTCATTGTACATGGAGCACTTAATATGGCTAAAAGAAAAATTACCATAGTTACTCCTTATTTTTTACCAGAAAGTAATATATTAGTTGCACTTAAAATGGCAGCTATGAAGGGAATTAACGTTGAACTGATTGTACCAGAACGTAGCGATTACAAATTTTTAGATTATGCCAGTGAAGCTAACTTTTTAAGTTTACTTCTAAGTGGAGTAAAAATTTACCGTACTATACGTCCTTTTGACCATAGTAAAATTTTTATAGTGGATGATGAATGGGTTTTTATTGGTTCTGCAAATTGGGATGTTAGAAGTTTTAAGTTGCATTTTGAAACTAACATAGAATTGTTTAGTCATGATTTAGCAAAAATACTTAATGATATAATAAGCAAAAAAAAAAGAAAAGCTAAATTGGTTACTACGCATGAAGTACAACATATCTCATGTTTAAAACGTATTAGAAATAACGCTTATAGATTACTAACTCCATATGGATAAATTAATTAAACAAAATAGAGAAATAACTTGAATATTACTAAAAAGAAACAGTTAACATTAGGTTGGTCTATATCAAGATATGACAAATTTATAAATTGTAAAAGAAGATATTTTTATGATTATTATTCAAAATTTGATTTAGAAATTCCTTTAGATAAGATACAACGTTTAAAAAATTTAACTTCTAAAGCATTAGAAATTGGAAACATTGTACATATGATTATTAAAACAATATTAAAACGTTACCAGATAACTAATCAACCTATTAATATGGATAAATTATTTCAATATACGTTCAATGTAATTAAAAAAAATTGTACAACAAAAATGTTTTTTGAAACACATTATTATCATGAAAAAATTATACTAACTGATATTTATACAAAAGTTAAGATTTGTTTAAATAATTTTTTAAATAGTAAGAGATTTAAATGGATTATAAATAATAAAGTTATAATGTCGAAAAATCATCAATGGATTATAGATCCAGAAGGATACGGAGATTTAATAATTAGTAATTATAAAATTTTTTGTAAAGTTGACTTTTTATTTCCTTTAGATAAAAAATTATGTATTATAGATTGGAAAACAGGGAAAAAAATTAAAACTAAACATTATAAACAACTTATTGTATATTTATTATGGGCACATATATCTTTTAAGCAAAATGTGCACAATATAGTGTCTATTGTTTCATATTTGTATCCGCAATATGATGAACAAATTGTTACAATAACTAAGGATTATATTGGGCAATTGATGAAAGTTATAATATCTGAAACACAACAGATGTATAAATATTTAATTGATATAGAAACTAATATACCAAAACCAAAAGAAAATTTTCAGTTAACTACTAATAGATTTCATTGTAAGTATTGTAATTATAAAGAAATTTGTTTTTAATAATACATTAAAGCATTAGAATAGGAGTAACAAACAAACTATGAATACAACATTTGTTCTATTAATTATAATATTCACACTGTTAATAATCATATGTATATTAATATTTAAATGTAAACTTATTATTACAAGCAACAACATGAAAAAGCAAAAGACAGAAGAATTGACTAAAAACACACAAACACAATTTGAGAATATCAAGTATGCTTTTGAAAATATTGCTTCATCTATTTTAGATAATAAAAGTAATAAAATTTTAAATATTAATAAAAACTGTTTAGATAATGTATTGACTCCACTAAAAATTAAAATAGATGAGTTTAAAAATGATCTTAATAAATACAAAATTTATGAAATAGAAAAAATATCAGAATTACATAATGAAATCGATAATTTACACAACCTCAATCAACAATTAAGCCATGATGCAAATAATCTTGCTAGTGCTTTAAAAGGAGATAACAAAATACAAGGAGTATGGGGAGAATTAACTATTAAGCGTATTTTTGAAAATGCCGGAATGATTGAAAATATTGATTATGTTCCACAAAAACAATTTCAAGATGAACTACATTATAAAAAAATACCTGATTATGTGGTTAATCTACCTAATAAGAAACATATTATTGTTGATGCTAAAACTTCATTAAGTGCATATTCGAAATATTATAGTTCAACCAATGAAAAAGATAAAAAAATTTATTTAAAAGAACATTTTACAAGTATAAAAAAACATATTGATGAATTAATTTCTAAAGATTATGTTAATATATTAGAACTTAATCAAGCTGAGTATATTTTAATGTTTGTTCCTATAGAGCAAGCTGTATCTATTATTTTTGAAAATAAGATAGATATTGTTACTTATGCATATAATAAAAATATTATACTTGTAACTCCATCAACTTTATTAATTACAATGAAAACAATTGAATATTTAAGACGTAAAGAATTGCAGACTAAAAATGTTACAGAAATAATTAGACAAAGTGGTATGCTTTATGATAAATTTGTTACATTTGCTGAAGTACTATTAGAAATTGATAATAAGATATTTGATGCGCAAAACAAAGTGAAAGATGCTATTAAAAGACTATCATATTCAGAACAATCTGGTGATAGTATTATAAATAGAGCAAAAAAAATAAAGGATCTTGGAGCTTATACTAAAAAAGATATTCCAGAGAAACTATTTTAATACATAAAAATAAATAACTCATTGTGGAACTATATATAGAAAAATTATTAAAAATAACTTTTGCGCTTAAAAGACAACTTAGGAAAAATAATGTTACAATTGCTTTCAGTAGAACTTCTATTAAAAATTATATGATTAAGATTAAGATAGTACCAGATGATGAATTCTTAATAATATATTATAAGCCTACGACTAATACATATACATTAAAAAAATATGTACACGATATTTTTTTAAGTAATATTATTGATAATGCTTGGAAGAGTATACATAACTTTAAAAATCATTCTGCTAAAAGTGGAATTTATGAAGCTTTTGTAGATGGATCATATATTAATGAAATTATTGGATATGGTTCTATAATTTATCTTGGGGAAACAATAAAAAGAGTCATTTTTGGCACTATTAATGATAAGCAAGTTGTAAAATATAGACAATTTGTAGGTGAATTACAAGCAGTTATCGAAACAATTAAATGGTGTGAACTTAACAAAGTACAAAAAATTAGGATTAATTATGATTATGTTGGTATAAAATATTTTGCAACAGAACAATGGAAAGCTAATAATATAGTATCTAAAAACTATACACAATTTATGCTGAATAGTAAAATAACAGTTACATGGAGATACGTAAAAGGACACTCTGGAAATATTAATAATGTTTTAGTTGATCATTTAATAAGAACGAAACTAAAGAATAACTATAAATAAATTTTATTTACTGGAGCTAATATTAAAATGACTATAGATTTTGTACATTTACATAATCATACTGAATATTCACTTCTTGATGGAGCATGCAAATTAATTGATGAAAATGGAAATCCAAGTGAACTATTTCATGTTATAGCTAAAAAATATCAAATGTCTGCATTAGCTATTACAGATCATGGAAATATGTATGGAGCAATGGAATTTTATTGGGCAGCTAAAAATATTGGCATTAAACCAATAATTGGATGTGAAGTTTACGTCGCTCCAGATTCATGTTTAATAAAAAAGAAAAATGTCCACCAAGTAGTTTATTACCATTTAACATTACTTGCTAAAGATTTTAATGGTTATCAAAATCTTATGCGTATAGTCAGTTTAGGATTTACTAAAGGGTTTTATTATAAACCACGTATCGATAAAGATATTTTAAATAAATATAGTAAAGGACTAATTGCATTATCAGGTTGTTTATTAGGAGAAATAGCTTCTAATCTAGTACATAGTAATATACAGACTGCTGAAGAAATAGCAACAGAATATTGTAATATTTTTGGGAAAGATAACTTTTATATAGAAGTTATGGATAATAACATTAAAGAGCAACAGCAAATTATCCCATTACTTATTAAATTATCAAAAAGGCTTTCTATTCCTCTTGTTGTAACTAATGATTGTCATTTTTTAACTAAAGATGATTATGAAATGCATAACATTTTACTATGTATAGGAACAAATAAAACACTAAATGATACTACACGCTTTAGCTTAGGATCTAATTTATTTTATTATCGTAGTGCAGAAGAAATGTATCAAACGTTTTCTTATATACCTGAAGCTTTACAGAATACTTTAAAAATAGCAGAGCAAATTAATATTATGATCCCTGATAATAAGTTTCTCATCCCGCATTTTACTACTCCGTTGAGCTATGCATCTAATTTAGATTACTTAACTACGCTTTGTAATAAAGGTTTACAAAAAAAATATAATACATCATTAAATTTACAACATAAAGAAAGATTACAGTATGAATTAAATGTAATTCATCAAATGGGATTCACATCTTATTTTTTAATAGTTGCTGATTTTATCAAATATGCAAAAAAGAACAATATACCTGTAGGCCCAGGAAGAGGCTCAGGCGCTGGTTCTATAGTTGCGTATAGCTTAGATATTACTAATATATGTCCCTTAAAATATAATTTATTATTTGAAAGGTTTTTAAATCCTGATAGACATTCTATGCCAGACTTAGATATTGATTTTGGAGATATAGGAAGAGAACAAGTTATACAATATGTACGCAAAAAATATGGAGAAGATAAATGTGCTCAGATCATTACATTTGGTTCTATGCAAGCTAAGCTTGTCATAAGAGATGTGGCTCGAGTTATGGGTTTTTCTAATGCAGATTACAATAATATTTCTTGTCTTATTCCACATAATACTAGTATAAATGAAGCTTTAAAAACTTCAAAAGAGTTATTAATTTTAATGAACTCCAATAAAAAAATTAATAAGCTTTTGTCATTATCTAAAAGATTAGAGGGAATTAAAAGACATATTGGAATGCATGCTGCAGGCATGGTAATTTCTGATCAGCCAATTACTAATTATTCTCCGTTATCAAGAAGTTCTAAAAATATTATTACAACACAATATGATAATACTACATTAACAAAATTAGGATTGTTAAAAATAGATTTTTTAGGCTTGAGAACACTTACTATTATAGATAACACAGTTCATTTGATTAAAACTAAGTTTGATTTAGATAATATTTCATTAAATGATAAAAATACTTACAAATTACTCAATACAGCTAGAACTATGGGAGTTTTTCAGCTTGAAAGTCATGGCATACGTAATTTATTAAAAAAATTTAAACCAAATTGTATTAATGATCTTATAGCTCTAATTGCTTTGTATAGACCAGGACCTATAAGTGCCAAAATGTTGAATGAATTTATTAATCGTAAAAATAAAAAAACAAAAATAGTTTATGATCATCCGTTAGAAGAAAAAATATTGAAAGAAACTTATGGTGTTATATTATATCAAGAACAAGTTATGAAAATATCAGAAGAACTTGCAGATTTTACTCCATGGGAAGCGGATAATCTACGTATAGCAATGAGTAAAAAAAATGCAAATACTATCGCAAATCAACAAAAAAAATTTATTGAAGGTACTCTTCAACATGGAATTAATAAAAATATTGCTGTAAAAATATTTAACAATATTTTAGCTTTTGCTGGTTATGGATTTAATAAATCACATGCTACTGCTTATAGTATCATTTCATATCAAACGGCTTACTTAAAAGCAAATCATAAATTAGAATACTTTACAGCCTTGTTAAATAGTGAAATTGGACATTCTGTAATAAATGGGGAACAAAAAAGTAAAATTGAACTTTATTTAAATGATGCAAATAATTTTGGAATTAAGATATTACCTCCTGACATACAATATTCCAAAGGTAAATTTACAATTGAAAATGATAGCATTAGATTTGGACTGTTAGCTATTAAAAATGTTGGAAAAAACTTAACTAATTATATAGAAAACTGTAACAATAATCTTGATAGACGTTTCATATCTTGGGAAGATTTTTTGCAAAAGATAGATTTAAAATCTATTAATAAAAAGGTACTTGAAAATTTAATAAAATCAGGCGCATGTGATTCATTTGGAGAAAATAAATTTGATACAAGAATAAATTTACTTATTAATCTTAAATCATCTATTAACAAAACTTTAAAAATACAAGCATTAAATCAGTCATCACAATTGTTACTTTTTAATAACATGTGTAATTGTAACGTAAATATTAGTAAACAAGCAAATAAAGTATTTGAAGAATATGAAATAATAAATTTTGAAAAAGATGTACTAGGTTTTTATTTGTCTGAACATCCATTAAAAAAAATACAACATGAATTCGTTAAATATTCTCATTATCAACTTAATACATTACCTAAGTCAAATATGCATATTAACATAGTAGGAATGATTACTTCCATAAACAAATTTATATCAAAAAATAATAAAGAACTATATACTAAGTTTATAATAGAAGATTTATATGGACATATAGAGGCGTTAGTGTTTCTAAAAGAATATACACGTTTTGATAATATAATCCGTATTAATAATATTGTAATTGTTTCAGGTAAGTTATCAATACAAAATAAAAATAAAAAAAATATTATAGTAGATAACATAATTGAATTATCACAAGCAAGAGAAAACTTTGCTATAATGCAACAAAGTAGTAAAATATATGTTCAATTGAAATATGAATGTTATAATAATGTTTTAATTGATAAATTAAAAATAATTTTTGATAAATATAAAGGGTCAATAGATGTTTATATATACATTATAGATTTAATTTATGGCTCTTTTGTCATACCAACAAATTATAAAGTGATCTTGTCTCAAGCTTTTATAGTAGAAATAGAACTGGCCATTGGACGACATAATGTTGTTAAATATTTTAAGTGATTTTATATATAATGATTGATATAAATTTTATTAGAAAACATGTAAATGATGTAAAACAAGCTATATTAAATAGAAATCAGCATATTAATGTAGATAATTTATTAATGCTAGATAATAATCGTAAGATTTTAATTAAAAAAATTGAAAATTTAAGAATGGAGCGAAATCAATTATCAAAAAAACATTTTGATAACTATACTTCTATTTCTGTAAAAGTTAAAATAATAAAAAAACAAATTAAGGAATATAATAATAAGCTTCTTATTATCAATAAAAAAATAATGGATATGCTATTATGTATGCCAAATTTACCTGATGCTAGTGTGCCTATTGGAAGTAGCAGTAAACAAAATAAAATTGTTAAATACGTGAATAGTCCTAAAAATTTTTTGTTTATTCCCAAACCACATTGGGAAATAGGAGAAAGATTAAACATTTTAGATTTTACAACTGCTTCAAAAATTTCTGGTTCACGTTTTGTAATTTTAAAAAATGAGGGGTGTGTTTTAGAAAGAGCTATTATTTCATTCTTTATTGATACTCATAAAAAACATGGTTATAGCGAAATTATGGCTCCATATCTTGTTAATAAAACATCAATGGTAGGTACTGGGCAACTACCAAAATTTGAAGATGAAGTTTTTACTTGTACTAAAGATAACTTATATCTAATACCTACTTCAGAAGTTAGTATAACAAACATTTATAGAAATTCTATTTTACATGAATATGACTTGCCTAAAAAGTATGTTTCTTACTCTGCATGTTTTAGAAGAGAATCTGGGAGTTATGGAAGAGATACAAAAGGGCTTATTAGAAATCATCAATTCAATAAAGTAGAACTTGTCAAATTTGTTAAACCAATTGATTCTAATACAGAACTAGATAGATTATTAGTAGATGCAGAATATGTTTTACAATTATTAAATTTACCTTATAGAATATCATTATTATCATCCGGTGATATGAGTTTTGCTTCATCAAAAACATACGATATAGAAGTATGGTTTGCTTCTACCAACACATATAAAGAGATTTCGTCTTGTTCAAATTTTAAAAATTTTCAATCTAAGAGAATGAACATTAAAATACAATATCCAAATAAACAAATAGATTTTGTTCATACGTTAAACGGGTCTGGCTTAGCAGTGGGGCGAACGTTTGCAGCTTTGTTAGAATATTTTCAAAATCAAGATGGTTCAATTAATATTCCAGAAGTATTGCAAAAATATACAGGATTCAGAACAATTCCTGCAAAATAAATTTTGGAGGTTTCAACTGTTAAAAATGAGTACACCAGTAGTGCACATAACATTATTTGATTTTATTTATGGATTAGGAGCAAGTTTATATTTGATAAGCAAATTTCCACAGATAGTAAAAAACTATAAAACTAAATCAACAAAAGATTTATCTGTTGGAATGTTTTTATTAACATGTATAGCAGATTCTTCAGCAGTGGTAGCTGGATTTTTAATAAAATCTTGGAGTATGATATACATGAATATATTTGCAATGACATTAACTGGTATTCTTGTAATCCAAAAACTTATATATGGATAATATATAAGTTTCTATTTTACTTGCAAATTAAAAGTACATGTTTACATAGTAGAAATTTTTTGAACTAGTATATTATGAGTATTTTTATCGAATTTACTTATAGCATTTTGTTTTTCTTTGTGTTCTGTTTTAATAAAAGTACCTTCCTTAACGCTCTTAGTAATAGTAAGTTTATCTTTTATTATCCAATGAGCACACCCTGAGATAGATATAATTATACTCATCAAATATAAAAACATACATAATCTTTTCATTATTTTAATTACTCCATGTTAATTTTTATAATATATTATACTATTAATATATTATAATAGTATTTGTATTATTTAACTTATTAATTTAAATACATTTTTTTTTCAATGTATGAACTAAAATTTGTTCTATGTTTTTTAAAATTTTATTTTCTTTAATTATAGTATTATTATATCTGCGTTCTTGTTGTAGTTGATATTTTAATTTAACATTATATAAATATAATGTTAAGCATATTATTAATAAACTTAAATGACTAACAATAAAAAATATTGCAGTATTTTTTCTCATAATTATTATATGATATAATAATTATAATTTAATTAAATTATAAAATAAAGAGTAGAGGAGTAATCATGAAAAAATTTAAATTGCTAACAATTATATTGATTTTTTTAAACAGTAGCATAGGATTTACCGCTAATCCAAATAATAGTTCGTCAGCAGCCGAATTACAAGCAAAAAAATATAATGTTACTATTAATTACCCATTCCATCTTTATGGCTTAGAGCAACAATGGTCTTTACAAAATAGAAGATTTATCGCTGAAAAATGTTCAGAACCTATACGCATTGCACTACAAAAAGAAAAACGAAAAGATTATATTATATCATTATTTAATATAATAATAATTGGTTTAACTATGTATTATCTTTATAGGGAAAATTTGCCTACTAAAATAATATATAGAAGGCTAGGTATTCAACAAGAAAGTCAATGGATATATAAAAATCAATTTATTATATAAAGTACTTTAATGAAATTCATTATTACAATTATAATATTAATGTTTAATTGTACTTTTTCGTTAGCTACTGTTAAAGTATATGATATGGCTATTAAAAAAAATAATAATATTTTTGTTTCTTTTGAAGGTGGTAAAAATACTGATGTTTTTCTCATGGATATCAATGGAGTTGTAAAACGTAGAATAGCAATAAGTAGTAAAAAACATAACAATAACAAGAATAGAACAAGTATTATTAACACAAACAAGTTATTACCTAGTTATTATTGTGTTAAATGTGGTTTTGTTAAAGTATTTTCATTTCCATTATTAAATGTAAGTTCATTTAAATTAGGAATAGGTTCTAATTTTCATTATGGTTATACTGAAAAATATTGTATTGGAAATATTTGTTATGTCTTTATAAAGTTTTTTTTATAAATTGATTTTATTTTGATTTATAAATGCTTTAAGTGTATTTGACAATAGCATTGTTATTGTCATAGGGCCAACTCCTCCAGGAACTGGGGTAATTCTAACATTTTTGTTTTGTATATAATTAAAATCAACATCTCCACATAAGCCATCAACTGTTCTATTAATACCAACATCAATAATAACTGTGTTATCTTTGATATTATAGTTCTTATTTAAAAAATTAGGTATGCCAACAGCCACTATGATAACATCAGCTATTTTAGTTAATTTGTCTAAATTATATGTTTTTGAATGAGCAGTTATAACTGTTGCATTTTGTGACAGCATAAGAATTGCTAATGGTTTACCAACAAGATTTGATCTGCCAATAATTAAAACTGTTTTACCGCTTAGTTGAATATTTGAATATTGTAATAAATGCATAATCCCTAAAGGAGTACAAGGAATCAGAACGTTTTCCTTAATAATATCATTCCAAGATTTAAGTAAACTTAACTTTCCATAGTTAACAGGATGTAACCCATCTACATCTTTAACTGGATTTATAGCATTTATACAATTTTGAGTAAAAGTTTTATCTGGTAATGGTAACTGTAATAAAATTCCGTTAATAAGAGTATTGCTATTTAAATCATTTATTAATCTAATAATAGCGTCTTGTGATGATTGTGTCGAGATATTATTATGAAATGATTGTATTCCAACTTCTTGACATGCTTTAATTTTTGATTGAATATATATTTTACTTGCCACATTTGATCCAACTAAAATTGTGGCTAACCCAGGCGTTTTTCCTGTTATGTCTTTGAAATTTTTTATTTTTGTTTTTATATCTGATTTAATGTGTTTTGCAATTTGCCTTCCATTAATAATTTTCATTTATCTTGCTCTCCTAATTTATCATTTTATTTGTCATAATGAAACTTTTTTTGTATACTTTTTAATATTTCTTGACTTTAAGGAGGGGTCGCATAGTCTGGTTGATTGCGCCGGTTTGCTAAACTGGTGTACAGATCATAATTATCTGTACCGAGAGTTCGAATCTCTCCCCCTCCGTAAGTTTTATCAATTCATCTGTAGTTAACAATTGTATCAAATTTATTTCAATTATATTAGTAAATTTGATACAATAAATCTTTTACAATGTAAAATAATAAGATTTTTAAAAGGCAGAGGTGCTTTTATGAGTTGTAATAATTGTTCTGAGGAAACTTGTGAAATTAAAAGTATGATAAATGTTTCAAAAGGACCAAGGCATGGGCCTGCTCCTATCCCTGAAGATGGGAAATGGGTTCAAGCCACTAAAATCAAAGATATATGTGGCTTAACACATGGAATTGGTTGGTGTGCTCCGCAACAAGGAGCATGTAAATTAACCTTAAATGTAAAATATGGAATTATAAAAGAGTCCTTAATAGAAACAATAGGATGCAGTGGTATGACTCATTCTGCTGCAATGGCAGCTGAAATTTTATGTGGTAAAACTATATTAGAAGCTTTAAATTCAGATTTAGTTTGTGATGCTATTAATACTGCTATGCGTGAATTATTTCTTCAAATTGTATATGGAAGGACACAAACTGCTTTTTCTGAAGGTGGACTACCAATAGGTTCATGTATGGAAGATTTAGGCAAAGGGTTACGTTCTCAAATAGGTACTATGTATAGCACAGAATCAAAAGGAGTTAGATATTTAGA
The DNA here is from genome assembly GCA_031261715.1 of Endomicrobium sp. Taxonomy (GTDB): domain Bacteria; phylum Elusimicrobiota; class Endomicrobiia; order Endomicrobiales; family Endomicrobiaceae; genus Endomicrobiellum. The sequence goes on from JAISJB010000001.1 coordinate 287,580, forward strand.
AATGACAGAAGGATATGTTTTGAAACTTGGATTAGATACAAAAAACGAAGTTATAGGATATCAATTTATTAATATTGGTAAAATGCTAGATGACATTAAAAATGGAACATCATATAAAGATGCGTTTGAAAATAATATATGTACGTATGGAAGATTTAACGAAGCTGTGGTTAAATTTGACCCACGAAAAGAATAAAGGAGAACAAATTCGTGATTGTAAAATTTGAAAATTATGATAGACGCATAAATAAGATAAATAATGTATTAAAGAAATATGGTATTAATAATTTAGAAGAAGCACAAAATATTTGTTTAGGTAGTGGCCTTAATATAAAGAATATTATTAAAAATATTCAACCTATTGCTTTTGATGATGCTATTTGGGCTTATATTGTGGGAGCTGCTATTGCCATAAAAAAAAACATAAATAATGCATCTGACATCGCTAAAATGTTAGGAATAGGATTACAATCTTTTTGTATACCTGGATCTGTTGCTGAACATCGTTTGGTTGGAATTGGACATGGAAATTTAGCATCTAGTTTATTAACTGAACAAACTAGATGTTTCTGCTTTTTAGCTGGACATGAAAGTTTTGCTGCTGCAGAAGGAGCTTTAAGTATCATAAAAGCAGCAAACAAAGTACGTAATACAAAACTGCAGGTTATTCTTAATGGCTTAGGAAAAGATGCAGCTTATATAATAAGTCGTATTAATGGCTTTACATATATTAAAACTAAGTATGATTATTTAACTAGTAAATTACATATAATTGAAGAGATACTTTTTTCAAAAGAAAAAAATAGAGTAGAAGTTAAGGTTTATGGAGCAGATGATGTAAATGAAGGTGTTGCAATTATGATAAGTCAAAATGTTGATATTTCAATTACAGGGAACTCGACTAATCCGACAAGGTTTCAACATCCAGTTGCTGGGACATATAAAAAATGGACTATTGAACATAATAAGCATTATTTTTCAGTGGCATCTGGCGGTGGTACTGGTAGAACGTTACATCCTGATAATATAGCATCTGGTCCAGCATCATACGGATTAACAGATGTTATGGGGCGTATGCATAGTGATGTACAGTTTGCTGGTTCTTCGTCTGTTCCATCACATGTGGAAATGATGGGTTTCATAGGTATGGGAAATAATCCTATTGTAGGAGCGTCAGTTTCAATTGCTGTTGCTATAGAAGAAATAATAAGACATAATTGAAATATTCTTGAGCTTTTATATATAATCTAGTGTATTAATATATTGTAGAATAATATATTTTAAGGGAGTATAAATGGCAGTGCGTTTAAGATTACAAAGAATAGGCAAAATAAAAAGACCATACTATAAAATTGTAGCAATAGATAAGAGAAAAAAAAGAGATGGACAAGCAATCGAGATACTTGGTAGATATGATCCTATAACTAAACAAAATAATTTTTCGATTGATACTAAAAGATTATTGTATTGGATCAATGTAGGGGCAACTGTATCAACAAGATTAAATCATTTAATACAAAAAATAAAAAATAATTATAATGTCAAATAAAACAAACAATCACATAGGAGAAAAAACATGAAAGAACTAGTTCTTTTAATAGCTAAAGCATTAGTGGATCATCCAGAGAAGGTGGAAGTTAAAGAAGTTAATGGAGAGAGAACTACTGTCCTTGAACTTAAAGTGGACGATGCAGATAAGGGAAAGATTATTGGTAAAGAAGGCCGTATTATAAAAGCAATAAGAGTTATAATTAATTCTGCTTCTGCAAAACTTGATAAAAGAGCAACTATAGAAGTTGTAGAATAAAAAATATTCAATGAAGAATTCTAGAGATATAATTGGTTTTGAGGTTTTTAGTAGTCAAGAATGGAACTATATAGGTATTATAGAAAATGTTATTAACTCTGATAAGTATGCAGACATATTAGTTGTAAAAAATTATCATAGTGAAGTTTTAATACCTATACTGTGTAATAAAATCAGTTGTATTAATTTAATGAGAAGAAAGATTTTTATTATTTTCCCAAAAGGATATAGCAATATTTATCAACCTTCAATGTATTTAGATGATAATCATAATATATTTAATAGTTATTATTATTATCTTTATGAAAATTGATATTATAACTTTGTTCCCAACAATGTTTAATGGCCCATTAACTGAAAGTTTATTAAATAAAGCAAGTAAAAAGAAAATAATAACAATTAATTTAATTGATATTAGGTTATTTGCTAAGAATAATAAAGTTGATGATAGACCTTTCGGTGGTGGGTCAGGAATGGTAATTAAACCAGAGCCATTATATGATGCAATAAAAAGTACTGGAGTAATAAGAAAAAACATTTATTATAAAAACAATTATAACAAACCCTATGTTATATATATGTCCCCACAAGGTAATGTTTTAAATAATCAAATAATATGTAATTTATTAAAATTTAAACATTTAGTTATTATTTGTGGTCATTATGAAGGTATAGATGAACGTATTTTAAATTATGTAGATAAAGAAATATCGATAGGAGATTACGTATTGACTGGTGGAGAAATTCCTGCTATGGTATTGATTGACTCTGTTGTACGTATGTTGCCTGGAGTTATTAATCCAGAATCTGTTAGAAATGATTCTTTTTATAATAAATCATTAGATTTTCCTCATTATACTAGACCATATATGTTTAAGAGTCATAAAGTGCCAAAAGTACTTTTATCAGGTAACCATAAAAAGATTCAGCAATGGCGTTTAAACCAAGCATATATTAGAACAAAAAAACGTAGACCAGATTTATTAAAGTAAAGTTTGAAAAGGAAGGTAATAAGGTGTTATTGATAGAAAAAATTCAGAATATAGAAAATAAAAAATTAGATTTTAAAATTCTTTTTAAGCCAGGCGATCATATTAAAGTACATTTTAAAATTTTTGAAGATAATAAAGAAAAAATTCAAGTATTTGAGGGAATAGTTATACGTATTAGAGGTAGTAATTTATCTAAAACTTTCACTGTAAGAAAAATATCATTTGGAATCGGTGTAGAAAAAATTTTTCCTATATATTCACCTTGTATTTCTAAAATTGATATTATCAAGTATGGGAAAGTGCGTAGAGCAAAATTATATTACCTAAGACATTTGACAGGCAAAGGCGCTAGAATTATAGAGGATGTATCTAGAGCTAGAAAAAGCAATAAATAAATTTTTACAGTTATATAAGGAATATTTATAATGGAAGACATTTTATTTTCAAGAAGAAGTATTAGAGAATATATAAATGGTGATGTTAGTGAAAAAGATTTAAATTATATTTTGCATGCTGCAATGGCAGCTCCAACTGCAATGAACACGCGATGTTATTCTTTTTTAGTTATTAAAGATAAAAATATGCATAAAAAAATTGCTATGCAACATGAATCTGCTAAAATGATTATTTCTGCTCCATTAGCTATTTTAGTTGTTGGAGATAGTAACATTGCTTTTAAAGGGTTTTTGCCACAGGATTGTGCTGCTGCTACTCAAAATATACTGCTTGCAGCTACAGCAAGAGGGTATGGTACAGTTTGGTGTGGAATATATTCTAATCTTAATAAAGAAGTATCTGTAGCAAAGTTATTTAATCTTCCAAAGAACATTAAACCTTTTTCATTAGTGGTGATAGGTAAAACTAATGTCAAACCTATTAAAAGAAATGTGTGGCAACCAGAAAAAGTAAAGTATGAAACTTGGAATAAATGATAAAAAAGTATTTAAATAGTAATTTTGATATTGTAGTTAATAACTATCTTAAAATGAAAAGATATAACGCTATATCTAATCTTCATTGTAATATAGTAGTTCCACCTAAAATAATCAATTGTGACTTTTCTGTTAATATTATTATGACATTAGCAACTAAACTTAAAATTTCTGCTGAAAATGTGTCTCAAGATTTGTTTATAATGATTTTAAAAGATAAAAATCTCTCAGAGATTATAGAAAAAGTTCAATTAGTCAAACCATATTTTTACATTAATTTTAATATTAAAGATACATTTTTACATAAACAAATAATACAAATCATGGCTAAACAAAATGATTATACTATTTTACCTAGAAATAAAAGAGGAAAAGTTATACTTGAATTTATTTCTGCTAATCCTACAGGTCCATTACATATAGGACATGGAAGAGGTGCTGCTATCGGCGAGTCATTATCTAGAATACTCAAGTATTTAGGTTATAATGTAATTAAAGAATATTATTTAAATGATATGGGAAATCAAATATCTATTTTAGTTGAATCTGTGAAATTACGTTATAGACAATTAAAAGGCGAAACAATTTCTTTTCCTGATGATTATTACAAAGGTGATTACATCATTAATTTAGCTAAAGGATTATTAAGAAAGGAAAATAATATATCTAAAATCAACATTAAACTTGAAACAATGAACTATATCTTACAATCTATTAAACAAGATATAAGTAATCTAGAGATACATTTTGATAGTTGGTTTTTTGAAAGTAGCTTAACTCATGGATCCAATTCGCAAATCAAACAAATTATTAAATATCTTACTAAAAAAGGCTATGTTTACATTAATAATAATGCTACATGGCTTACTACTACTAAATTTGGAGATGATAAAGATAGAGTCTTGCTACGCTCTGATGGTAGTTATACATATTTTGCTTTAGATGTGGCATATCATATGAATAAATTACAAAGAGGGTTTAATAAGATTATAAATATTTGGGGAGCAGATCATTATGGATATGTCAATAGAATAAAATCAGCTATGCAAATGTTTTGTGTTAATAAGAACGTAATACGGATTGTTCTTTATCAACTTGTTTCAATTATAAAAAATAAACATATAATTACTATGTCCACGCGTAAAGGTGAATTTATTCCTTTAAAAGATATAATAAAAACTGTTGGACCAAATGTATGTAAATTTTTCTTTTTGTTAAGAGATCCAAAATCTCAATTAGAATTTAACTTACAGCTTGCACAAAGTAATCTTAATAGTAATCCGTTATTTTATATACAATATGCTTATGCTAGATGTAATTCTATTATAGTAGCAAGCCAAAATATTTCTATTATACAGCAGAATTTAGAAATGATAAATTTAAACTTATTAAATACAAAAATAGAACGAACTTTAATGAAACATCTTGTAATGTTTGACGATACATTGACAATATGTGCAATTAATATGAGTCCACATTATCTTACAATGTATCTAATTAAACTTGCAGATATATACCATAAGTTTTACGAAACGTGTTCTATTATTAAAAATGTTAATTCCAATCTAGCTTTAACTGAAGCTAGATTAACGTTAGTTAAATGTGTCATGTTAATAATTCGTAATGGTTTAAATTTACTTGGCATTTCTGTCATGAAAAATATGTAAGAAATAATATAGTTTATAATTCTTATATTGATAAAAAATATAAAAGTTTTATATAATCATCCAATTAGCGCTAATATATATATAATTATAGTGAGGGTATTAAAAAATGATCGAGAAAGTTCAAAAAATAGGTTTAAAAAGAGAATCGGGATATCTTTATTTCATTGATAAGCAAGGAGATGTATCTAGATCTTTGATGGCAAGAGGTAAAAAGGAAAAAACTTGTAAATCATCTAAAATTGTTAAAATAGGTTTAAAAAGAGAATCGGGATATCTTTATTTCATTGATAAGCAAGGAGATGTATCTAGATCTTTGATGGCAAGAGGTAGAAAAAAAATATAATGTAGTTTCAATTTCATTCACAATACAATTTTTTTTATATATTTTATTTTTTTAGCAAATAATTTTTTCCCAAGTTTTTTAAATTTGTTAGGGTTGTCACTTACAAAAAAATGTGTGTATCCTTTAGTAGAAGTATGTGTTGTCATAAGTTGCATTTTTTTTAACATCATGAATGTTGCCTTTGCAGTAGCTTGTGCTGAGTCAATAATAACTATTTTTTTCTTTACATGTATTTCTAAAATGTTTTTTATAAGTAAATAATGTGTACATCCTAAGATTAATGTATCTATATTATGAAGTAATAGTTGTTTTAAATAGCTTTTTAAAACAATATTCATAATGATTTTATTATTGCTCCAGCCTTCTTCAATGAGTGGCACAAGTAATGGACATGATTGTTGATATACTTTTGTATTATTGTTAATTAGTTTTATTTCATTTGGATACGCTTGACTAATCAGAGTTGTTTCAGTGCATATTACGCCTATTACATTATTTTTTGACTTTGATAAAGCCAATTGTACTCCAGGTTGAATAACTCCTATTATTGGTATTGTAATATATTGTTGTATAGTAGGTAATGCTAATGCAGATACAGTATTGCATGCTATGACAAGAAGTTTAATATTATAAGTCATTAAGAAAGTAATAATTGGTTCAATATATTTGATAATTGTTTTTTTTGATTTAGATCCATATGGAATGTGTACTGTATCTCCAAAATAAATAATATTTTCATAAGGTAATATTTTATTAATTGCAGATAAAATTGCCAATCCACCAAAACCAGAATCAACGATTCCTATTGGATTGTTATTAGTTGGTTTTATTTTCATGCCCTTTGTCTATGTATTTATAATAATTAATAATACCTTTATAAATTGCATTTACTATTATATTACGAAATTTCTTAGAATTTAAATTTTTTTCTTGAATATAGTTACTTAAAAAAGCACTTTCTATAAGAATTGCTGGCATTTTTACTCTTTTCAATACATAAAAATTTGCCTGCTTAATACCCCTATTATTCATCTTACTTTTATTTCGTATTTCCATAGTGATAAAATTACATAATTCTGCAGCCTCATTAATATATTTGTTTACAGCCATTGAATGTAAAATTGCTTTTAACATATAATTATCATTATTTTCAAACTGTAAAATAGAATTATCTTTTATAGATGTTTTTTTATAATCTTGACCATAACTAGAATCTGATAAGAAATAAATTTCAAATCCATTTGCGTTGATATTTTGACTAGCATTACAATGAATAGATACAAATAATGAAGCATATGATTTATTAGCTATACTAATCCTATTTTCTAATGAAATAAATTTGTCATTACTTCTTGTTAAAATTATTTTATAAATAGTATGCTTTTCAAATATTTTTTTCAATTCTTTAGCTATTAATAAATTTATATCTTTTTCTTTTGTTCCAGTAATACCTATAGCTCCTGAATCTTGTCCACCATGGCCAGCATCAATTACTATTACTTTTTTTTTTTTCTTATTGTGAAATGTAGCATTGTTAATTTTTTGGTTATTATTATTAGTACTAGTGAATACTTTTGATGTATTCACAAAGTAATATGTTTTTTGTAAATTATTTATTGACTTTTTACTAAGATGCGTTATATTTATATTGATTTTATTTTTATACATATTTATATTAATACGTTTAGTAATTGCTTGGAGATTAATTTTAATAATAACATCATTATGATCATTGTTACAAATGATGTTATTAATAACACCATCATTTATATTGATAAAATTCTTTTTTAAAACTTTACCATTAAATATTTTAATTACTATATTTTTTTCTGTTTTCTTAAGTACAGTATAGTTCAATAATTTTATGCAGTGTAGTGATATGCGAGCTCTATTATCACTTAAACAATATTCTACAACAGTGATATTAGGAATACGAACTATATTTAATGTGTATATTTTTGGTACACAATTCATTGTAGTTGAAGTAATATTTGTAAAATCTTTTAAAGAAAAAAAATCATCTGGCACATAAAGCTCTTTATTAATTAGTTTTGGATATGAAGATATAAAGTTAGTTTTATTTCTAATAATAACTTTTTTACTATTAGGATGTAGAATAATTTCATTATTTTTAATATAAACTTTGACTATTTTACATACGTTATTGTCGTATATGTAGTAATGTTTACCGTGATATATTTTCACAATATCATTAATAGGTAAATAATATATTTTTGATAATTTACTTTTATATACTACAATTTTAGAAAGTATTTTATTATCAAAACTAACTTTTACATTGTGAGCTATTATAGATTCTTTTGCATATAAACTAATAATATTAAATTGTAATATAATGAATAATACTAAAATTTTTGATTTCATATAACTAGAGATTTAATTGCATCTGTTATGTTTGTAGCAGAAAATATATAATTGCCACTTACTAATATGTTAGCTCCAGCATTAATACAAAGTATTGCAGTATCTTTATTAATACCACCATCAACTTCAATAAGACATTGATATTTATTTTTATTTATAATATACCTTAATTGTTCTATTTTACTTATCATGGAAGTTAAAAAGACTTGCCCTCCAAATCCAGGTTGCACTGTCATTATCAATACTATATCAAGGTAAGGCAATAAATCTATTATTTGCTTAATATTAGTTTCTGGAGATATTGCAAGCCCTACTTTAATATTAGTAGTAGACTTAATATTATCAATAAGTTGTTTTTTGTTAGTATTAGTTTCATTATGAAAAGTTATTACATTAGCTCCAACTTGTTTTAATTCGTACCAATATTGCTCTGGGTTTGTTACCATAAGATGTACATCAAAAAATAGATTTGTAATATAACGTAAAAATTTTACTATTATTGGCCCAAAAGTAAGATTAGGAACGAAATGCCCATCCATAATATCAATATGAATCCATTTGACTTGCGTTTGTTCTATCTTGCTTAACGTTTGTTGTAAAGTTAGAAAATTTGCAGATAATATTGAAGGAACGATTGTAATTTCTTTCATACCTTAGTATCTTTTTGATAAAAAAAAGATTAGTAATAAAAATGTTTCAGCAAATTTTATTATACATTTTTTATTTAGAATTCTTCAATTAACAATATAAATAAGAATTCACCGTATTTAACTTTTATTAAGAAAATAAATTATCTAGCGCTCGTACGGATTTGAACCGTAATTCAAGGGTTTCGGAAACCAAATGCTTTATCCAAATTAAGCTACGAGCGCAAATCTTATATTATGATATAGATAGATATTTATGTGATGTATTTATGATATTAGTAAGATTACATAAGAAATTTGCTCCACCTTGCGCAAAACTGTTAGTTCCTCCACCAGATCCATTGATATCATAAGCAACTTTTTTTGCAATAGTGTTGGCACTTAACCCTTTTTGAATATAATCATTTGATACAAATACTATAAATAAAATTTTATTATTTCTTTGTGATATTAAAATACTTATTATTGGTTTTACTTTATATTCAAGTTGCTTCAACAGCATTCTCAACATTTCCATACTAAAATTATTAACCAAAACAGGTAAAAAATTATATTTATTAACTCTTTTAACCTTTGTAATATGTAAATTAACTTGATTAATTATTATATTATTTTGTAGTATTTTAACTTCATCTTTTAGTTTATTATAGCTTGTAATGTATTTATTTAATGTACATAAAAAGTTATCTTTTGAAGTGGTTAACAGTTGTGATGCTTTCAAAAAATTCAATTCTTCATTTTTAACAAAGTTTTCTGCTGCGAAGCCTGCAACGCCTTCTATACGTCTTATTCCATTTGCAATAGATGTTTCAGATATTATTTTAAATAGACCTATGTCGCCAGTTCTATTGACATGAGTGCCTGCACAAAGTTCAATTGAACATATTTTATTAATTGTATCTTTGATACTAACAGTCCTTACATAATTTGTATAAGCTTTTGTAGATAAAGATATCGCACCAATAGACAATGCCTGCTCTCTTGTCATATTTTTAATATGAATTTGTAAATTACTTCTAATAATCGAATTAACAGTTTTTTCTATTTTATCTAAATCTGATTTAGCAATAGTAGTAAAATGTGGAAAATCAAAATGAAAATATTTTGTAGTCACTAATGATCCTTCTTGACATATGTGATTGCCAAGTATTAATTTTAAAACAGTATTGAGTATATGAGTACTTGTATGATGTATTGAAGTAGATATTCTTTCATGTATATTAATTGTAGCTAATACTATGTCATAAAGATTTATAATTCCTCTTGTAATGTATACTTTATGTATAATTAAATTACTAATAGGTTTAAAAACCTTAATAACTTGACATTCACATTTATCATTTATTATAGAGCCTGTGTCGCTTATTTGTCCACCACCATTAGGATAGAATGGCGTTTGAGTTAAAACAATTTCTCCATGATATCCAGCACTTAATTTATTAACTAATATTCCATTTTGAATTAATGCTATTATTTTAGTATGAATTCTGTAATTATTATATCCAATAAATATAGAATGGTTCATATTATTTAGCTTATTCAGTAATAATTGATATAATTCTAAATGATTTATATCTGTTTTTTTTAATTTGTTATTTGATTTACTTTTAGATGCATTTTGTTTATCTTTAAAACTAACTTCATCAAATGATAATCCATGTTTTTTAATTATTTCTTTAGCAAAATCATAAGGGAAACCATATGTATCATATAATTTAAATATATCATCGCTATTAATAAATGTAATATTTTGTGTTTTATAAGATTGAATCATATTAACAAGTAACTTAGATCCAGATATTAGTGTGTCCAAAAATTTATGTTCTTCCATGGTTATTATAGTTTTAATAAATTGTGGTTTGACTAGAAGTTCTGGATAAATAGGAGACATCAAATTAATCACAGTGTCAACTAGTTGATTAAGAAAAGGTGTTTTATATCTATAATTATATCCTTGTTTTGCTGCTAGTCTTATGATTTTTCTTAAAACATAACCTCTACCATCATTTGAAGGTAGAACTCCATCTGCAATTAAAAATATTGCAGCTCTAACATGGTCTGCAATCATTTTTAGACTAGATATATTAACATTAATGTTTTTTTCTTTTGATGTAAAAATTTGGATAAGTTCTTTTATAATAGGAAGCAATAAATCAATATCAAACACATCACTATACCCATTACAAACTGCTACAATTCTTTCAAGCCCCATTCCTGTATCGATATTTTTATGAGGTAAATCTTTCAATGTTCCATCAAGTTGTTTGTCGAATTGAGTAAACACTAAATTCCATAACTCAAGGTATCTTCCACAACTACATGTTGGATTACAAGTACTTTTTTGACATCCAACTTTTTCCCCTAAATCTATTAATATTTCAGAACAAGGCCCACATGGACCAGTAGTCCCCATATCCCAAAAATTTGTTTCTGTTTCCATCTTAATTATATGACTTGAGGTTCCAAGTAATTTATTCCATATATTAAATGTTTCAACATCATCTTTATATACTGTAATATATAAATTTCGTTTTGGTAATAGCATATACTTTGTTAAAAATTCCCAAGCCCACTCTATAGCTTCAAATTTGAAATAATCTCCAAAAGAAAAATTTCCTAACATTTCAAAAAATGTTAAATGTCTGATTGTAAGTCCAACTTGGTTAATATCAGATGTTCTTAGACATTTTTGGCAACTTACAACTCTTTTCTGTTTGCTGTTATTATTTAAAAATTGTTCTTTAAACTGTACCATACCTGCAGAAGTAAATAATAAGGTTGAATCATTACTGGGGACAAGAGAAGCTGATGGAACTATAGCACACCCTTTATTGCTAAAAAATTTAAGGAACATTGTTCTAATTTCTAGTGATAACTTATTCATTTTATTAAAATTATTTTATCATTTTTTTAGACAATTTTAAATGTATTTTATCAATTCTAATGATGACAAAATTTGTAAAAATAAACCTATTTTAATAACATTTATATTGAAGTAAAGTTATTAATTGTAGTATACCTTGATATTGTATGTATATATGCAATACTAAACATAGAAATGTTAAGTATTATAATAATTTTATAAACAGACATAATAAATTTTATGTTAAAAAATTTACGCACGTAGCTGTTAACGCTCGTATAGTACTGGTTCCTCATTGTATGAGAAATAGTAGTCATTGTCTTGCTATTGAAAAAAATGGATATTATATATGCATGTCATGTGGTAACTGTAAAATTAATTATATAAATACTTTATTGAAAAAGTTACATTATAAAGAAAATTCATTATATATTTTAAAAGGAAGTACAATAATTAAGGATATTATAAAAAAACAAAAACCAAGAGCAATTATAGGAATTGCATGCTTACAGGAAGGGTACCAAGCATTTAGATATTTTCAAAGACATAACTTAGTTATTCAATTTATTCCATTATTAAAGGATGGGTGTAGTTCTACAGATACAAATTTATTAGAAGTTGAAAGAATATTACAAATGTAGTAAAAGGAAGGTATAAATAAAAAATATGATATGTTAAATTTTTTATATATAGAATTTTATGAGATATCTTAAAGATGATGATATAGCAGCTTTATCTACAGCATTAGGAATGTCAGCAATTGCCGTAATACGTTTATCTGGCAAAAACTCATTCAATATAATAAACAAAATATTTCACCCTCGTTCTAAAAATAGAAAAAAACAAGTTCAACACGGGCATATTGTACATAATAATAGAATACAAGATGATGTTTTATGTACTTTTTTTAAAGCTCCAGATACATATACAGGTGAAAATCTAGTGGAAATATCAGTACATGGAAATCCATTAATAATAAAATCTGTTTTAAATCTTTTATATCTCAATGGAGCTAGAGCTGCTGAACCAGGGGAATTTACCTATAGAGCATTTTTAAATGGGAAAATGGATCTATTGGAAGCTGAAGCTGTTTGCTCTTTAATAAGAAGTCAAAACAATATTGCTACTAGTTTAGCAATAAATAATTTAACTAAAAAATTTTCTAATAAAATTAAGCATATATTAAAAGTTGTTATTAATTTACTAACTTTTATAGAAGCTAATCTGGATCATCCTGAAGATGATCTAGAGCTTTTATCTAAAAATCAAAAAGAGAACAAAATTGATTGTTGTATAAAATCAATTAAAGATTTATTAAATTCATATAACACTAATATACATTTGCAACACAGTTATAAAGTTATTTTTATAGGCAAACCAAATTCTGGAAAATCATCTATCTTTAATGCTATACTTGGAAAAGATAGATCTATTGTAACAGATATTGCTGGGACTACAACTGATACTATTGACGCAAGTCTAGAGTATAAAGGATATTTATTAACTTTTATTGATACAGCAGGACTTAATAATAGTGTTAAAAATTTTATTGAACATTTAGGTCAACAAAAAACCATAGAAACTTTAAATAAAGCTAATCTAATAATTTGGGTTTGTGATATTTCGTTGCAATTTGATGCAAATGACGAAAATATTTTAAAAATTATCAAGTTGTACAAAAAACAAAATGTACCTGTTATAGCTTTGTTAAATAAAAGTGATTTAAAACCTATATTATCTAGTAATAAAATTTATAGTATATATCCTAAACTTGTCAACGTTTTTACTATATCTGCGAAAACAGGGTTGCATGTAAGTAAATTATTAGATAGTGTTATGGATATTATTAGTAACATTAATTTTGATTTAAATAATAGCGTAATGGTTAACGAAAGACAACATATATTGTTACAATCAGTACTACAATCTTTATGTTCTATAAAAAAAATAATAAATTGTGATGAAATTGTTTGTTTTCATCTCATGAATATTAAAGAAAAATTAAATGAAATTTTAGGAATTAAAATTCAACAAGATATTTTAGAAAACATATTTAATAAGTTCTGTATAGGTAAATAACGTGACTAGACCTAAGTACGGACAAAATTTTCTTGTAGATAATAATATTGCAAAAAAAATTATTAAGATTGCTACTTTACAACAAATAGATACTGTATTAGAAATTGGTTTTGGACATGGCATTTTAACAAAGATCATACAACCAAATGTTAAGTTACTATTAGCTATTGATATAGATAGATATTTAGCAAGAGAACTTCAATTATATTGTAAGAAACAAAATATTCATAATATAAACATTATGAATGTGAATTTTTTACAATACGATTTACAATATCTTATAAGAAGTACACAATCATTTAAAATTATTTCAAATTTACCATATAATATAGCTACAAAGATAATTCAAAAAATATTACCGATTAAAAATTGGAAAATGGCTGTTTTAATGGTCCAAAAAGAAATAGCTCAAAGAATTGTAGCTAAACCTCATGATAAAAATTATGGATATTTATCATTATTTATTTCATATTACGCATATTCAAAAATTTTATTTAATGTACAATCTACTTGTTTTATTCCACAACCCAAAGTTGTATCATCTGTTATTATGCTAACAAATAAAAGAACTAGTATTTTGACAGAAAAATATACAAAGTTATTATTTGATATTATTAAACATTTTTTTAAAACTCGTAGAAAAACTGTATTAAATTGTCTTAGTTCTTTTAACAATTTAGGAAAAGTAAATGCATTAACAATTCTTAATTTATGTAACTTAAATAAATTATTAAGACCGAATGAGTTATCATTGTTAAATTTTGTACAATTAATAAAAGTTTTAAAAAATAAAGATTAAAGAGATAACTTTGACAGGATAAACAATAAAAATGAATGTATTATGCAAAAAAATTGATCTACTTAAAGGAATGCAAGCTGTTTTACCTGTTGCTTTATCATATCAAAATAAAAAGATTTTTAGTATACTATCAAATTTTGTTTTTAAAGTAACAGCTAACAATAACATAGAATTATCTGCTACTAATTTTGAAAGTTCAATAAAATATTTTATACCTAATAATAATATAATAAAATCTGGCCAAATTATATTACCAGCTAAAAAATTTTATGATATTGTCAGAACAATGTCTAATACAGACATTATAGAAATAACGATTAGTGATACAAATAAATTAAATATTAAAACAGATAAAACTCAATTTAATCTATTAGGAATAACAAAAGCTGAATATCCTGATATTCCAGATTTTCCAAAAGAGAATAATTTAATAATTAATAAACTTAATTTACTGGATGCTTTTAAAAAGACAATGTTTTCAATGTCAGTAGATTTACAACAAAATATTTTAAATAGTACATATTTAGTAATTAAGAATGGAATTTTAGAAATAGTTACTACTGATGCTAGAAGGCTTGCGTATATCAAAATAGCTCATTTGAATACTTCAACAAATATGTATCAAGATCATGGAATTATTGTTCCTTCTAAAGCAATTCATGAAATAGTGAGATTGCTATCTTTAGATCTTAATTCTATAAATGTTGCATTATGTTTTATAAAAAATCAGCTTGCTATAAAAAGTAATAATATGATATTTTTAGCTACATTAATTTCAGGTAATTATCCAAATTACAAGCAAATAATACCAGAGAAAGAAACGTTAAATTTTAAAGTTAAATTACCTGTCAAAAATACCTTACATATAATGAAGCAAATGACTATTTTAACTGGAGATAAAATATGTATAAAAGATTTATCCATCATAAATTTGTATTTCAATAAAGGAATTTGTACCATTTCAGCTTCAACTAGTGGTTTAGGATTTGGAGAATCTAAGATTAGTATTGATTATTACGGTAAGCCAGTTAAAATTAGTTGTAATCCACATTTTATTAAAGATGTTCTTCAAAATATTGAGGATCTTTTTATTATATTTGCTTTATCAGTAAATTTAAAACCAATAGTTCTTTATTCTGAAACAAATACAAATTATTTGTATGTTATTATGCCAATGAAAGCAATCTAAAAAGATATGTATTAAAATACCATATTATAGTAATAATTTAGTTTATCTGGAGGTAATATATTTTATATGAATGAACAAAATAAAAATGAATATAATGCATCAAATATTCAGATCTTAGAAGGTTTAGAAGCAGTTCGTAAAAGACCTGCTATGTATATTGGTTCTACTGGAATACATGGGTTACATCATCTAGTTTACGAAGTAGTAGATAATTCAATAGATGAAGTACTAGCAGGTTACTGCACAAATATTAATGTAATCATTCATGCTAATAATTCTATAACCGTATTGGATAATGGTCGTGGTATTCCAGTTGAATTGTATCCTGACAAAAGATTTGGAGACATTTCCGCTCTAGAAGTAGTCTTAACGAAATTACATGCAGGTGGCAAATTTGATAAAAAGTCATATAAAGTTTCAGGAGGATTACATGGAGTTGGTATTTCATGTGTTAATGCACTAAGTGATTATTTTTATGTAGAAGTATATAGAAATGGGAAAGTATATAAACAAAGATATTCTATGGGGTCTCCTTTAGATAGGATTAAAGAAGCAGGAGATTCTAATCAACAAGGAACTAAAATAACATTTCATCCTGATCCAAAAATTTTTTCAGTTATTGATTTTTCATTTGAAGTGTTAATGAATAGATTAAGAGAGTTAGCATTTTTAAATGCTGGAGTAAATATTAGCATTTTTGATGAAAGAAATAAAAAAAATAACAAATATGTTTTTGAGTATACTGGAGGCATTAGAACTTTTGTGGAGTATTTAAATTCTGGCAAAAATGTAATTAATAAATCACCAATATATTTTAAGGGTAATAAGAATGGTGTTAATATTGAAGTAGCAATGCAATATAATGATTCTTATAAAGAACATATATTAAGTTTTGCAAACAGTATCAATACAGTTGATGGTGGAACTCATTTATCTGGATTTCGTGCGGCATTAACTAGAACAATTAATGATTATGTAAAAAAAAATGCTATGTTAAAAATTAAAGAATGCAAATTGTCAGGTGATGATATTAGAGAAGGTTTAACAGCAATCGTAGCCGTTAAACTACCTGACCCTCAATTTGAAGGTCAAACTAAAACTAAATTAGGCAACTCTGAAATTGATGGTTTAGTGCAATCTGTTGTATCTAATGCTCTTAGTATATTTTTAGAAGAAAATCCTGACATAGCAAATAAATTTTTAGATAAAATCATTAAAGCTGCAGAAGCAAGAGAAGCAGCACGTAAAGCTAGAGAATTAACAAGACATAAAGCTATCTTAGATTCAATGTTTTTACCAGGTAAACTTGCTGACTGTTCAATTAAAGATCCAGATAAAACTGAACTTTTCATTGTAGAAGGAGATTCTGCAGGAGGCTCTGCTAAACAAGGTCGTGATAGAACTTTTCAAGCTGTTTTACCATTAAGAGGTAAAATTTTAAATGTTGAAAAAGCTAATTTAAATAAAATACTTGCAAATGAAGAAATACGAACTTTAATTACTGCTATTGGAATGAGTATAGGACAAGATCAAAAAAATAAGAAAGATCATTTTAATATAAATAAAATACGTTACCATAAAATTATTATTATGACTGATGCAGATATTGATGGAGCTCATATTAGAACATTATTGCTTACTTTTTTTTACAGACAGATGCCCGTACTTTTAGAAAAGGGATATATATATATTGCTCAACCACCATTATATAAAGTAACACATAATAAAAATGAAATATATTTAAATAATGATTATGATCTTAATAAATATTTGTTCACAGTTTCATTAAATCATTTTACCTTGTCTGTTAGAGACATTAATGATAATATAAAAACTTTTGATAGTAGTAATAATTTGTATAATATAGTTATTAATCTTAGTAATGTTAATATAATATTAAGTGAGTTGCAAAAAAAAGGTATAGAATGGAAAGATTATATTCATTTTAAAGAACATGCATCTTTTCCTTTATATAAAGTTGTTGATGACTCTAATAATAAAATTAAATATATTTATTCTGAAGAAGAATGGAGAAATTATAAATATCAATTTCTCAGACAGCATGCAGTCAAAGCAGAAGACAATCAATTTCATGATATAAATTTATTATTTAAATATGATTTTCTATATGAATTGCCTAAATTAGATGCTATTATTAAAGATTTACAATCTAATGGATTTTTTTTGCAAAATTATAGTATTGTAAGTAAATATCCTATTTATAAATTACAATATAGGAGTATTCATACATATGAGTTCTGTGCAATTGCAGAATTGATTGATAAAATAAAAGAAATAGCTAGTGAGATAGTAATTATTCAAAGATATAAGGGACTTGGAGAGATGAATCCGGAACAATTGTGGGAAACAACCATGAATAAAAATAGTAGACAACTCTTACAAGTTAAGTTAAATCAAGATACCATTTCTACAAATAATATCTTTACAGTTTTAATGGGAGATAATGTAAATCCAAGACGTATTTTCATTCAACAACATGCTTTAGATGTAAAAAATTTAGACATTTAATTAAAATAGAGGTTAGTTGTTTTTATGTTAATAGAAAGAAATAATATAAATAATAAAAATCAATCAGTATTCACAAAAGATGAACAAATTATTCCACGTAATATTGAAGTTGAAATGAAAGATTCATATATTAATTATGCAATGAGTGTGATTGTTAGTAGAGCTTTACCAAATGTTCGTGATGGATTAAAACCAGTACATAGAAGAATCATTTATGCTATGAAAGAAATGAGTTTAAAGTCTAATTCTGTATACAAAAAATCAGCTAGAGTAGTTGGTGATGTTCTGGGTAAGTATCACCCACATGGAGATACTGCTGTTTATAATGCTATAGTACGTATGGTTCAAAATTTTTCATTAAGATATCCTCTTATTGATGGTAATGGTAATTTTGGTAGTATAGATGGTGATGGTGCAGCAGCTATGCGTTATACTGAAGTACGAATGGCTGCTATAGCAAATGAATTATTAGTAGAATTAGATAAACATACAGTAGATTTTGTTCCTAATTATGACAATTCTTTAAAAGAACCTGTTATCTTACCTGTTAAGATTCCAAATTTATTAATAAATGGAGCTTCTGGCATAGCCGTTGGAATGGCTACAAATATTCCAACTCATAATATAGGAGAAGTATGCGATGCTTTAATAGCTTTATTAAATAATAAAAACATATCTATAACACAAATTGAACAGTATATTAAAGGTCCAGATTTTCCTACTGGTGGAATTATACTTGGTACACATGGCATCATGAATTATATGGATTCTGGCAAAGGTATACTTACAATAAGAGCAAAAGTTAAAGTAATTAGACAAAATCACAATAATAGAGATTGTATAATAATAACTGAAATTCCATATCAAGTAAATAAAACAACACTTATAACATCTATTATTAATTTAGTAAAAAGTAAAAAAATTGATAGTATATATGACGTTCGCGATGAATCTGATCGTTGTGGAATAAGAATTATTATTGAATTAAAAAAAGATATGAATGCACAGACTGTTCTAAACCAATTATATAAATATACACAATTAGAAGTATCTTTTGGAGTTATAATGCTTGCTCTTGTTAATAATAAGCCAAAAATAATGAATATAAAAGAACTTTTGAATTATCATCTTGAACATAGAAAAGATATTATTACTAAAAGAGTCAAATTTGATTTGCATAATGCACAGAAAAAAGAGCATATTTTAAAGGGTTTAAAAATAGCTGTAAATAATATAGATTATATTATGACTACTATTAAAGAGTCTCCTAATGATGAAAATGCTAATAAAAATTTATTAGCTAAATTTAAATTAACTAAATTACAATCTGATGCTATTTTAGAAATGAAAATTAAAAGATTAACTAAGTTAAACAGAGAACAGATTAATAATGAATATATAGAAATACTTCAAACTATAGCTAATTTAAATAAAATCTTAAATAATACAAATAATGTGTTGTCAATAATTAAAAATGAGCTTTTTGAAATAAAAAAGAAATACGCTGATAATAGAAAGACAACAATTCAAACTATGAAAATAGACAATGTAACTAATGATGATTTTATTCAAGATGAAGAAGTTGTTATAACAATGTCACATTCTGGGTATATTAAACGTATTCCTGCCAATACATATAGATTACAACATAGAGGTGGTCGTGGGATTACTGCAATGATTACAAAAGAAGAAGATTTTGTAAAAAATTTGTTTGTTACAAATTCTCATTCATATATGTTATTTTTTACAACATATGGTAAAGTATATTGGTTAAAAGTTTACAACATTCCTATAGGAACAAGGATGTCCAAAGGTAAAGCTATAATTAACCTTTTACATTTAACTGACATTAATGAAAAAATAACAGCAGCTATTACTATTAAATCATTTAACAACAATTATGTATTACAAGATAAATCTTTAGTAATGTGTACACGTGATGGAATAATAAAGAAAGTTGCACTTAACGAATTTGCTAAACCACGCAAGAATGGACTAAATGCGATTAAATTAAAAACGTCAGATATTTTAATAGAAGCAAAAGTTATAAGTAAAGATTTCTATATAGTTATAGCTACTAAAAAAGGTATGGCTATAAGATTTAAAGCATCAGATATTCGTAATACAGGAAGAACTTCCATAGGGGTCAAAGGTATTTCTATAAAAAAATATGACGAAGTTATAAGTATGGAAGTTGTAACTCCAGAAGATATTTTATTATCAGTATCTGAAAATGGATACGGCAAAAAAACAAAGGTAGATAAATATCGTATTCAACATAGAGGTGGATATGGAACTATTAATATGCAAACAGGCAAACGAAATGGTAATGTTGTTAGTATAGCTAAAACAAGTAATAACAAAGAAGCTATGATAATTACAAAAAATGGCATTACAATAAGATTAGGACTTGATAGCATTCCTTTAATAGGTAGAGTTACAAAAGGGGTTAAACTTGTTCGTCTTGATTTTAATGATAAAGTTGTTGCAACAAGCATTTTACATACTAATAAGATAAAAGCGGATAACGGGAATTGAACCCGCATATCTAACTTGGGAAGTTAGCATTTTACCATTAAATTATATCCGCTAAAATTAAGTCAAGTATAACATATTTTAAATGTGTTTTTATATAGTTAAAATTAATAAGAGAGGGAATAGATGTGAAACAAACTGGTATTATTTGTACTATGGGGCCATCAATACGTTCTGTAGATATATTATTAAAAATGTTTAATGAAGGGATGAAAATTGTTAGATTTAATTTTTCACATGGAACATTTAACGAATACGAAAAAGATTTTGCATTAATTAAATCATTATATACGCAATATAATGTTAATCTACAAACATTAGTAGATCTAGAAGGACATAGAATTAGGATAGGAAAATTACAAGATAAACAAATTAAATTAAAAGTGGGACAAAAATTAATATTAACTAATCAGTATATTGTTGGAAATCATAAGATGATTTATATAGATTATAAATATTCATTTACTGATATTAAAGTTGGGCATGAAATCTTTATAGATGATGGAAATTTAACACTTTTAGTATTAGAATCAAAAAAAGAAAATATTATTACAGAAGTATGCAATGATTATTTATTAAAAGAATATAAAGGTGTTAATATTCCTACGGCTTGTCTTCAATTTAACCAAATTGAACAACGTGATGTGGATAGTGTTAAATTTGCCTTAAAACATCATGTTAACTTTATTGCTAACTCATTTGTTAGAAGTGATGAAGATATGAAACCATTGTTAGATATTTTGAAACAAGAAAATATTCAAGAATCATCATGCAAATTAATAGCTAAAATCGAAGATCAAGCTGGAATAGATAATTTACATAGTATATTGAAAGTTACAGATGGTGTAATGGTAGCAAGGGGTGATTTGGGTATTTCCATTCCTATTTGGAAACTACCAATTAAGCAAAAATATATAATCAAAGAATGTAAAAATAATAACAAATTTGTAATTGTAGCAACACAAATATTGGAAAGTATGATAACTAAAATGACTCCTACAAGAGCTGAAGTAAATGATATTGCAAATGCAGTTCTTGATGGGGCTGATTATGTAATGTTTTCTGCAGAAACTGCTGTAGGAAAATATCCAATTAGAGTTGTTAAAATTGCTAAAAATGTTATTAATTATACTATAAAAGAAATGGAGATAAAGTGGAAATAATTTGTTCACTAATAGCTGCAGTAGCATCTATTGTAGGTTCGATGGTATTTGTGATATTTCATTCTTGGGCTCATAAGCATTCTGTTATTATTACAAATATTATTGCTGGAATGATGTTGACAATTGCTTGTTTACATTTGATACCAGAAGGCTTAATTTTTAATTATTATGGTATGTTATATAGTTTGTTAGGGTTTGTATTAATGTTGTTTTTACAATTGTTTTTACATTGTGAAACTAACATAAATAAACATTCCGTATTGCTTATTACAAGTTTAGCTTTACATTCTATTATTGATGGTATTATTTTAAGTATAACGTTCCAAAGAGGAGTTCAGATAGGATTGCTTGCAACTTTAATAATTTTGTTACATAAATTATCTGACGGTATTACAGTAGCTGGCTCGTTATTACATCAAAATAGTTCTAAATATGCTATTTTTTATTTATCTATTTTAATATCGTTATTAACACCTTTAGGTACTACAATAAGTGCATTATGCTTTAAAAGTATTTCTATGAAATTGTTAGGAGCATTGTTGTGTATGACAGCAGGGACATTTATTTTCATTGCAACAATAGAGCTTATTCCTGATATATTACATAAAGAAAACAATAATAACAAGTTATTATCATTTATATATTTTGTGAGTGGAATATTAATTACTATGATAGCTGGATAAAAAAGTTAGAATTCTTCTCTTGATTTGACTGAATTTATGTTACCAAAACTGTAAACACACATAATTTATAAAAGTTTACAAATAGAATTTATCCATTTCCTGTTATCATAAACATAAATCTCTAAAAGATTTTATAACGAAAATACTAGTAGCAGAAATGAATATTATTACTAGTAGTATGCGTAAACTCGCGTTAGATATTTGTAAGGCAAGTTCTAATGCTATTAATCCAAATAGCGTAGTAAATTTAATAATTGGATTAATTGATACTGCAGAAGTATCTTTAAAAGGGTCTCCTACTGTATCACCAACTATAACTGCTTCATACAGTTTCATATCTTTATTTTCTAAATTAGATTCAACTAACTTTTTAGCGTTATCCCATGCCCCTCCTGCATTTGCCATAAAAATAGCTTGTAAAAGCCCGAATAATGCTATTGAAATAAGATAACCTATAAAAAAATATGGATTAGTAAAAGCAAAAGCTAACGTTGCAAAAAAAATCACTAAAAATAAATTCATTGTTCCTTTTTGTGCATATTTTGTACATATTTGAACAACTTGCTTTGAATCATTTTTTGATGCCATATTTGTTTGATTATTTAGTTTAATATTATTTTTTATAAATTTTATTGCTTTATAAGCTCCGCTTGTAACAGCGTGATTAGTAGCTCCAGTAAACCAATATATTATTGCGCCTCCCATTATTAATCCAAGCAAAAATGGAGCATATAAAATTGATAATTTTGATAAATCAGTTGTAAAGTTTTTAGTTAATATAGTAATAGTTGAAAAAATCATTATTGTAGCTCCTGTCACTGCTGTTCCAATAAGTACAGGTTTTGCTGTTGCTTTGAATGTATTACCAGCACTATCATTTTTCTCTAATAACTTTTTTGCCTTATCAAAATTTGGCTTAAAACCAAATTGACATATAAACTGCTTATTTATATCTGGTATAGTTTCTATTAATGATAATTGATATATAGATTGAGCATTATCTACTACTGGGCCATAAGAATCTATCGCAATAATGATAGGACCAATACCTAAAAATCCAAAAGCCACTAGTCCAAAAGCAAAAATAGATGGATTTGACATAATGCTATTTAGCTCAAACAAACTAATAGTATAAGCAATAGACATTAAAATAACGATAGTAGAAGTTATCCAATATGCACTAAAGTTTCCAACTGTTAATCCAGATAGTATATTAAGTGATGCTCCTCCATGTTTTGAAGCATTTATAATATTTTTTACAAACATACTTTTTGTAGAAGTAAATATTTTTACTATTTCAGGAATAATTGAACTAGATATTGTTCCACAACTTATAATAGTAGATAGTTTATACCAAATAGTTCCATCTCCTAAATCACCAATGATATATTTAGAAATAACAAATGTTAATATTATAGAAATTAAAGAGGCCATCCATACTAGTAATGTTAATGGAACTTCAAAATTTATTATACAATTATTATTATATTTTTTTTTACTTATAAATATGTTAAGTTCATAAGCAACAATACTAGATACTAACATCATCAAACGCATAACAAAAATCCATATTAATAGTTTACTTTGTATATTTATATTTTTTACAGCTAACATTATAAAAGTTATTATAGCAACACCAGTGACTCCATATGTTTCAAATCCATCAGCAGTTGGTCCAACAGAATCTCCAGCATTATCTCCAACGCAATCCGCTATAACACCTGGATTTCTGGCGTCATCTTCTTTAATGTTAAAAACAATTTTCATCAAATCAGAACCAATATCTGCAATTTTAGTAAATATACCACCGGCAATTCTCAACACCATAGCTCCAAGTGATTCTCCTATTGCAAATCCTATAAAGCATACTCCGGATAAATTAGCAGGAATAAACAAAAGAATTATAAGCATTATAAAAAGCTCTATACTAATTAATAATGTGCCAATACTAATACCGGCTTTAATAGGGATTATATACATTGGAATCGGGTTTCCCTGTAAACTTGCAAATGCTGTTCTAGCATTTGCATAATTGTTAATTCTCATTCCAAACCATGCTACAAAGTAACTACCTAAAATACCTATTATATTACAAAATAATATTATTGTAACTTTAATAAATGATAAATTTTGTATTAATCTAAAATATATAAATATGATAATTGCAAGTAATATTTCTAAACGTATAACAAATTTTGATTGTACTATAAGATATGATTTACATGTTTGGTAAATTAATTCCGCAATGTCTTTCATATTACTATACGTAGGTAATTTTTTTATACTATAAAAATGATACATACCAAACATAATTCCTATTAAACAAATTAATAATCCACATTGTAAAAGTTGTTGTCCAGTAATTATATAATTAAACAATGTAAAAGTAATATTTTTGAGTTTAGGTATATTTAAACTCACTTCATTGGCAAATGCTATTTTATTACAGAATGATGATAAAGTTAATACTTGAAAAGTATAAAAAATTTTTCTTAATAATTGTAGTAACATTTATTGAGTAACCTCTCACTCATTTAATTTATATATTTAAAAACTATCATTTATGATATCTGGAATATGTTCCTCAGTACCAATAGCCATAATATGAACACCATCTGCAAAAGAACGCAATTCTTTAATCATAGAAGAACAGATACGTTTTCCCTCTGCTAGTGGATCTTGTGAAAAATAAATTTTATCCTGTATATATTGTGGAATATTAATTCCTGGCAGTGTTTGAATAAATTTCATAAATTTTACAGATTTAATAACTATTAATCCAGGTAACACTTTTCTGTTGAGACTTTTTATTTTCATGAAAAATGTTTTATATGTGTTTACATCAAAAATAGCTTGAGTTTGAAAATACTCTACACCAGCTATAACTTTTTTTTTAAACATTAAAATTTGTAGCTCTTGAGGTATTGCTGCAGGGTTAGTGACTGCCCCAATACAAAATTTGGGACTACCATATAATTTTTTACCAACTAGATCAATACCAGTTTCTAATAATCTAGCTGTTTTAATGAATTGTATTGTATCTAAATCATAAATTGCTTTAGCATTATAGTATTCACTTGTATTTGTATGATCACCACTTAAAAGTAATACATTTTCAATGCCAAGTATATTGGCCCCAAGCAAATCAGATTGTAAAGCTATTCTATTTTTATCTCTTGTTACAAGCTGCAATATTGGTGTTAAACCATGATCGATTATAATTTTGCTTATTGCAACAGAACTAGCCCTCATAGAAGCACGCTGATTATCAGTAATATTAATTGCATCAACATTAGTCAAATACTTTAATTTCTTTGTTAAAGGAAGTATGTCTACTCCCTTTGGTGGCATTAACTCTGCTGTTATTAAAAATTTATTAGATTTTAATTTTTCTCTGAATGTCAAAGTCAATAATTTCCTATTATAAATTTTTGGCTAAGGTTCTATATAAGTGTTAATAAAACGTTCTAATTGTTTTTTATTTTTTTTTATAGTTTTGTATATTACAACCCATACGCAACTCTTATTTTTGTATACTTCACATTTACCATTAATAAATCCACCGCAAGGTCCATTATGAAAATTTTTTGCACATCCTGATATACTATTAGTCTTATTCATTTTATTTGTTTTGATTAATACTTGCAACAGCTTTTTCTAATCCTATTAAGTTAATTTTGTTAAATATATCAATAGCTATTTTTTTTATAAAGTTTATCTTAATACTATCATTGTAAGAAAATTCTGATAATACAAATTTGACCATAGTTAAATTCTGTGTAACTGGGCCTGTTCCAAGTTTCATTCTAGCGAAATTATCACTGTTTATATATTTAATTAAAGAATTAATTCCATTGTGTCCACCAGATGAGCCAGACATTTTAATTTTATATTTACCTAACTGTATTGAACAGTCATCATAAAAAACAAAAATCTCTTTTGGATCAATTTTATTGTATTTCATAAACAGAGAAATAGGAATACCAGATAAATTGATGGGAACAATAGGTTTTACAAGCCATATACGTGATTTACAAGTTTTATAGTAATTAATAAAAGCTATTTTTTTTTCATAAGATATTTTAAAACTTAAATCAATTGATTTAGCTATTTCATTTAAAATAATAGCTCCATAATTATGACGTGTTAGTTGTAGTCTTTGCTCAGGATTACCTAATCCTATAAATAGCTTAATATCTTTATACATATTATAAAATAATTTAATTTGGTTTAACTTCTTTTTCTATTGATTCATTACTTACTGATTCATTTTGCATGTTAGTATCATTAATTATTGAAGGACTAATAACATGTAATAATAATTTTGAAGGATTATCTAAATACTCTACTCCTTTAATATGAGGTAAATCCGCAACTGTAATTCCTTGACCTATTTGTAAATCACTAATATTAACAACAATTTTCTGTGGTATATTATTTGGAAATGTTTTTACTTTTACTTCTCGTAAAACGAAATCTAATATTCCACCAAAATTTTTAACACCTACTGCTATACCTTCTGTATGAATAGGAATTGAAACTTCTATTAAATGTTCTAAGACTACTATGTGGAAATCTACATGTATAACTTTATGTGTAATAATATCTCGTTGTAATGCTTTAATAATAACTGTGATAACTGATTTTTGGATATATAAATCAATTATTGCATTGTCTCCATTGTGTTGTAGAATTAAATTAAATAATTTACTATCAATGTATATAGATTGAGATGTAATATTTTTCCCATACACTATTGCTGGAATATAGCCTTTCTGTCTTAATAATGAAAGGTTATCTATTTTTTTTCTTAGTTCTGCATTAAGTGTTAGTTTACTCATTCAAAATTCTCCTTATGTAGTTATTACTTATATGATACTACACATTTACTCTTGGAATAAAGCACTGATAGATTCATTTCTTTTAATTCTAATGATAGCTTCTGCAAATAACGAAGCAACACTTAAGATCACTATTTTATTATACAGTTTATTATGTTTATTAATTTGTAATGGGATAGAATCTGTAATAACAAGTTCCTCTATACATGAATCTTGAATTTTTTGTATTGCATCACCAGACAATACACCATGTGTGGCTGTGGCGAAGACATGAGTTGCACCTTTTCGTTTAATAGCATCAGCCACTTTTGTTAAAGTATTTGCTGTATCAATTAAATCATCTACAATTATGCATGTTTTATTGTAAACATTGCCAATAATATTCATGATAGTGGCTTCATTAGGATATGGCCGTCTTTTGTCAATAATTGTTAATTCTGCGTTAAGAGATTTGGCAAAACTTCTTGCTCTTTCTACTCCACCAGCATCTGGAGATACAACGACTATATTATTTAAAGCCTTTTCTTTAAAATATTTTGCAAGAACAAATTTACCACGAAGATGATCAACTGGAATGTCAAAAAAACCTTGAATTTGCCCTGCATGTAGATCCATTGTTATAACTCTAGTAATACCAGATGTAGCTATTAGATTTGCGATTAACCTTGCTGTAATAGGAACTCTAGGTTCTGATTTTCTATCTTGCCTTCCATATCCATAATATGGAATTATAGCTGTAATTTTCATAGCAGATGCTCTTTTTAAGGCATCTGCTATAATTAACAGTTCCATTAAATATTCATTAACTGCAGGATAACATGTAGGTTGCACTATATAACAATCTGAACCTCGTATATTATCAATAATTTTAACTTGAATTTCTCGATCGCTAAAATGTTTTATGCTTGCTTTAGTTAAGTTAATACCTAATTTTATAGCTATTTGTTTAGCAAGTGGAATGTTAGCATTCCCTGTAATTATTTTACAATCCATTATTACCTCTTTATTTTTATGCATATTTTTATATACCATGTAATGTTTTAAATTATATTCCTTTTGTGTTACTTGCCTTGCTATAACTAATTTGTTAGATGCAATATTTTTTGATATAGTAGACCCAGCTGCTACTAAAGTATTATTTCCAACTTGTATTGGAGCAATTAAATTTACATTTGAACCTATAAATGAATTATCACCAATAATAGTGTTATGCTTCATTATCCCATCATAATTACAAGTTATTGTTCCTGCTCCTATATTTACATTTTGTCCTATGTGAGTATCGCCTATATAAGAAAGATGTCCTACTTTAGATTGCGTTTCTATTACAGATTTTTTAATTTCAGAAAAGTTACCTATTTTTACATAATTTTGTAAAATCGTAGCTGGCCTAATATTACTAAATGGACCTATTATAACTTTATCGAATATAATAGCATGAGAAATGTATGAATACATTATAATATTATTATTACCAATAGTTGACTCAGTAATATAAGTATTGCCTTGTATTATACATTCTTTACCTATTGATACATTAGTTCCAATAAATACTCCAGGATATATAACAGTGTCATTACCTATTTTAGCATCGTAAGATATGTATACACTATTTATATTAATTATTTTTACTCCTTTATTTAATAGCTCATATATTTTTTTTTTATTTAATTTAGATTCAACTTCTGCAAGCTCTACTTTAGTATTTATGCCTATAATTTCTGTTGAATCTTGTATTTTGGTAGTCAAAACTATTTTACCCATTTTTTTTAAAATGTATACTACATCTGGTAAGTAATATTCCCCATTTTTATTATTGATTTTGATTTCATTAAGAGCTTTCCATAGCTCTTTATCAAAACAGTAAATACCTGAATTTATTTCTTTAATTTTTTTCTCTTCTATTGTTGCATTATCTTCTTCTACTATACGTTCTAACACACCACAATTTTTAATAATTCTACCATAACCATGTGAGTTATGTACTTCAGCAGTTAATACCATAGCAGAAGCTTGATAATTAATAGTTTCATTTATTAAATGTACTAATGTAGTAGATTGAATTAATGGAACATCTGCACTGATAACTACAATAAGTCCTTCATAATTTTGTAAAATAGATTTTGCTTGTAACAAAGCATGAGCTGTTCCTAGTTGTTGTTGTTGGTAAACTACTTTTATATTATTTTGTGTATGTAATAATGAATCTGCTAATTTCATAGCTTGATTTGTGCATCCAAGTACCACAATTATATTATCTGGTTTAATTTTCTTAGCACAATCAATCAACCAATATATTAAAGGTTTGCCTGATAGACGATGCAAAATTTTAGGGGTAGAAGATTGCATACGTAATCCTAAACCTGCAGCAAGTATAACGATAGAATAATTTCTCATATTATATATCCTAATTTGTAATTTTGCATAAAATAATTAATAAAGAATATTGTAAAATAAAAAAATATAAAAGTACATACCTGTTTTTTAACAAAGAAAGAAAAATTTTTATAATAATCAAATGAGTCAATATGCTTCAAAAAGTAGTCTTAATTGGAAGATGTAACGTAGGTAAATCTACAACTTTCAATAAATTGATTAAGAAAAGAATAGCTATTACTAACAAATATCATGGTACAACAGTAGATAGTAATGAACTTAATGTATCATGGAAGAATAAACAATTTATTATAACAGATACTGCTGGATATGACCCTAACATTAGGGATACATTATCTATAGATATTTTGAAACAATTGTATAATACTATACAAAAAGCTGATTTATTATTATTTCTTGTTGATGGTAAATTTGGAATTCATACATTAGATATTCAACTTGCAAAAAAGGTTAGAACATATAATAAAAATATTATTCTTATTGTTAACAAAATAGATACTAAGCAAGACGAAGTAAAGCAATATGAATTTTATAATTTAGGTTTTAATAATATAATTACTATATCTGCTGAACATAATATAAATATTAATAGGTTATTAGATAAAATTTGTGATAGCATTAATTATCAATCTGACACTAATGATAAGATTGAGGATATAAATGTAACTAAAATAGTTCTTGTTGGAAAATCAAATGTTGGGAAATCTTCCATTATTAATGCTCTTGCCAATGAAAATAAAAGTATTACATATAATAAATTTTATACAACGAGAGATAGTATTAAAGTTTCAATCATATATCAGCATCATAAATATTTAGTAACAGATACAGCTGGAATATCACATAATAGTAAAATGGATTCAAGTATGCAATTTTTATCCTTATTGAGTACTAACTATGCTATTGAACAAGGACACATTATTATTCTAGTAGTGAATGCATTAGATGGAATAGGAGCTACAGAAATAAAAATAGCTAGATTATTATTTAATAAGAAAAAACCTATAATTATAGTTGTAAATAAATGGGATTTAATTAATAATGAGCATAAGTTTATCACAACTAAATTGTTATTGAATCAAAAACTTAATAAACTCAAATTTATTCATTGGGTTGATAACATATTATTTGTTTCAGCTAAAACAAAGTATAATTTGCATAAACTCTTAATAAAATCAAAAGTATTAATTGAACAATGTTTAAAACAAATTAAACAATCTGAATTAGATCAATGTGTATTAAATATTATTAAAACACAAATTTGTATAAGTAAGGGAAAAACTTTAGTGATTAAAAATTGTATACAAGTGGCATCTCTTCCACCAACATTTGTTTTTTTTGTAAATAATATAGAACTTGTACATTATTCTTATAAAAGATTTCTTGAAAATTATTTAAGAAAACAGTTTAAATTGAATTGTGTTCCGATACTTTGCATATTTAAAAAAATTTCTTAACTTTAGTTATGCTTATTAAAATTATTTATATTTTTGTTACATATATTATTACTTCAATACCTTTTGCATATATTTTTTCTAAATGTATTAGTAAAATTGATATTCGTACTGTAGGGTCAAAGAATGTTGGCACTACAAACGCGTTCAGAATGTCTGGTTATACTGCTGGTATTTGTACTTTCATTTTAGATGTTTTTAAAGGCTGGATATCTGTCTATGTTGCAAAAACATATATTACTTCATCTTTTTTGTATATTACAATTATAATATTTACAGCTTTAGTCGGACATTTATTTCCTATTTTTCTGAGGTTTCAAGGAGGAAAAGGTGTTGCTGTAAGTTTGGGAATGTTTGTGTACTTATTCCTTATACCTACAATAATGTCAATTTGTATATTTATAATATGTTTTTTTATTTTTGGATATGTTTCATTAGGTTCAATTATGGCTACTATAAGTTTACCTTTATTTTTGATTCTATTCAAATGTCAAATGAAATATGTAATAGTAGTATCTTGCATATCAAGCATAATTGTCTATAAACACAAATACAACATAAAAAACATTGTTATAACTCAGAAAAAAGCAATAAAAGAACGGAGAGATAGGGATTCGAACCCTAGATAGAATTAATTTTATCCTATAATAGTTTTCAAGACTATCGCCTTAAACCACTCGGCCATCTCTCCTGCTTTGATAAAAGAACGGAGAGATAGGGATTCGAACCCTAGTTACTAATGTTTGTTAGTAAACAGCTTTTCCAAAACTGCGCCTTAAGCCGCTCGGCCATCTCTCCCACTACTATTTTTTTTAAGAATATAACACTGTTCTAATAATGAAAAGATACTATTTATAATCCAATATATTATTACCCCAGAAGGAAAAGACCAAAACATTGCAGTAAATAACATAGGCATAATGTACATCATTTTTTTATATGAAGATAAATCAGATGTTGTACTAGTTATTTTTTGTTGCGCAAACATTATTATCCCCATAATGATTGGTAAAGCATTAATATAAAAATTTCCTATATTTATTAATTTATCAGGAGATGATAAATCTCGTATCCACAATATCCAACTTTCATTGTGAAGTTCATAAACATTTCTTAGAATAGTAAAAAATGCCCAAAAAATAGGTAGCTGTAGTAATGTAGGTAAACATCCACTTAAAGGATTGATCTGTTGTGTTTTATAAATATTTAAGATTTCCATTTGCATTTGCTTAGAATTATCAGAGTATTGTTGTTGTATGTTTTGTATTTTAGGTTGAATATGTTTCATTGTTATTAATGATTTAAAACTTTTTAATGTTAATGGCAACATTAAAAGTTGCATGATTATTGTAAGTAAAATAATAGCCCATCCGTAATTATTTGTAAGCTTATGTAAGGATAGTAAAATTAAGAAAATTGGTTTGCCTAAAAAACTAAAAAATCCAAAATCTATTACTTTTTCTAAATTCAAATTATAACTCTTTAAACTTTTATAAAGTTTAGGTCCAACAAAAAAATTAACTGAATAATTATATTTATTTAATGTGTTATTAGCTTTAAACTTAATGTGATAATGTAAAGGTTTAACATTTTTTATAATATTAATTTGATCGAAATCTGAAGATTTATTAGGAATAAGTGCGAAAACAAAATATCTATTGCTAAAAGCTATCCATTTATATAATGAACCGTACAATACCTTACTATATTTTAATAATTTAACATTATTTGGCTTAACCTGACTACAAATTAAAATTTTGGATGTATTACCATGATTAATTTCACTTTTATTATTTAATATGTTTAAAGAATTAAAATTAAGTTCTAATGTAGGTAGTTGTATATTAGGTTTAATTCTGTCTATAACAAAGGTTACATTGTGCATGTTTCCACAAGAAGATAAATAATATGTTTTAACGATTCTCCAACCTTTAGGTGAAACATATTCAAAACATATCTTATTATTAGAACTAAAAATAATTTTATAGATACAATCTTCAAAATTAGATATAAAATTAGTTAAATGTGGATTTAATAATTCTAACCAATGTCCATTATTTTCTCTAATAGCCCAAGATTTGATTGCAGCTCCCTTATTTGTAAAAACAATTTTATAGTTAGTTTGTTCAATTGTAATGAAACTTTCTTGATCATAAATTTTTTGCCTATTACTAATACCATTTGAATTGTTTAATATTAAATTGTTAGCAAAGCTGTGATTAGATAGAAAAAAGAAAGAAAATAATAGTAATGTACAAAAGATATTATTTATTCTCATTTTTATTTTATTTTCCTTAACTTATCTGAAGGGCATGGAACATATTCAATGCCTCCTTTACATAATGGATGACATCTAAGTAATCTATAAATGGTAAGACTGCCTCCTTTTAAAAAACCATGTACTGTTATAGCCTTATATGCATAAACAGAACACGTGGGATAAAAACGACATCTATGTTGAAAAGCAAAGATTGATGAAATCATTATGTATAACTTAATAATATAAAGTACAATATTATTAATTCTGTTAATAATAACCACCTTTCTTAAGCAAATTTAAAAAATTAGATTTTATATTGTTATAATCTAATAATACAGTTTGTTTACTTAAAATTATAATAAGATCTAATTGTGTTTTTATCAAATGTTTATGAAGTCTAAAAACTTCTCTGATAAGTCTTTTAGTTTTATTTCTAACAACAGCTGTTCCTACTTTGTGTGATGTAATAAGACCCAACCGTTGTATGTTATTATCATCATTCCTTTGGTAAACTACGATTTTCATCTTATTATTTTGTAAGAGTTGTCCCATATCCAAACATTTTTTAAAATCATTTTTTTTATGTAGCCGTTCAAAATAGCTTAAAGTAAATCTTTTATATAGTGGCATATATAAGCTTCTTTATAAAATCATTTATTAATTTTATGCACTTAAAACTTTGCGACCTTTCTTTCTACGCGAATTTATTATTCTTCTGCCACTAGCAGTAAACATTCTAGCTCTAAATCCAATTCTTTTCTTTCTTCTATGATTATTTGGTTGAAATGTTCTTTTCATAAAAAATTTTTATGACTCCTAAATAAAATAATTTCGCTGAAATTATTTATATATAAACACAACAAGCATATGTAGTATAAAATAAAAAGTTAATGTTGTCAATGTTAAAAATTGATAATAATTTAAAAAAAAAGATATAATGTTAACATATATAAAGACAATGTGTATTTGTTTCGTTTTATTGTTTCCGATGTAGCTCAATTGGTAGAGCGATCGGCTGTTAACCGATTGGTTGCTGGTTCGAGTCCAGCCGTCGGAGTTTTTTGTAGTAATTTTTCAATATTTAATGATTTAGATATATATTTAAATAGATTAGTGTCATGTAACATATGAATAGCTGGCATGGGATTGTGTTCTTTTATAATTTTGTTTAATTCATTTAATATTTTAATTTTAGGAACAAGTGTAATAAATCTTGACGTTTTTGTTATGGCGTTGTAAGTGCGTTCTTCTATTTTAAAGTCTAACTGCAAACTTTGTCTTATAGCTCGTAACATTCGTAATGGATCTTGTCTAAATACTATCTTAGGATTAAAAGGTTTTATAACTTTTATAAATCTATTTTGTATATCGTTAATTCCTTGTAAGGTCAAATCTAAAATTTGCATATCATGTATTCTTAAAAACAAAGTATTAATAGTAAAATCTCTTCTTAAAGCATCTTGTTTTAACGAAGCTAATCTGACATGTACTGGATTTCTACAATTTATTTGATAATATTCTTTTCTAGGAACAATAAATTCTATTTCTTGGTTATCCATAACTAATTTAGCAGTTTTAAATTTTGGAAATATAGTTAAATTATATAAATTAAATTTTTGCTGAAGAATTTTTGCAAATCTAATTCCTGCTAATTCGCTTTGATACTTATTGTTAAGATTATCGCAAACCATAATATCTAAATCATTGGACTGTTTATGTAGTAATAAGTCTCGTACAAAACCTCCAACAATATATATATGAAAATTATTTACCCTTGCTGTAATTAGAAGTTTTTCAACTATAGATTCATATTTACCAAAAATAGACATAACTTTAATTATTATACAATAATTAGTTTATAATTTTTTAAATTCTTTTCGATATTATTTTATGATATATATAAGTATGATATGCTATTCTATAGTGGTAAAATATTAGTAACTTGCTATTAGAGGTTAATTTAAATGAATAAAAAACAAAATAGTATTGATTATTATTTACAAGAAAATATAAAAGAAGAAAGTTTAAACATTTTACGTAAATTACAATCTTTATCTATAGGATTAAATGTTTATGTTGTTGGAGGTTTTGTACGAGATATGTTCTTACAACACATTAATAATATTCATGATATTGATTTAATTATTAACAATAATGTTTATGAATATTCTAAAAAAATAGCCAATTTTTTTAATGCTAAATTAATTATATTAGATGATACAAAGCATATTTATAGAGTTATATTAAAACATACTTTACAAATCAAACACGTTGATATAGCAATGATGAATGGCAATAATATACAAGAAGATTTATTAAACAGAGATTTTACTATTAATGCATTAGCATTTAAATTAAATACTTTTGTAAATTTTAAGTTAAATATAATAGTATCTCAACATGATTCACAAAAGACCTTTAATGATTTACAATTAAAGATTCTTGATACAATTTCTAATAAAGTATTTGTTTCTGATCCATTACGAATGTTACGAGTGTTTAGATTTATGTCAAAATATCAATATATCCCAACTAAAAACACACTTAGACAAATCAAAGAACATGCTCAGTTAATAAGTACTATATCTCCAGAAAGAATTAAAAATGAATTTTGTCAAATATTATCTTCTAATACAGCTTATAAATTAATTAAACATATGTATAAATGTAAATTACTTACTGCAGTTTTACCAGAAATAAAAAATTTAGAAAAAGCTAATAAACAACATTACTATCATCCAGGTGGATTATTACAACATTCATTTGAAACTATGAAATCTGTA
Organism: Endomicrobium sp.; assembly: GCA_031261715.1. Classification (GTDB taxonomy): domain Bacteria; phylum Elusimicrobiota; class Endomicrobiia; order Endomicrobiales; family Endomicrobiaceae; genus Endomicrobiellum. Next base: position 323,928 of record JAISJB010000001.1, read on the forward strand.
GAAAACATTTTAAATAACTTAGAAATATTTTTTCCGAAAACTTATATTCACTTACAAAAGCATTTTAATAATAATATTATGTTATCAGAATATGTCACTAGAAGTAATTTATTAAAGTTTGTATCTTTGTTACATGATAATGCAAAGCCAGAAACAGTTAGTTATAAAAACAACAAAATGCATTTTTTAGGACATGATGTACAAGGAGCATTAAAAATAAAAAAAATAATGAAATTAATGAAATTTAGTAAAAAAGATATAGATATATCAACATTGTTAATTGCAAACCATATGCGTCCGTCAAATTTAACTAAAAATAAAGTTATTACTATAAGAGCAGCATTAAAACTTTTTAGAGATATTAAAGAAGATATACCAGATTTATTAATTTTATCTATGGCAGATTGGTACTCTTACATAAAACTAAAGTGTTTTTCTATGAAAACATTAAAAATGCAAAAACAAAATGTACAGAAATTGTTATTTGATTATTATCAATATAAATATCAAATTTCTTTGCCTAAAATTATTGATGGTAACATTATAATGAAACAATTTAATTTAAAATCTGGGCCACACATAGGAGAATTACTTGAATTTGTTAATGAAGCTATATCTAAAGGTAAAATTTCTAATACTAAAGAAGCTTTAGAAATATTAAGCTCACAAATTTGATTTGAGTAATAAAATTTATTTGACAAAATAATATAAATGTTATATAGTATTTGAATTGTAAAATTTAATTTGTTTGTTCTTTGAAATTTTAATGACACCTCGCAATGTAAATAATGAGTGCGTGACTATTGTAATTCAGAATTTAATTTAAGAAATAAATCTAGAGCTTGTAAAAAACTTTTAAATGATTTTAATGAGAGTTTGATCCTGGCTCAGAGTGAACGCTGGCGGCGTGCCTAACACATGCAAGTCGAGCGGAGTTATTTTTATGAAGTTTATATATAACTAAGCGGCAAACGGGTGAGTAACACGTAGAAAACCTACTTCAAAATGGGGAATACCTTTGAGAAATTAAAGTTAATACCGCATAACACCACAATGTGGTCATCACATTATGGTTAAAGCTTTTTGCGTTTTGAAATGGTTCTGCGTCCTATCAGCTTGTTGGTAAGGTAACGGCTTACCAAGGCTATAACGGGTATCTGGCCTGAAAGGGTGAACAGACACACTGGAACTGAGACACGGTCCAGACTTCTACGGAAGGCAGCAGTGGGGAATTTTGGACAATGGGGGAAACCCTGATCCAGCGACGCCGCGTGGAGGATGAAGGCTTTCGAGTTGTAAACTCCTTTTAGAGAGGAAGACAATGACGGTACTCTCAGAAAAAGCCACGGCTAACTACGTGCCAGCAGCCGCGGTAATACGTAGGTGGCAAGCGTTACTCGGAATTACTAGGCGTAAAGTGTATGTAGGCTGTTAGATAAGTCTTTAGTGAAAGATTTTGGCTTAACCAGAAATAGTCTAAGGATACTGTTTAACTTGGAGTGTGAGAGAGGGAGATGGAATTCCTGGTGTAGCGGTGGAATGTGTAGATATCAGGAGGAACGCCAATGGCGAAAGCAATTTCCTGGTTCATTACTGACGCTGAAATACGAAAGCTAGGGGAGCAAACAGGATTAGATACCCTGGTAGTCCTAGCTGTAAACGATGTTCACTAGATGTGGGAGGTATCGACCCCTTCTATATCGTAGCTAACGCATTAAGTGAACCGCCTGGGGAGTACGACCGCAAGGTTGAAACTCAAAGGAATTGACGGGGGCCCGCACAAGCGGTGGAGTATGTGGT